>URQY01000001.1 GCA_900550165.1 uncultured Eubacteriales bacterium
ATCGTATTCTGATCATCTACAAATCTGCGAGCGCCACGGGTAACATGTCCATTTGTTACGAGAATCGCTTTATTTATTTGATCAGCCGACTGAACACCATATAGAGAACGAACGATATTTACACCCACAGAGTTCTGGCGTCCGTACCGTTTACACTCTATATAGAAAACGACCGGCTTTCCCACCTCATACTTTGTTGCGACAATATCACGACCACCATCTCTGGTTTGTTGTGTCAACTTTGTTTCAAAGCCCTCATCTTGAAGCACCCGCTCGATAACTGCCTCAAACTCTCTGGGAGAGATGTCATAGATCAACTCACGGTTTTGGGCGATGTCCATGATGATTTGCTCCACTCGTGTAAATGTAGGGTATGCATCATCGGGGTCAAAATCATCTCGGCTATATATGACTCCCATGTGCGGTTCTTCCTCAAACCGACCCCCAGCTATTTCGCTATCTTCATAGTTGAATGCACCTATAGGATACTCGTAGCCAGATATTCTGAAGGAGATTTCATTCCCGCATTGATCACATTCAATGTATCTTTCGTGACGGAATTCGATTTCTTCACCCATCCTATTATCGCCACGATCATATACATAGGACTCAAAATCAAAATCTTCTTTGTGTATTCCGGTAATCTTCCCGCATCTACCACAGCGGATAAAAACATCTTCTATAAGCTCCATCATGCAAACATCTCCGCATTCCACACCAGATTAACAAGCTGAACAAGAAGCTGAATTCGCTCAGTGATTTCTGCTTTTCCGAACTGTGCATAAGGCTTGAAGCCCAGACCATTGTCAGCAATAAACTTCTTGAACTTTGGATTATTCTGATAGGCCTGATCACCCAGCGACTCGGTATAAATGTTTCCTTCATTGGAGCAATACTTCGAGAGCTTGTAATCATATTTTGAGTCATTCAGACTGGCATTGATGCTCTTATGCAAAAGTAATAGTGCGCCGAAGCTATTTCTCCACCGTCTGAATTCTTCTTGATCGGAGTATTCGCTGGTAAACCACTCGTAATGGTCCGTGATAATATGCTCGATTTCAAATGGATTCTTTGTCTGCGTATTCATGTAGTTGCAGTAATTCGAAGCTACACCGGTCTGCTCCTCAATATAGCCCGTGATGCGAGCAAGCATATTCTTGATGTATTTCTTGGTAAAGCTGTTCAAACGCAGCTCAGGAAGGGCTGCTGCCGGATCATATGCGAGGTTGTCAGATTGAGCTTTCAAACGAGCCTTCAGCACATCAATAGAACAGCGACGAATATTCTTTGTTACGTTAAACACGTAATTCTTGATAGTGCTATAGTCTACAGACCTATAATTCGTTACTCTGGCAGTGATCAGCAGATCAATGAATCGAGCGACCAAATTCATCTTTTCAATGATAACCGGCCACGTATCCTCATAACAAATAGGAGCCAGTAGCAACTGCGGCTGAAGCGTAAAATTAACCTGTGCATTGTAATAGATATACTTTGTTTCCTCTGCAAATGTGTTCTCAGCTTCACGGATTTTCCTGTAAACATCCGCAAATTTAGAAAACTTCATAATAAAGAGCTCAAAATCATCTGTTGTGGATAGGCCGAGCTTGTCTCGCTCATCACGTACCCATTTGTGGAAAGAACCACCAATGATATCAAAATCCTGATTCACGGCACCGGCTTTCGTTTCACGGATGGTTTCGGCATATTGAGCTCTTAGCCATGCTTTGATAAATGTTTCATCTCCCTTATCGTCGTCTTTTTTGAGGGAGAGAACTTTGTCTTTCCAAATATTATTGAGTTTTTCACGCTTGGAATCATCCTTTATCTCTGATAGTAGGTATCCTTTCAACATTTCTGTTGATGTGAGACTCAGACCTCTATCGTTCATGGTTACAAAGACTTTATGGGCATCCTGTTCTGTGGTGGCCACAATCTCTATAAAGAACACCTTCTCGGCCAGCCAGTCACAGAAATGCAAGAGCATGTTGTCAGTAATATCATCATTGGGAAAAACATCAATGATATCGGTATATCTGCCATAGAGGTTTTTCACGGACTCTCCGACATTGGTCGTGTCAAACGACTGATCATTAAAAATTGCATTCATGCAATCAGCTCGATCCTCAACATTTATATTGAAGGATTTAGTTCCGTACGCCTCAGAAAAAATCATCTGTTCGATCATGCTATAGTTCTGACCAAGTGAACGGAGCCGATTATTTAGATACATTAGCAGGAGCGTCAGCGATGAGAATCTCTGCTGGCCGTCTATGATTGCATTTTCACGACCAGCAAGAACAATGGACCCCATGAAATATGCACCATAGTCCTGCACATCTTTGCGATCATCACCGGGAACATAATAATCCAAGAACTCCGATGTAAGGTCATCGATCAGTTCCTCGATATGTTTTCTCTGCCACATATACTCACGCTGATAATAGTGAATCGAGTACTTTGTATTCTGTAAAAGCTGCTTTAAGCTCTTAGGAGAACCTTCAATCTTCTTCACGGGTAACTCTTCCTCCTGATTGGTTTATATCTTCTCTGCAAACAATTCCGGCATGTTGTATCGTACACTCGACGCCTCTGTTCGAGCGTTAGTATTTGAGCATTCAAGCAATGCCGTGCTCAGATTCCATTTTCCATCCAGCCCTTCGATAATAAACTCATCCTTGTTGTTCCGGATATATGTGGATACCTCACGAGAGAATCCGTTCCGCTGAAGAAGGATTGTTATTGGATTCGTCGTTCCGTATTCTACAAATTCGTACCAGTTGTTATCAAACTCCTTCAGCTGATGGATCGTCTTATACTCATTCGAGAAGCGAAGGAAGTAGTTTGAAATACTGAACAGCACAATGTTATCAATGACCTCCAAGGTGTCGGCAAATACGATATTGCGGTGCCGGAGTCCATCGTCGTAGTATTCTTTCTGGCCTCGGTTCACCCAGAAGTTATCAGGGTGCTGTTGCCGGTACTCCAGTGCCTTTTTCATGATATTGCTAAGGCCGGTACCTTCCATCCATTGAATAAGAACAACCGCATACCAACGCAGAAGCGTCGGCTTTCCGAGCGTGGATGCCTCATACTTTCCCCATTTGAAGATCCGACTCAGCTTTTCAAGGAAAGCCAAAACGTCGTCATAATTGAACTTGCCATCTACACGGTCAGGGTATTTCAGTCCCATTGCGATAGCGGCACGTAGGTTTTTCGTCTGATCCACCGAGGTGTTGATATCATCATCCGGTTCTGTGAACGGATCAGTAAAGGCTTCTCGTATTTTCGCTTCATCCTTGAGTGTCAGCAGATTAGAGAACTCACGCCTTACAAGGCTGTCGTTGTCCTGCATAATATCCCGTAAAAGAATGAGGGCAAACTTACGCATCATTACATAGGCTTCCTCTGACTGTGCGTCATTTCTTTTTACGAGTTCAATATTGCCCTGTAGTAGTGCCTCGACGACATATTTCTTTTCGGCGTTTGTTAGGCTCTTCGGTCCAGCCTCGATAGAAAGCGTTTGCTTCGGGACCTCTTTCTTCAAAAGGTCCACATAGTCTTCCTGTTTCAGCTTTTCACCCTGCGAGACGAAGAATACATTCCCGTAAAGGTTGAAACGGATGCGTCCGACACGTCCTATCAGATTTCGGAAGTCAACCGGCGTCATCACCTTTCGGAAAATCTTGTTATCGGTAATGAACAGATTATCCGCTGGGAGATTGACACCCTCAAGTAAGGTGCTGGTACAGAACATAGTCGTGATTTTGCCACGACGGAACATGTCCTCGATACGCATTCTGATGGCAGCTGGTAGGTATCCAATATGATATGCGACGCCTTTTTTTATAATCTGAGCCAAATAGTAGTCGCCGTGTACTTCATTCGTGATATCCCTTGCCAGTGCATTCAGGTCATTATCCTGAATTTCCGAAAGCTGATCTGCAAAAGCAAGCGCATTTTCAATCGCCTTATTTCTACCGTTGCAATATACTATGGTCTGCTGCTTTCGCTCAAAGGGAAGATCCCGGTTTATTCTTTCAAACATCAGAAGGAACGAAACCAGAGAAGCGTTTCTGTCTTTGATCTCCGCAAGGTAATCCAATTCACCGGTATGGTCGTTATATACACTGACTGTGAAATTATTGAGGTCGATGCTGAACTTAATCTGGGCCACCGGTGAAAAAGTGGAACGAAGGTGGCTATCGTCACCGTCGGTTTCGATGTCTGTCAGCAGCTTTAGATATACCTCTGGATTTGGAATGTTGGGTGAGGCAAAGACGAAGTGCGGCTTCTTCTTCCTTTTGAGAAGCATATCCACGGTTTTATAGTAGAACGGCCCACGGCTATTTTTTCCGGACAGTTTGTGCGCTTCATCGATGAATAGATAGTCGATTTGCAAATCCGGTTTGCTGATGAGCAGATATAACAGTCGTTCCGGAGTCAGCACAAGTATAAAGTTATGCTTGCCCTCCAAAGCGATATCCCCGGCGGCGGTGACCACCTTATAATTGTGCTCCGACAAAAGGTTTTTAAGGTCCTCGTCAATGACCTGCTTGTAGATCTCATTGATCAGTGCCTTTGTTGGTACAATCAGGGCAAAGTTCATCTTGACTCCATGCTGTATCTGGTCCTTGATGTACATTCGCATAAGGAAGGACTTCCCCATAGATGTCGGGCCGGAGTAACTGAAGTGATCATCCGAAAGGTGATCGTAGGCATTTTTCTGTGCGCCAAAGAACCGAAGTTCTGGTGCTGCAGGAATTGTCAAATAGTCATTCTGGTATTCAGCGAAGAAACGCTCTAATGCAGTCGTGCCGTAAAAGTCGCTATCGATCATCTTTCTTGCCTGATAGTTCCCGGTGTTTGCGAACACTGATCCGGCATAGAACTTTACATCAGAATTGTCCGGGTACAGAGAATACAGCAGGATGATTATCTCCTGCGCCCACATTTTATGCTTGTCCCGGTTCATCGCATTTGTCGACTTGGACAGCAAGTCGGCAAACCGCAAGGCCGACACCACATCAATTTCCCGCATCTGCCGTTTATCAGTGAGGTTAAATTTGGTGATGGCATAGTTATAAAGGATGTCGTCGTAGAGTTCATTCAGGAAGGGATTGTTGTCAATGTCCCCGAAAATGGCATCGCCAAGGTTATGCAGTATTTGATTGCTCAAGGTCTGCCACCCCCATTCATCACACGGTCCATGATTTGTGTTTTTTCAGCATCTGCATCGTTGAGTGGCAGAATGTAGAAATAAAACGAGTGGTTTCCGAGGCCAAGGGCATTAATCTTGCTGGCTATATATGCCGCATGATTGCGAATATCTGTATCCATTTTCTGAGTCAGTGCACGTCGGAAGTCTACCGCACTGTAATTAGCAGGATTGAGACCGAGATTATACGCAAGGAAACCGCCATAGGCTGTATCATACGGGATCGACTGTCCTTTACTCGGAATAAGCAGGTCTTTGATTTTCTGAACCGTGTCTTTATCAAAGGACTTGCTGAATACCGTGTTTTCAGCAAGAGTGCGCTCCTGTGTGCTTTGCTTTTCGATCTCAACAATGGCGTCGAAGGCAGTGTCAACAGCTTTTTTCATATCACCCACAATGCTGGAGGTGCCAAACACCATGTGGTAGTATGGCATGCCGAAAGCCTGCTCCAGCGAGAGAAGATGTATTCCGTCACATTTACTGTCATATTGTTTTGCTCCGGTTTGAAGCTCTACCTTGCTCATGATTTTGGGAGCTCCCAGAACCTGCTCTAAAAACACATATAGCATGATTTCACCGAGGTCATTGCCGGTGCCTTTCTGACCCGGAGCCCCGTTGCGTTTCATGATGTCGATGGCATCCATTCCTACGCTGTACACATCGCCCTCAACATGATAGTTCTCGATCTGAGCACGAGAAAAAACGTATTGACCGATGTTCTTCCTGAGAAACACTTCAAGCTTATCGGAGGAGAATGCATTGTTATTGACGTTGAGGTGAAAAAGGCGCAGTTGTTCCGGGTTTTTTAAGCCAAGGGTCTCAGAGTGAGACACCTCAGTAAAAACCTCGTCAAACTTACCTCCGCTTATAGTCTTGTCAAAAGAATCATTCATTGCATTCTCCACCTTGTTACAGTTTACTCTTCATCCTTTTTATCGCCATATGTAGCAGGGTCTTCAGCAACCATCAAAGTTTCCTGCGTTGGAGAATCGTAGGCGACGGTTTTTTCTCCCGGCCCCGGCATCACGTATTCTTTGCCTTCTGGATTGTAGGTAAGATTGAATACCAGATCGGAAAGCCACTTCTTAAAGGATGGATTATCTTGGAACTGTTTGAAAAGCTCCATGTTGTCTGCCATGATCGCAAATATAACCTGCTGCAGAGCACGTTCGCTTTCCAAACGGGCACTCTGCTCATCAGAGTTGCGCATAGCATTTTGATACTTCTTGTCTCTGGACACCATTGCAGGTATTTCGAGAATCTGCCGCTGGACATTGTCGGCGTCATTCCAGTTGATGGTGCCAAACATATCGTTGAAGTCAGAAATAATCCGAGAAAGCAGATCCATTTCCGGTTCCACAATATGGCCAGTCTTTCCGACAGGAACAGGCGCAATTTCAGCATCCTGATCTTCCAAGCGGATGGAGATCATTTCACGGGCCTCATTGCGGTAGCTCGAAAGGTCAATGGTGCTCAAGATGCCTTCTGACAGGTCGTCTTCACGAGGCGACGGCAGTTTAGGTATCAGCGGATTCAGAAAGATGGAGAGCTTTTCCCATTCCACGTTTCCGTAAGGTAGAATGGCTCCGAGGAAGCCGTATGTACGCACAAAGGACTTTGCGACACTCTTGAATTTAATCTGATCGTCTGTTTCGAGCTGCTTATATACCGCCGTACAAGCATCCAGTGTTGGATTGAGGCGATCTCGCTCTGCACCGTTCAGGAACAGGTCAACCAGTCTCTCTACATCGTCATTGCTGTAGACCTGATAGTCTTCCATGACGGTGATTAAGTCATACAGCTTGTTCGGGTCGGTTTCTCCGGAGAGAATCGTGGTCCGATAATACTTGGAGAATGACTCCTCAATTACGGACGTCTTATTGGCAAAGTCCAGAACAAAGGTGTCGTCCTTGCCGGGATAAAGCTAACTATTGAATTATGCACCTGATTGTCCATATAGATTTTCCTCTCTTGACACTGAATTCGGCATTAAGCCATTATGATCGTACCAAATGTGCTGTCCCAAAAAAACGGACTCATTCGGCCTTATCTTCCTTATCATCAACTTTGTCGTCAGCAGCACCGCCGGAACGAATCCAATCGTCCACCTCTGACAGCTTGAATTTCCACAGCTTACCCACTTTATAGGCTGGCATATTTCTTTTAGCGATCCACTGCAAAATGGTTTCTCTGCCAACGCCAAGGTATGCTTGGACTTCTTTCAATGTTGACCATTTTTCAATGTTCTCGTTACCCAATTTAGTTACCTCCAGATTTCTTAAATGTCCTGTTCTCTACTACAATCGTTACATTGAATGGGCTTGAATAGTTCGGGTAGCACTCTTTATTGTTTTTATCAACCATAACCCATTGACTTTCAAAAGTATCCTCGTTGCCACGGGCATCGAATTCAACCGACACAACAGCTCGTTCATTTGGAGCCGTATCCGGTATGTCAATTGACAGCTGCATGGCACAAGGAGTGATAGAATCCTCGTTTATACAGATAAGCCTTCGGCCCGTCCATGCGACCTTGCCGGAGTTAAGTAGCTCCCATGTGTGGGTGAAATGCTCGTAAAAATCAACCTCATGTCGCCGGTCGGCAGGTGCCGTTTCAATCCAGAAAGCATCTCCAGCATAGAGCGGCTTATGGAATGGCGGCTCGTCCGTTTCCGGCTGCGACAAATACTGCTGATAGTTCGTCGCAATGATGTCGGCATCAGAATCCGGCTCGTGTATGATTATCTGAAGCTGGTCTGTGAGGGCTTTCGCCAAAGCCGGAATGTTTATATCTGCGTCCGTAGGGATCGTGAAGTAGTTCATCACGGTTCTAACGGACGCTTTTTTTATGTGCTCCGACAGGTACTTCGCAAGGCCGGTCGTGTTTATCGGATCTGGGAAAGAGTCCCTATGCTTCTTCGACAAGGGCTTACCGCCATTGAATAGTTTGGCCCCGTAGTTAGATGAGCTGTAGGCACCTTTTTTCGTGAAAGCATAGCTGCTCCCTGCCGCCTTAAAGACCTCCATGACGAAGGAGTCCTGATTTGCCACTCCTTCGACGGAGCCATATATTCCTTTGCAAAAATGAGCGAAATCTATGCAAATCACCCCTTTCTGAAAAGTCCTATCAAAAGTCCTGAAAGTCCTTTTTTCACGGTCCTTGCGCTCATAGGAAGTCCTTTTTCAACTTGGTATCTTATTAGTGGATGGCGGAGATGAGAGAGCTTGAGCCGTCGGACCATGGACCTTGATATTAAATTATATCACATTTGCTCCCAAAAATCAATACTATGGGGCGAAAGCAGGCGCAAACCGACACAAACTTACTTTTGATTATTCGACATTCTGCAACAACCGGCTCTCAGCTCGTTCACTGGCCATGAACGATCCGGAGCTGGGAGACCGGTACCATCAACAGCCTACTATCCGGATTAGGAAGCTGAACCTGACAAGGAGGGACAAGCAGTGACAAAGCGTGAACGTGAAAACTGGATCGTGAATATTGAAAACACCGCTGCTGCCATCGAGTCTCAGTTGGGCTCAGCAGTAGTTGAATCTGTTTTCAAACGCTACGGCGCACACGGCACTTGGGATCTTCGCTCCAGTGACCTGCCTGATGTTTTCAGCGAACTGTACGCCATTGAAACGGATCTCGACTAACAGACCGTCCTGAGCATGACAGAAAACTGCTCACCGTTAGGCACCGCACCGACTGATCACCGGTGGCTCAACGGTGCTTGACGGCACAAGTAAATATCAACAGCTGCCTTTTGAGCGGGAAGCTGCAGACCGGAACGGAGGAATCTCCGTCGGGACTGTGGTTAGGTTTCTATACCCATTTTACAGCTGACCATTAAGGTTTCCTCCGTTCCAAGCAAATCGAACGGAGGAAATTTTCATGCAAAGCAAAGACAAGAAGTACTTAATCCCGGTCGACGGGGCCCCCATCGAGGTCAGCGAGGAAGTTTACAGGGCCTACTATCAGCCCATCTGGAACACCCGTTACCACGCTCAACAGAACGGCGAGTGCCGCTGCACCAAGGCCCAGCTTTGGAAGTGCGACGGCGTTTGCCCCGGCTGCCCGTTCTACGCTGCCGGTAAGAAGGTCTCCATCGATACGCCTATCAGCGGCGAGGACGACGAGCTTACCCTTGGCGATACGCTGGCTGATGACGCACCGTCTGCGGAATCCATCCTTATGGATATCGATCCGGAGACCTTCGAGATGGTGCAGACACTGATGACTACCCGCACCAAGGGCCGGAACCGCAAGAGCTCGGTCAGCATCTTTTCCAGTAAGGTCAAGTGCGGAGACTGCGGCAGCTGGTACGGGCTGAAGGTCTGTACAGCAACGACGCCTACCGGAAGGTTATCTGGCAGTGTAATCACAAGTTCGACGGCCAGAAATGCGCCACTCCGACGCTCACCGAGGATGAAATAAAAGAACTGTTCCTCCGGGCCGCCAATCAGGTGATCGACCAGAAGGAACAGTTTATAGCCATATACGATCAGGTCCTTTCAAGAAGCCTCGACACCACGGCACTTGAGAGTGAGCTTCCGGATCTGGAAGCTGAAATCAACATCGCTACCGAGCTCATCGAGGTCGGCATTACTGATTCTTCCTTTCGAAATCCAAAATATTGTCGGCGCTTTCGCCTGTTTCACTATAAATTTTTGAAAAAATGCTTCCTTTCAATTGAAGTAAAGGACGATACATTTCTTGGTACGCATTTACGAGTTGCTGATTTTGTTCCGCAATTCTCTTACTTAAATCATCCAGATGCAACCCGTTGGTTCTTTTGAGAACATCATAGTCAAAAGCAATTGTTTCTGCTGGAAAAGTGCCGGGATGTTCTTTTTCAATTTTAAGTGTCTCTTTTACAACAGCAAGACTGGAATAGTCACGCAGAGACGAATATGCTTGGATCTCTCCGTCTGAAATTTTGTCGAATATTTCTGTAGCATTGCAGATACTATCAATCAACTTCTTGACTTTTGGATAGTCATTTACACATAAGTGTGCATTTAATTGATCCAAAGCGATTTTGCACATCATTCTATATTTTTGAAATGTAGTTATTGCTGCAACAGGGTCTTTCATTCCGGTATCCATTGTTTCGATTAGCGGATGCATCGGATTAATTTTATCGATAGCATTTGCAAAGATTGCCTCTATTTTCGTCCACTTTTCATTTTCCTGCTTTAGGAAATTCTCCATTTGAATTTGCTTGCGTGTGAATCCGATTGTAACGACTACTGTAATAATAGCTACTAATGCGCCAAGCACTACGCCGTAGTAAGCAAGCATATCTGCAGGCGACCATAATGTAATATATCCGCTATTTGACTTATAACACTCATTAATAATGAGAGGTCCGACAATGGCAAAGGCGCACACTACTATGATAGCCAATATCAAATATTTTTTTCGTTTATTCACCGTTTGTCCCTCCCGGCTATCTCATATGATTTACAGTTCCTCCGCCTTGAAGGTCATATATCCCTCGTAATAGTAGCTGTGGTCGATGCCCTTCATAAAAACTTCACGGCTGTTCACGTCATCGGTCAGGGCCGCTTTCAGCAGCACCTTGATCTCCACGTCCTTGATGGGGCTGCGCTCCATGGCCAGTAGGTAGTCCTCTTTATCGACCTTGCTCCAATCCACCACCTGTCCGATACCGGCTTTCAGCATCTGGTCAAGCCACAGGCGGGTGCTGCGGCCGTTGCCCTCTCGGAACGGGTGGGCGATATTCATCTCCACATACTTCTCGATGATCTCGTCAAAGGTGGACTGGGGCATCTTGTCGATGTTTCCAAGCGCCGCCTCCAGATACATCAGCGGCGCAAAGCGGAAATTGCCCTTTGCCAGATTCACCGTGCGCAGTTCACCAGCAAAGTCATAAATATCCTCGAACAGCGCCTTATGAATGGCTTGCAGCGACGCGAATCTGCCGGGTGCCAGCTTGTCCAGAGAGCCGCTTTCAAACAGTTCTACGGCTTTCTTCTTGCTGATCCGTTCCTCCTCGCGGGCAAGCTCGGCGGAGTTGGTGATGCCAAGTTTATTTTCAAGTGCCATCGTGGGCCTCCATGTGTTTGTAAAATAGTTTCTCAGAGCGTATCCAGAAGATCGGCGTATCGCTCGCAAATGCTTTTTTCCAGCTTTTCAAAGGCCGGAATAAAGCGTCTGATGATCTCCGACGCCAATTCCTTTGCGGCATTTCCATCATAAATGTGCGCCATATTGTTGCGCTGGGACAGCATATCCAGCCACACATCTTCCTCTATGCAAGGGTAATACTGGTACGCCTGCTTGATAATTTCACGCGGGGAGCCTGTCTTAGCTGCACTGATGCCTTCATAAGTCAGCAATTCTTTTAAGACCTTCCAACCTAATTCAAACTGAATGGAGAACTTGTCAATGATGCCGCTAATGATAAATTCATTGTTGAGATCCTGCTGATCTGAGCGCCGCAGAACGTCTAAATTTTTACGGTAGTTATCAAACTTTTTCATAGAGCAATACTCCCTCCTTGCTGATGGCTTCCCGCAATTCTGGGGACAAATCAGAACATAAATCTATCACATCAAAGGTCAGCAATGTATGCGTTTCTTCCTCAACATCCAGTCTGAAACGGCATACATTGCCTCCCTGCACAGCTAAATCAATATCGCTTGTGCGGTGGAAGTCCCCTCGCGCGCGGGAGCCGAAGAGAATCACCGTTTGGATGTAATGCCTATTTGCCAGATTAATGATTTGGTGAATAACCGTTGAATCAATTCCGTACTTTGTCATCACACCAACTCCTTCGATAAGCCTTCAAGCTCGCTGACCGCTCCGCCTACAATTCTACAAAGTAATTATACCATAAAACGTTGTATCCACAAGCAATATTTCGATGCTTGCGTCCCAGAAGCGGGAATTGATCGATATAACAAAAACGGGCGCGCAGCCTTGAGAAAGGAGGCTGCGCGCTCTGCTTTTTGTCGTTGGCCTTGTTCAGACGGCATATATCTTGGAATAAGCTATCTCAAAGCCGCTTTGCGATCTGCCAGATCACCCGCTGTGCTGTCGTGACTGCGGCAATGTCTTCCTTCGTGGCAAAGCCGCGGGTGTTGACAACATGAGCGATTTGATTGATGTTATTTCCAATGCCGGCGAGTTGACGCCGGATTTCGGCGTATTCAGCGAGTGGTCGGGATCGGAGGTTCATGCCGGAGATCAGCGCACGGAGGAATACTTCCATTGGGAAGCCAGAGAGCATAGCCTGCTGTTTCAAATGTTCATGCTCCTGCTCATTCAAACGGAGCGATATTTTGATTGGTCGTTTTCTCATGATCGTTTTTCCTTTCAATTCATAAAGGGTTATAGGGGAATTGCTTCCCCTAACAAGCGCATTTGGACGGCCAAATGCTATGCTTGCGAAAGCAGCTTCTGTATAGCGGTTTCATTTTCGTGACAATGCTATTGTAAAATTAACTTCTTGATTTATTGGTGTCCAATAGATATAATAATTGTGAGAAACTTTTGAGGTGAATGACCGTGCTACACGAGGAACGAACTGCAAATATTCTTATCAATAAGGCGGGTGGAAACGCCGGTCCGGATGCCAATGGCTACCGCGTGGCGCTGCCATCTGCTTGGATGAAGGCCCTTGGTATCTCTGAGGACAGCCGCACCGTAACGCTGCAATTCGATGGGGAAAGCATCACCATCCGCCGCCCTGCCGTGTCTGATTACGATGTCTTTCTGGCCAATGCCCGAAGCAGCGCTCACGCCCTCCTGATCCTGTACTACTACGATGGGAATAAGCTCTGTACGAAGATCTGCGCTGACCAAACCACTCATCAACTTGCCATCGAAAACGAGGCCAGTTCTCCCCTTTCCACCGCTTTCGGCGTGAACCGCAAGCCCACATGGGACGATCTGCAAATCTTCTTGAAAGACCGCTGTGTGCCGCAGGAGCGGGACGGTTTGAAATATTACCTGTCTGACTTGGGACTGGACTGCTATGACCCGCTGGCGATCATCCGCAAGACCGAAGGGCGCATGGCAGAGGATTCGTGCTGGATCAAAATTGTGGAGGGCTGAATATGTCGATCAGACTGACAACGGGAAGCCGCATCGCGGAAACCTCGTCTAAGGGCAATCAGGAAAAATGGCTGGCAGATGGCCGCTGGTATAAGCTGGATCTGTTCGGCTATGAGGGACTGGCTGAAGCCGTGACCTCTGCGCTGCTGGCACAAACCAATACCGACGCGTTGGGCTTTCGCTATGTGACCTACCGCATGGAGCGGCTGGAAGTCCACGGTCATACCCGCAACGGCTGTTCCAGTGCCAATTTTCTACGTCAGGGCGAGGCCATCCTGACCCTTGCGGAACTGCTGCGAAAAGGCGTTGGCCCGGACTGGCAGACCGCGGTAAACCGCCTGCCCAATCTTCAAAGCCGCCTTGCGTGGTTGGTGGAGCAGGTTGAGCGGCTGACGGGACTTGACCGCTTCGGCACCTATCTGACGCTGCTGTTCGAGGTGGATATGCTGTTCGGCAACGAGGACCGGCATCTGAACAACATCGCTGTGCTGCGCTGCGGTGATGGCTTTGACTACTGCCCCATCTTCGACTTTGGTGCGGGCCTGCTGTCCAACACACGGGACTATCCCATGGAGATCGAGCCGGACGCATTGGTGCGGCAGCTCAAGGCTCAGCCCATGAAAACGGGCTTTGTCCGACAGGTCCATGCGGCCCAAAATCTCTATGGGCCGCAGCTTCGCTGCGACTTTGCCGAAAAAGAGATCATGGCGGCCCTTTCAGAGCCGCTGGAGTTTTACGCCAAGCGGGATGTTCCTTATATCCGTGACCGTGTGACGGCCTGCATCAAATTCCAGCGGAAAAAGTTATTCTGATTTTCTGCCGTCCTCCCGCAGCCACGCGCCCCGCAGCACCATGCGGAGATACGCCGCCCGCCCGATGCCGTGGTCCTGCGCGGTGCGGGTGAGCCGCTCATATTCTGCCTGCGTCAAGCGGAGATTTACCTGCTTTTCCCGTAAGTTCTCTTTGTTCTTCATCTGATGATCCTCCCTATTATTCTTTTTTCGGCTTGGTATATATTTATCTCAGTATCGCTCTACTCAGTCTTATTAGACGCTGAAAATCAGCGCACCTGAACGCTGATTTTCAGCGTTCTTGAAATTCGAAAATCGAAAGTCAAGAAATTCGGTTTTCGAATTTCAGGGGGTACAGTGCAGACGGCTTCCCCAACCCCTGCCGTTTCCGGCGCAGCAGGCCAGCTTGCTCCAGTTCGGATAGCAGCTTCTCCGCCTTGTTGTGGGCGCAGCCCAAGTCCTCCATAATGTGGCTGATGCCATAGTAAACAAAGGCACGCCCCTGCTTATCGAACCACCCGCTTTTGCGGGAAAGTCCCATTTTGTCCAGCAATAACCTGTAAAGTAATTTCGCTTCACAATTCATGTTTTTGAATGGTTCCTCCGTAAACAGCACCTTTGGAACACGGTAAAATGTAAATAGCTCTGATTCATGCTCGTAGAAATAATCCATATTGTTTCTCCTTGCCCGTTGGGGCATAAAAATAGCGGAGGCAGGCATTTGACCTGTCTCCGCTTGCGTTGATTTTTTGCTTTTGTTTCCTTCTTGGGGCGTTATTTGGACTCTCGCAGGATCTCAAGTGCGGCGCTTTTGATGTTGTTCATCGCACCTACCCACGCCATTTGGTCTCGTGCTTTCAGCTCCTCGTTTACGCCCTGTGACTCTGCCATCTGGCGGATGATGGTTTCCAGCAGCTTGTCCTCTGTGGTGTCCGGTTCCGGCGGCAAAAGGCAGGGATAATACTGCTCGCCCCGCAGCTCGTAGTAAAGGCCGTTCTCAAAAGTGACCTGCGGCAATGGCAGTAAATTCTGCTCCATAAACCTCGCTCCTTTCTGCCTCTATTGTACGGAAAAAATTTGTATAGCGCCAGTATGCGAAAATCATCGCTCTCCCCTGTCCTTCGCGCGGTAACGGGCCTCCAGCAACTTGATGATCTCCCGCTCCATTTGCTGCGCGGAATAATTGCGCGGGAAATACTTCCGCAATGACTCGGTTTTGATGCGAATCTGCTCTTTCTGATTGGGCTTTTCCTCGGTAAGAATGGCGTACAGCACTTCCGGTGTCAGCTTTGCCTCGCGGGAGAACTGCTTCATGCGGAGTGCCTGTGACAGCGACGGTGTGGCGTCCTCCCGCCCGATTAAGTCCCACAGCTCCGCCTGCTCGTCGCGGGTAAGATAGGACAGCTCAACAGCGGGTGAAAAGGCAATGCGGCCATCGTCTACCATCTGAAGCAGCGGTGGGACGAGGTTGGTCAGGCGAATGTAGCGCTGGATAGTACGTCCACTGTCATCGTTTGAGACGGCATCCCTTGACTTGTGGCCAACTTGTCCACAAGTCATTCCTTGATGCTTCATTGCCTCCAGCTTCATTTGGTAAGCAAATGCCTTTTCGCTGGGCAGCAGGTTTTCCCGCTGAAGGTTGCTGTCCACCATCAGGATCACCGCTTCATCGTCGGTCATTTCCCGCACCAGCACCGGCACGGTGGGCAGGCCCAATTTCTGCGCCGCCAATCGCCGCCGATGCCCGCTGACCAACTCGTAGCCCTCCCCTTTTGGCCGCGCCAGTAAGGGTGACAGAATACCATAGGTGCGGACGCTCTCCACCAGCTCGTCCATGGCAGCGTCCTCCCGCACTTGATAGGGATGCTTTGCAAAGGGCAACAGCTTGTCCGGCAGGAGCTGTGAAATAAACTCCTTTACCATGTCGCACCTCCCTCCGAAAGCGCGGCGGACACATTCACATGGTAGTGAAGGTCGGAGCCGCGATAGTGGTAGTCCGCGTCAAAGGAATGGAGCCAACCGGCATTTCGCACATTCGCGTTTTCCCTCTCTTTTTCGGCCTGTAACCCTTGCGGCGCAAGGCTTTTTCGTACTTGTGGCCCTTGGGCTTCCACGGTCGGCACAGAGGAGCTGGGGCATCTCGAGATGGTTGGCACCATCGTTCATCAGCTTACGAGAGATCTGACGCCGGAGCAGCTCAAAGAGGGCGGCTTTGATACCTACTTTGTTGACCACACGACGGGCGTTTTCCCGCAGTTTGCTTCGGGCTATCCCTGGTCGGCGAGCACCATGCAGGTCACCGGCGATACCATCGCGGATTTGACCGAAGACCTGGCAGCAGAGCAGAAGGCTCGCGTGACGTATGACAACATCCTGCGTCTTTCTGACGATCCGGACGTGAGCGACGTCATCAAGTTCCTGCGGGCGCGCGAGATCGTGCATTTCCAGCGCTTCGGCGAGGGTCTCCGCCTTGTAAAGGACCGTCTGGACGAGAAAAACGTCTACTATGTGAATCCGAGCTTCGACCGGTAAATAAAAAAGGAGCACGCTGATCGGCGTGCTCCTTTTTATATCGTTTATCCGCTGATGGCCTCGTCATAGACGGCGACCGCACCGCTGTGACAGGCGCTAAACTTATCGCGGAAGGTATTGACGAGGTCCTCATCGCCATAGACCGACACGACATACTGCCCCGTCGTGAAGATCACGAGCTTGTCTGGAAAGCCGCACATCCACTGCTTGCCCTGCACGGCACTGCGGATATCGTCCGCGACCTTCGAGACATTGCCCGCGTCGGCCACGTGGAACGCGCCGCAGGTAAAGGTGTTCATGTTCATCATATGGACGAGCGACGCCGCGCCGTCGATGAGCGAAACATCGTCAGACGGGAACGTGAGCTGGTAGGTCAGGCTGTCGACATTCGACACATCGAAGCTGCCGGGGGCATCGTCAACGGCGTGCTCCGCATCACCGCCGCCGGCGGGGAACTTGTCGTCTTCGCTGTAGGTACTCCAGACAGAGGTGAGCAGCGAAAGCGCACCGGTGTTCTGTTCGGCGGGCGTCTCGGTGGGTGTTTCCGGCGGCGTTTCCGTGGGCTTGGACGGCGCGGAGGGCTTGCTTGCAGGCGCCTCGTCCTTCTTGCTGTCAGTTTTTGCCGGCTCCGACGGCTTTTGCGTCTCCCCCGGCTTTTCGTCCTTGTTTGCGTCCGGCTCGGTCTTCGCGCCGTCATCAGAAGGCTCCTCCTTGGACGCATCGTCCGTTTCAGGAGTCTCCTGCTTGTCGTCGATCGGCGTTTCCTCCTGCACGGGGTCCTCATCCGGCTGCTTGTCCTCGTCGGCTTTGCTGCCGCAGGCGGCGAGCGAAAGCATCAGCGCGCAGGCCGTGAGAAGATACAGTAGCTTTTTCATCAACGTTCTCCTTGGTTTTTATCGTATTTTGCATACCGTATTCTAACAGAAAACTTTGAGAAAGGGAAGTCTTTTCTTCTTGCTGCCAACCGTGCGAACGCCCCCTGCGCCGCGCAGGAAAAACAGGATCAGATCACGTAATCGTACCCGCCATCCTCGCGCAGCAGATCCGCGAGCGTGTACTGATCAAGATATTTATTGATGACGTCGTTCAGCCCGGCCCAGAGCGACAGCGTGCGGCATTCGGCCGCGCGGTCACACGGCGCGCTGCCGGACTCGAGACACGCAACCGGTGCGAGCGAGCCCTCCATCAGCCGCAGGATCTGGCCCGCAGTGAACTGATCGGGGCTCTTGCACAGGCGGTAGCCGCCGCCCTTGCCGCGCATTCCCTCGACCACACCGCCCTTGACGAGCGTCTTGACAATGCTCTCGAGATATTTTTCCGAGATATCCTGCCGCTTGGCGATCTCCTTGAGCGGGATATACCCGTCGGTCTGGTGCTCGGCCATGTCGATGAGCACGCGCAGTGCGTAGCGGCCCTTGGTTGAAATCATCATAACTTATTCACGCCTTTCTGTCCCCATCCGTTGAAAAGCGCAATGGTTTGCTTTCTTCAACTTCTGATAATCCTATTATATTACATGGTTTATAGGATTTCAACAGATTTTTTTGAAATTTTCTCTTGACAAATCAAAAGGCGCATCGTATAATCCCTACATACCTACTCGAAAGGTTGGTAATAAACATGGCTTCATTCCTTCACCCCTTCCGATGTCGCCGCGGCAGAGCTTAACGGCCGCAATGACCGTCGAAATCGAAAAGTAAAAAGAAAACAAAAATATTTTAGATATAGAACGTACATCGTTCAGGAGGAAAACATTATGAGCAAGATCTACACTTCTGCCGACCAGCTGATCGGCAAGACCCCCCTTCTCGAACTCTCGCGCATCGAAAAGGCGGAAAAGCTTGAGGCAAGACTGCTTGCCAAGCTTGAGTATTTGAACCCCGCGGGTTCTGTCAAGGACCGCATCGCCAAGGCTATTCTCGACGGCGCGGAGGCGAGCGGCAAGCTGAAGAGCGACTCCGTCATTATCGAGCCGACCTCCGGCAACACCGGTATCGGCCTCGCCTCCGTCGCCGCCGCGCGCGGCTACCGCATCATCATCGTCATGCCTGAGACCATGAGCGTCGAGCGCCGCCAGCTGATGAAGGCCTACGGCGCGGAGCTCGTCCTCTCCGACGGTGCCAAGGGCATGAAGGGCGCCATCGCCAAGGCCGAGGAGCTCGCCGCGCAGACGCCGAACAGCTTTATCCCCGGTCAGTTCGTCAACCCCGCCAACCCCAAGGCGCACTATGAGACCACCGGCCCCGAGATCTGGGCCGATACCGACGGTCAGGTCGATATCTTCGTCGCAGGCGTCGGCACCGGCGGCACGCTGACCGGCACGGGCAAGTTCCTGAAGGAGCAGAAGCCCGACGTTAAGGTCGTCGCCGTTGAGCCCGCCTCCTCCCCCGTTCTGAGCAAGGGCGTCGCCGGCGCGCACAAGATCCAGGGCATCGGCGCAGGCTTCGTCCCCGACGTGCTGGATACCAAGATCTATGATGAGATCATCCCCGTCGAAAACGACGATGCCTTTGCCACCGGCAAGCTCGTCGGCCACAGCGAGGGCGTGCTGGTCGGCATTTCCTCCGGCGCTGCTGTGTGGGCCGGTATCCAGCTCGCCAAGCGCCCCGAGAACAAGGGCAAGACCATCGTTGTCCTGCTGCCTGACACCGGCGACCGCTACCTCTCCACTCCCCTGTTTCAGGATTGATCCTCTCTTATTCCATTGATTTTCCCCTCTCTCATCTCTCTAAACGGCAAAAGCCTGCTGCCTCATTCGGCAGCAGGCTTTTGTCCTGTCTGTTGGTTTATCCGCGCTTTCCGCGCCCTTCATTGCCCGCATTCCATTCGCGCAGGTCCTTGAGCTCATCGTAGAGCCTGCAATAGCTCTCATGCCGGCCCTTGACGATCTGCCCATCCTTCACCGCCTGCCGCACGGCGCAGCCCTTCTCCTTCGTGTGGCTGCACCCGACGAAGCGGCAGTCCTCCCGGTACGGCGCAAACTCGGGAAAGCACTCCGGCAGGCGCGCTTTGAGCTCCAGATTGAGCCCCGTCGTTTCAAAGGAGGAAAAGCCCGGCGTGTCGATGATCTCCGCGCCGCAGGGCAGCTCATAGAGCTCGACATGGCGCGTTGTGTGCCGTCCGCGTCCGAGCGCCTGGCTCACCTCGCCCGTTTTGAGCGACATATTGGGGTCGAGCGCATTCAGAATGCTCGACTTGCCGACACCGGAATTGCCCGTCACGGCGGAGAGCCGCCCGACGAGCTGGGCGCGAAGCACCTCGATGCCTTCGCCCGTCTCCGCACTGACGCTGACGGTGCGAAAGCCTGCGCTTTCATAGTATTCCCGCAGCGTGTCCGCGGGGTCCAGATCGCACTTGTTAATGCAGATGAGCACGTCGCAGCCCTTGAGCGCGGCGATGGCCGTCATGCGGTCGACGAGATACGGGTCCGTTTTCGGAATGGCCTGCGAGCAGACGATGACCATCTGGTCAATGTTCGCAACGCTCGGCCGCTCGAAGAAATTGCGGCGCGGCAGGATCTCGTCGATGCGTCCCTCGCCGCCGGGAATTTCGCAGCAAACGACATGGTCGCCAACGAGCGGCGAGATCCCCTCGCGGCGGAATTTTCCGCGCGCCTTGCAGGTGAGGAGCGTTCCGTCCTCGCCCTTGACGTAGTAAAAGCCGCTCAGCGCGCGCTGTATCCTTCCCGTCACGGCAGCTCCTCGCCTTCGACGCTCGGCTCCTCGCCGCCGTCGTCCACGTCAGGTCCAGAGCTGACAACGAACGTGATGACTGTGCCCTCTTTTACGTCCGTATTGGGAGCAATGCTCTGCTCAAGCACCGTACCAATGGGGCTCACATCCGCCCGCGAGGACACATCGCCGACCACAAGGCCCATCTGCGTGGCCTGCTGGCGCACGATCTCAATGTCGCTGCCGGTGAAGGTGATGACCGGGATGAATTTCTTTTCCGAACCCTTGCTGACCACGAGAGACACCGTGTCGCCCTCATTCAGGGTCATCCCCGCCTCGGGAATGGTGCGGATGACATAGCCCGCCGTGATGGACTCGCTGTACTCCTCCAGCGTATCGTCGACGACGAGGCTGAGGTCCAGATTCTTGAGCTGGAGCGCCGCGTTGCGCCGTTCCGTATTGATGAGATTCGGCATGGACTCCGTCCGCGCGCCGGTGCTGACGAAGACCGAGATAACGCGGTTGCCCTTCACGGTCTTCCCCCTCTCGGGCGACTGCTCGATGATCTGCCCCGCCGCATATTCGCTGCTTGCGCGCTGGCCGATCTGCTCGATCTCGAAGATATCCTTCACGCGCTCGTCCGCCTCCGCCTCCGCGATGGTCATGCCGATGAGATGCGGCACCACATACTCCGTCGGCGTCTGCTCCTTGCCGAAGAGGTCGCTGAAGATTGCGTGCCACAGCAGCACGATGAGCGCGACCGCGGCCACCGCCGCACCGATGATCGTGAGCAGCTTGCGCGTGCCCATTTTGTGCGGGGGCTCCTCTTCCTCCGTATCATCCTCCTGCACCTTCTGCGCCTTGGACACAGTGTGCACGGCGGGGATATACTGCGTGGGCTCATCCGCGGTCTCGCGGTGCAGGTCCTCGATGGTAAAATCGAGGTCGACCTCGGGATTTTTGCGGAATTCCTCCAGGTCTGCAAGCATTTCGTCGGCCGAAGCATAGCGCTTGTCGATATCAGAGGCCATGGCCTTCATGCAGATGAGCTCCAGCGCCTCCGGCACATCGGGGTTGATCTCGCGCGGCGAGAGCGGCACGGAGGACAAATGCTGGATGGCGACGGAAACGGCGCTGTCGCCCTCAAAGGGCAGTCTGCCCGTCAGCATCTCGTAGAGCACCACGCCCGCGGAATAGATATCCGAGCGCGCATCCGTGCGATCGCCCTTGGCCTGCTCGGGCGACATATAGTGCACCGAGCCGAGCGCCTCCTGCGTGAGCGTGTTGGCAGAGTTGGCAAGGCAGGCGATGCCGAAATCGGCGACCTTGACGCTGCCGTCGCGCAGGACCATGATGTTCTGCGGCTTGATGTCGCGGTGGATGATGCCGCGCGAATGCGCGTGCGAGAGCGCCTTCATGATCTGCGTGATGAAATGCAGCGCTTCGCGCCAGTTGAGCTGGCCGCGCTTTTCCATATACTGCTTGAGCGTGATACCGTCGATGAGCTCCATGACGATATACTCCGTTTCGCCGCGGCTCACGTCGTAGACCGAAACGATATTCGGGTGCGAGAGCATCGCGACGGCCTGCGACTCATCGCGGAAGCGGCGGCGGAAGTCTGCATCCTCTGCCAGGTCGCTTTTGAGCACCTTGACCGCCACAAGGCGATTGAGCCGGTGGCACTTGGCCTTGTAGACGACCGCCATGCCGCCGCTGCCGATGACTTCGAGCAGCTCATAACGATTGTCGAGCATTTTGCCGATCATTTTATCCATTCTTCGTGCCACCTCCTTCATTCGCAGTCTATGAGCACGACCGTCACATTGTCCGGCGCGCCCTGTGCCTTGGCCAGCGCGATGAGCTCGTCAAGGTTTTTCTCCGTGCTCTCCTCCGCGCACACTGCGCGGCAGATATCCTCATCCGTTGCCGTGACGACGAGCCCGTCGGTGCACAGCAGCAGCTTGTCGCCCTGCGCGAGCGAGACCTCGAACGCGTCGCACTGCGTGATCTCCTCCGTCCCGAGCGCGCGGGTGATCAGGTTGCGGTTTGGGTGTGTGCGCGCCTCCTCAGCGGTGATATTGCCGTTTTCCACGAGCGTCTGCACCACGCTGTGGTCGTGCGTGATGCGCGTGATGCCGCCGCTGCGCAGAAGATAGGCGCGGCTGTCGCCCACGTTGCAAACGATCGTCCCCTGTTCGCCCGCTACGGCAGAGACGAGCGTCGTCCCCATGCCGCGGCAGTCTTCATCCTCGATCGAGCGCTGATAAACCGCAGTGTTGGCCTGCGCCACGCAGAACGACGCAAGCTCGCGCAGCTGCTCCATGCTCATGTCCTCGCGCAGCAGCGCGCGCAGCTCCTTCAAAAAGGTCTCGACCGCGAGCGTGCTTGCGATCTGCCCGCCCTCCGCGCCGCCCATACCGTCGCACACGACGGCGATGACCCGGCTGCCGACGGTCTCGACGGCAAAGGTATCCTGATTTTCGTGCCGGCGCAGTCCGACGTCGGTCTTACCAAGGGCGTTCATTGTGCGGCACCTTCTCTTTCTTTCATTTCCTTGCGCCGAAGCTGCCCGCAGCTTGCGTCGATATCTCCGCCGAGACTGCGGCGGACCGTCGCCGTCAGGCCGTGGGACTCAAGGCGCTTCTGGAACGCGCTCACGCGCTTGCTGGGCTTGAATTCGCTCTCGACCACGTCGTTGAGCGGGATGAGGTTCACGTGTCCCGGCATCCCGTGAATTTTTTCTGCCAGCAGGTCTGCCTGCCAGTCGTGGTCGTTCACACCGTCAATCATCGCGTATTCAAACGAGATGCGGCGGCCCGTTTTCTTAAAATACCGGTGGCAGGCCGCAAAGAGCTCGGAAACGTCGTAGGCGTTGTTCACCGGCATGATGCGGCTGCGCGTCTCGCTGTCGGGCGCGTGGAGCGAAACGGACAGCGTGAGCTGCAGATTGTCCTCGGCCAGCGCGTCGATGCCCGGCACCACGCCGCAGGTGGAGAGCGAGATGTGCCGCATCCCGATGTTCATCCCGTCCGGATGGTTGATCAGCTCCAGAAATCGCATCACATTCGCGCGGTTATCGAGCGGCTCGCCGATGCCCATGAGCACGATGTTGGAAATTTCCTTCCCCGCATCGAGCTGCGTAAAGAGCACCTGGTCGAGCATTTCGGACGGCGTCAGGTCGCGCACCTTGCCGGCAAGCGTCGAGGCGCAGAATTTGCATCCCATGCGGCAGCCGACCTGCGAGGAAATGCAGACCGTGTTGCCGTGGTGATAGGACATCAGCACCGTTTCGATGCAGTTGCCGTCAGACAGCTCCCAAAGGTACTTGATCGTCCCGTCGAGCTTCGAGACCTGCTTGCGCGCAACAGTCGGCGCAGTAATGACATATTCGCGCGCAAGCTTTTCGCGCAGCGACTTGGGAATGTTGATCATCTGGTCGAATTCCGTCACACCGCGGTGCAGCCAGGAGAATACCTGCTTGCCGCGAAAGGACGGCTCCCCCATCGCGCGCAGCGCTTCGCTGATCTCGCCCAGCGTCATCGACTTGATATCCGTCATGCTTTCCTCCTCATGCGGCTGAGATAAAACCCATCCGTACCGTTGCGCTGCGGCCAGAGCGTCAGATACCCCGGCGCAGCTTCCCCGTTCGGCAGGGAGAATTCCTCATAGACAAATTCCGGGTGCGAAGATAGGAACGCATCCGTCACGTGTTCATTTTCCTCGGGCAGGACGGTGCAGGTCGAGTAGACCAGCACACCGCCCGCCCTCACATAGCGCGCGCTGTTTTCCAGGATCGCGCGCTGGATCTCCGGCAGCGCCGCAAGCTCGGCGGCATCCTTATAGCGGATATCCGGCTTTTTGCGGATGATGCCAAGGCCCGAGCACGGCACATCGCACACGACCGTGTCGTATTTCCCCTCCCACTCCGGGCGGAAGATACGTCCGTCGGCCGCGGCGGTCTCGATGCAGGTGATGCCAAGGCGCTGCGCACCCTCGCGGATGCGCTTTAATTTGTTCTCGTGCAGATCGCAGGCGAGGATATCGCCCTCGTTCTCCATCGCGAACGCCGCGGCAAACGACTTGCCGCCAGGCGCGGCGCAGACGTCCAGCACCTTTTGTCCCTTTTCAAAGCCCGCAGCATAGGTCACAAGCCTTGCCGCCGCATCCTGCACCGTGAAGCGGCCCTGATAAAAGCTCGCAAGCGTCGTGAGGTCGCCGGTACCGGAAAGCTCGAAGCAGCCCGGCACCCATTCGTGCGCGCGCGCCTCGATCCCCTCGCCGGATAGCTCGCGCACGAGCCCCTCGCCGTCCGTTTTGAGGGGGTTCACCTGCGCGGTGATGGGAGAGGCCTCGTTGTCGATGCGCAAAAACTGCTCCGCCTCAGCGTCTCCCAATAGCGCCGTGAGCTTTTCCACCAGCCACTTCGGATGGCTGTAGGCAATGCTCAGGCGCGAGAGCGTATCCTGCGGCAGCGGCGGGAGATTTTCCTTATTCTGTGCGACCTTGCGCAGCACCGCGTTGGCAAGCCCGCTCGCCGCCGCGCGTCCGTTCGTGCGGCAAAGCTCCACAGATTCGCTCACCGCCGCGTGGTCGGGCACCTTGTCCAAAAATAAGATCTGATACGCGCCGATGCGCAGAATATCGGCCAGCGGCGGCTGCAAATGGTCGAGCTTCTGCGTGCAGTAGGCGCCAAGGTACCAGTTCAGCAGCAGCTCGTTCTGCATCACGCCGTAGACGATGCGGCTGCAAAGCGCCGCGTCCTGCGCATTCAGCGCCGTTTTGGAAAGCTGTGCCTTGAGCGCCGCATCCGCCCACGCACCGTTGCGGCGACAGGCGACGAGTACGGCAAGCGCGCATTCGCGCGCGTTGGCAGTTGTTCCCTTACGCATCGAGGACCGTCCCCGCGGCGATGCGCTTGCCGTTCAAAAAGGCGTTTGCGGCCATGCGCTTGCCGCCATCCTGCTGAAGCTCCGTGATGAGGATGCTTTTGCCGTCGCCGCAGGCAGCCTCGATGCCCTTCTTCGCTGCGCGCATCGTGCCGGGGGCGTCCTTCGTCTCGCCGAGCGGCACGGCGTGGAATATCTTCGTGTTTGCACCGAGAATGCTCGCCGCGGCGCAGGGCCACGGGATGAGCCCACGGATCTGATCGATGATCTGCGTGCTGCTTCTCGTCCAGTCGATGGGCGAGAGCTCACGCGAGAGCATGGGCGCATACGTTGCCTCCGCCTCGTTCTGCGGCACGCGCTGTGCCGTGCCGTTCCTGATCTCCGCGATCGCCTCGGCGATCGCGTCCGCGCCGAGCACAGCGAGCTCTTTGAACAGGTCCTCCGCCGTCTCGTCGGGGCGGATGGCCTGCTTTTTGACTAAGATCATGTCGCCCGCGTCGCACTCCTTTGCCATGTGCATCACGGTCACGCCGGTCTCCTTTTCGCCATTCAGAATGGCGCGGTTGATGGGCGCGGCGCCGCGGTACTTCGGCAGGATGGACGCGTGTGCGTTGATGCAGCCGAGCGGCGGCACGGCGAGCATTTCCTCGGGCAGGATGCGCCCATAGGCCGCGACGACCGCAAGCTCGGGCTCGAGCGCCCTGAAATCTGCGAGCGCCGCACCGTCGCGCATCGTCACCGGCTGAAAAACGGGGATATTTTGTGTCAAAGCATATTCCTTTACAGGGCTTGGCGTCACTTTATTCCGGTTGCGCGGCTTGTCCGGCTGCGTGAAAACGCCGCAGACCTCATGCCCGTCCGCGACCAGGCGCTCCAGGATCGTGCGCGCAAAGTCGGGCGTGCCCATGAAGACGATTCTCATTCCTCGTCCAGCTCCTTTTCATGCTCACGGATATACTGCTCAAGCTCCGCGTCCGTCATCACCTTGCAGTGCTCGGTGTAGAGAATGCCGTCGAGATGCTCGATCTCGTGGCAGAAGCAGCGCGCGGTCAGCTCCTCGTCCTCGACCTCGAACTCCGTGCCGTAGCGGTCCTGCGCGCGCACGCGCACCACCATCGGGCGCGTGACGATGCCGTACTTGCCCGGCACGCTCAGGCATCCCTCAAGGCCCGTCTGCTCCCCCTCGGCCTTGATGATCTCGGGGTTGATGAGCTCGATGATCTCGCCCTGCTCGTCCTCCACGATGCAGACGCGGCGCAGGATGCCCACCTGCGGGGCCGCAAGCCCCACGCCGCCGGCCTCGGCCAGCGTGTCGGCCATGTCGTCGAGCAGCTGATGGAGACGGGCGTTGAACTCCGTCACCGGACGACAAACTTTCGTCAGGCAGGGGTCGCCCTTTTCACGAATGGTACGGATAGCCATAATTGTTCTTCCTCTTTTCTCTATTGTAAAGCATTGCAGTCGGCAAAAATGTCGAGACCGCGGTTTTCTTTTCTTGCGTAAAACGCCAGCAGATACTCGCTGACGGTACGCCGCAGCGCACTGTCGCTCCTGCCGCAAAGATAGACGCAGTAGCGGTAGCGGTCGTTCACCTTCACGACCGGCGCCCCTGCGGGGCCGAGCACCTCGGTCTCAAGCGCGCGCAGCGGCTCCCTCTCGCTCTCGCAGCGCAGCGCGTCGCACAGGGTGCGTGCGGCAGCGATGACACGCAGCTCCTCGCTGCCGGAAACGGTCAGCGTGAAGAGGTCGGCAAACGGCGGATAGCGCCGCAGGCGGCGCAGCCGCAGCTCGCTTTGGTAAAACGCTTCGTAATCCTGCTTTGCCGCGGCCTGAATGACCTCGTTTTCGGGGTGATAGGTCTGGATGACCGCGCGTCCCGCGCGCTCGCCCCGGCCGGCCCTGCCCACGACCTGCGCGAGCAGGCTGTAGGTCCGCTCGGCCGCGTGGTAGTTCTGCACGTAGAGCGAAAGGTCCGCGTCCAGTACGCCGACGAGCGTGACATTTTCAAAGTCCAGCCCCTTGGCGACCATCTGCGTCCCAAGGAGGATGGGAATATTCTGTTCGGTAAATTGCTTCAAAAGCGCTTCGTGCCCCCGCGCGGCGGCAACGGTATCGGCGTCCATGCGCAGAACACTTGTGCCCGGGAAGAGCGCGGCAATCTCCTGCTCGACCTTCTGCGTGCCGGAGCCGACGCGCTTCAGCAGTCCGCCGCACTCGCCGCACCGTTCCGGCGCGGCCTCGGAATGGCCGCAGTAATGGCACATCAGCCGCTCGTTGGCCGAGTGATAGGTCATCGGCACACTGCACCGCGGGCACTGCGGCACATAGCCGCACTCCCCGCACAGCAGCATCCGCGCGCTGCCGCGCCGGTTGAGAAACAGAATGCTCTGCTCTCCCCGTTCAATATTTTTTTCGAGCTCTCCGCGCAGGGCCTGGCCGATCGAAGTCTCATTTCCCTGCCGCAGCTCGTCCTTCATGTCGGCGATGAGCACCCTGGGAAGCGGCAGATCGTTGAAACGCCTGTGAAGGGAAAACACCTGATAGCGCCCGCGCTTCGCGTAATACGCGGTCTCCACCGTCGGTGTCGCCGAGCCGAGCAGCATCAGCGCATCCTGCTGTGCGCAGCGAAGCTGCGCAATGTCGCGCGCGTGATAGCGCGGCGGGTTTTCCGACTGATAGCTCCCCTCCTGCTCCTCATCCAGGATAATGAGGCCGAGGTTGGGAAGCGGCGCGAACACCGCACTGCGCGTGCCGAGTACGACGCGTACCTCGCCGCGTCGGATGCGCTTCCACTGGTCATAGCGCTCCGTGAGCGGCAGCGCGCTGTGCAGCATCACAACATCTGCGCCGAACTGCGCGGAAAAGCGCCGCATCATCTGCGGCGTCAGTGCGATCTCCGGCACGAGCAGCATCGCCGTCCTGCTGCGCGCAAGCGTCTCCTCGATGAGCCTGAGGTAGACCTGCGTCTTGCCGCTCGCGGTCACGCCGTACAGCAGCGCCGCGCTGCCGCCCTCATGACCGAGCAGGGCGGAAAGGCCCTCAAAGGCGGCCTGCTGCTCGTCGTTGAGCGTAACGGGCGCAGGCTTGCCGCCGCTTGGCTCCACAGTGCCGACGCGCAGCACCTCCTGCTCGGAAAACTCGACAAGGCCGGACTTTTTGAGCCCTCGCAGCGTCTGCATCGTCGCGCCCGTGTAGTAGCTGATCTCCGTGGAGGACAGCGTCCCCTCGCGGCAGAGAAGCTCGATGACCGCATAGCGCACCGGCGCGCTGCGGCGCTTGGGCTCAACGGCGGCAAGCGCGTCCTCCGCGCTGACACAGAGCGACACCATGCGCGCCGTCTTGTCACCAAGACGCTGCTTCATTGTCGTTTCGCAGATGAGAAGCCCCTGCTGCTCAAGCGCATGGAGGACCTTCCCCGTTTTCTCGCCGCCCAGCTCATTGAGCGCCGTGCGCTCCGCGCCCTTCGCGCCGAGCACAGCATGAAGCAGCGTTTCCTCGAGCGAATCGGGCGCGACTGCGCTCAGCGCTTCTTCGGCGCTGACGCCGTCGTTCAGCCGCCAGACCTCGCGGCTTTTGAGCCACACGCCGCCTGGCAGCAGCGTTTTGAGTGCATCGTAATAGGTGCAGAAATAGCGCGCCTTCATCCAGCGGACAAGGCGGATATCCCTTTCGTCCAGCAACGGCGCGTCGTCCAAAAAGGCGTCGATGGGCTTATAGGCGGGCTTGTCCTCTTCGTACACAATGTCGAGCACGAAGCCCTCGCTGCGCCGGTTGCCGCGCCCGAACGGAACGAGCACCCGTTTGCCGGGCATGGCAGCCTCTGCCAGCTCTTCCGGGATGCGATAGGTGTAGAGCTTATCGGCCGCATACGGAACAGAAGAGACTGCGACACGAGCAAGCATCTTCTCTGCCATACAGTCTCCTCCTTTGTTGTGTTCTTGTTACTTTGCGATGTGCGTGTCGATATTCTCTGCGGTGAGCTTACCGGCAGCGACCTCGTTGATGGCCGTGGTGACCGGCTTTTCGCAGAGGGGATACCCCTCTTCATCGGCCTGCTCAGCGATCTGGCGGGCGCGGCGCGCGACCACGTTGACGAGCAGGTAGCGGTTTTCAACGTACTTGTTGAGCAGGCTCATTGCGGGATAAAGCATCATAATCGTTTACTTCCTTCTGCCTTTCGGCTGATTTTTTGATTTATTCGGACAAAATGGCCATGCGCTCGGCGGGCTTGCAGTGCTCGGCGAGCATGATGGCGTTGATCTCGCGCACGGCGCGTTCCACCGTGTCGTTGATGACAAAGTAATCATAGGTGTTGGCAGTCTGGAGCTCGACCTTGGCGCGGACAAGCCGCTTCTGCACCTTTTCCGGGCTGTCGGTGCCGCGGCCCGTCAGCCGCTCCTCGAGCGCCTGCCACGAGGGGGGCGCGATGAAGATGCGCACGACGTCCGGCCGCTTGTGCACGACCTGGATCGCGCCCTGCACCTCGATATCGAGGATGACGTCCTTGCCCTGCTCCATGGCCTCGTCGACATATTTTTTCGGCGTGCCGTAGAAGTTGCCGACGTACTCGGCATACTCCAAAAAGGCGTCCTCCGAGATCATTTTGCGAAACTCGTCGACATTGGTGAAGTGGTAGTGCACGCCGTCCACCTCGCCGGGACGCGGAGAGCGCGTCGTGGCCGAGACGGAAAAATACAGGTCATCCCGGTCCTTGAAAAGCTCCTTGAGCACCGTGCTCTTGCCCACTCCGGACGGGCCGGAGATGATGAAGGTCCTTCCCTTGTACATATTCTTATGCTTCCTCCTCTATACCGAGCGTCTCCACACCGAGACGTGCGATCAGCTTGTCTGCCGCGATAGCCGAGAGCACCACATGGTCGCTGTCCATGATAAAGACCGAAGCTGTCTTGCGGCCGTAGGTCGCGTCGATCAGCATTCCGCGCTCGCGGGATTCCTGAATGAGGCGCTTGATCGGTGCGCTGTCGGGACTCACGACGGCGATCAGCCGCTCAGCGGACACCATATTGCCAAAGCCGATATTCAGCAGTTTCATCGCGGTCACTCCTTACTCGATGTTCTGCACCTGCTCGCGGATCTTTTCGACCTCCGCCTTGAGCGCGACCACATCGCGCGCGATGGCAACGTCGTTGCACTTCGAACCGATGGTATTGCTCTCGCGGTTGACCTCCTGAATGAGGAAGTCCATCTTGCGGCCCATGGGCTCATCGGAGAGCAGCATATCGCGCAGCTGCGACACGTGGGAGCGCAGACGCACGGTCTCTTCATCCACGGCGATCTTGTCGGCGTAGATGGCGGCCTCGGTCAAAATGCGCGCTTCGTCGATGGTCGTGCTCTGCAAGACCTCCTGCATCCGCGCGGTCAGCTTTTCGCGGTACTCGCGCACCGTTTCGGGCGAGCGCTCCTCGACCTTGCCGGTGAGCGTTTCGATGGTCGTGAGCCTGCCGCCGATGTCCTCGGCGAGCTTTTTTCCTTCCGTCGCGCGCATCGCATTGTAGGAAGTGATCGCCTCGTCGAGCACCTCGCAGATATCCGCGCCGACGGATTCGAGGTCTTCCTCCGCCTTTGTGACGGTCAGCACATCCGGGATGCGGGCAAAGTCCGCCACGTAGGACTGCTTTTTGAGATAGTCTCCGCCAAGCTCGTAGAGCTTTTTGAATGCGGCGAAATAGCTGCGCGCAAGGCCCTCGTTGACCACGACGACCTCTTCATCCGCGCCGGTCGAGTCGATGGTGACGAACACGTCGACCTTGCCGCGCGAGATCGCCTTCTGCACGCGGCCCTTGATGGCATCCTCTGCAAAAATGTAGGCGCGCGGCAGCTTGACCGTGCAGTCGAGGTAACGGTTGTTGACACTGCGCACCTCGACGGTGATGTCGCGATTGGATAATGTTTTCTTGGCTCTTCCATAGCCGGTCATACTTTTGACCACGATTCTTCCCTCCATTATATAGTAAAAACACAAAGCTGAAAAGCACAGAGCTGAACAGATGATTAGTAAATGCAGGGCAGAATATAGCATCCGCCGCCGCTGAACAGCGTGCAGCACGACCATGCCGCGCAGCAGCGCAGACACGCGCTGTCGTCAAAATTGGCAGTGTGGACCGAGCGAAAGCCGTTTGGCCGGTAGCCCGCCCCCGTCAGCGCGGAGAGCGCGTTCTGATACTCGGGGTTGTTCGGGTCCATCTGCACGGCGGTCTCCATATAGCGCTTGGCCTCGTCCATCCATCCGCGCCGCGAGCACACAACGCCCATCAGAAAGTTCCACTCCGCGTTGTGGTCGCTCACGCCGCTGAGCAGGCGCTCGGCGAGCGAGATATCGCCGCGGTTGATCGCCATGCGCACCTGGTTGAGCGCCCCCGCGCCATAGCCGCCGTAAGCGGAATTGCCATAGCCGCTGTCGCCGCCGTAGCCGTAGGAGTAGCTCTGCGAGGCGGCAGAGGACGCCTTGCGCTGCTTCTGGATCTGGTCGTAGGCCTCGTTGATCTCTTTCATTTTTTCCTGCGCGAGATCGGCCAGCGGGTTATCGTGGTAGTTGTCCGGATGGTACTTGCGGGCAAGGTCGCGGTAAGCGCGCTTGACCTCCTCGTCAGTCGCCGTAGGCGGGATATTCAGGATCTGATAGGGGTCATTCATACGGTTTCCTCGTTTTTCTGTGGTTTCGTGCGGAAATGCATCCGTCGCGGAGGTTTATGATAGGTGCCCTTGAGAACGGCATTGCCGATCCCGTACAGGCTCTCGTAAAAAATGCTGTCCAAAATGTTCGACCATGCGCCGCGCTCAAGCAGCGCGTAGGCGCTCGCCATGCGGTGCACGGAGAGGTCGAGCGAAAGCGCGACCTCCTGCCGCGTTTTCTCATCGAGCGTTCCGCCTGTGAGATTGTAGCGGCAGCGCAGCGGATTGTAGCACCCGGTCTCAAAATCCTTTTTCAGATCGTCCGCCGCGTCGACCAGATAGATCCAGCGGCCGAGGTGGTAGAAGATCTCGGCCATCACACGGCGGTGCCGCTCATCCGGCACGACGGAGGCAATGTCCGCCATCAGCGCGGCAAACGGCTCGGCAGCAGCGTCGAGCGACGCGCAGTGCTCCCGCTCGCGCGCGGCAAGATCGCTGAGGTGCCGCTGCACCGCGGCATCGAATGCCGGCACGCACCGGCTTGCCTTGCGATAGGCCGCGCGCAGAAAAAGCGCGGCCAGCCGGTATGGGAGAGACTTGAAAAATCCGTGGTCGGCGATATGGTCCCTGAGCTGCCACCAGGTGAGCACGATGCTGTGGTCGGCCGCAGCCTCGAGCGCGCCCGTGTGCGTCATCGCGCAGCGCGCCTTGCACGGGTGCGCGACGCACCGGCAGGATGCGCATTCCGGCTCCTGCGTCTCAGAGAGCAGGATGGCAAGGAACGTGAAGTCAAAGTTCAGGGCAAAGCGGGCCGCAAAGCCGTACTTTCGCCCGAGTTCGTGGCACAGCCCGCAGTAAACGGCCTGAAAGAGCTCCTCGTCATGCGCGCTCAGCCGCTCTTTGGCGGGGCGGATATAACCAAACATCAGCTCAGAACAGGCGCACGATGGTGAACGTCAGCGCGCCGGTCTGCTTCATGCGCCGGTCGCAGATGACTGCCGGGAGGATGCCGACGAGAAACGCGGCGATAGCGATCCCGTAGCGCAGGCCCTCGCTCGAAAGCGCGCCGGTCGCGAAATAGCCGACGAAAAAGCAAACGATGGGCAGCAGATAAACCAAAATCATCACGCCGAGCAGCCGCTTCGTGCTGCTCTCGACCACGACCTTCTGCCCCACCTCTGCGCCGACCGTGTTGCGCGCCTGTGCGCGCACACTTGCGCCCGAAACGCCGCAGCTCGCGCACTCCTCGCAGTCGTGCCCGCAGGCCGACTTGCGCGGGACGGAAATTTCCGCCATGCCGCCGGGCAGTATTTTTTCGACTGTTGCGATCTGAGTCATAGTGTCTCCTTTGGGAAAATGCTTATCCGATATGAACGGTGACCTCGTAGCTGCCGACCGCACCCAGGTCGTATCCCGATACGGAAATACGCGCGGGAACGGTGTAGCTGCCGCTGTCGGCTTCAATGCCGGAAAGGTCGGCGATAACGTGCACGTCCTCCCCTCTCACGGCTTCGATATCCGCCGCCGTGCCGCGCAGCGTCACGGGAAGGGACGAGGTGAGGATGCTCACCGCATGATCGCCGCTGAAGTTTTCATAGCTGAAGTTCAGCGCCTCGACCTCCCGCGTCTCCACGCTCTTGGGCGTGATCGTCAGCGTGACGGTCGAAATGCCGCTGAGATTATTCACGTCCTCGGGGACGGGAATGTCATAGGTGAAGGTCTCCTGCTCACGAAGGTCCTCAAGCGCGAGCGTGCCGACCACCAGCTCGCTGATCGCGGCCATCTGCGAGGACTCGCCCGAAAGGGTGATGCTGCTGTAGCTGAGCGACCAGGTGTAATTTTCAAGCCGCGCACCCGCGGATTCGACAAGGTTCACTGTCAAGGGCACGTCCTTTACTTTGAGCACCGGGACCGTGACCTGCACGCTCTCGCTCATCGGATGGATGTTCTTGTTGTCGATGACCTGGTCGTTGAAATCGTAGAGTTCGAAATCGAGCAGCTCCACAACGGTCGAGGACGCATCTTCAATGTCGAGCGTGACCTGCGCGTAGCTGATCTGGCGGAGGTCGGACTGCTGACCGCGCACCTCGAGCGTTTCCGGCAGAAGCTCGACGGTCCCGGCGATGTAGCCCTCGGCCACGTTGCCGATGACCTTGCAGCGGATCTCGATATCGCGCTTGTTGAGCTCACCGATCTCGACCTGCACGCTGCGCACCGTGGGCGATTCCACGCTGACATCGCGCGTGGAGATGCCGTTCGGCAGAAGAATGTTATAGCTCACGGACTGCTTGCCCGCATAGGTGACGGAGGAAAGGTCGCTCACAAGGCGGATCTGGCTCGTATCAAAGCTGTAGGCGAGCCGGCGCGGGAACTTGAGCTTCAGATCGACGGTGACATCCTCGTCCCCGCTCACACGCATAAGGCCCTTGTCGGCAAGCGTCGTATCCTCGTTCAGAAACTCCACGGCCACGCCGTGCACGTTGACGGTGATCTCGTCGTTGTTGCTCACGTAAAACCACACCATTGAGGCGATGAGCAGCGAAAGGAAGACGTAAAAAATCTGACGACGTTTAGACTTCATCGTGCTTGTCCCCCTTTCCGGACGTGAGGAGCTTCCACAGCCGCATATGCAGCTTCTCCTCCTGCTGCTCGTCGGGCGCTTGCGGGATAAGCTCGTTCATCAGCAGCTTTTCGAGCGTCTCGGGCATCAGGTGGCGCTTCAGAAGGCCGCCGATGGCGACGGAGATGGTCCCCGTCTCCTCCGAGACGATGACGACGACCGCGTCGGAATTTTCGCTCATGCCGATACCCGCGCGGTGACGCATCCCAAGGTCCCGGCTGAGGTTGACGTTCTTGGACAGCGGCAGCATACAGCCGCCCGCCAGCAGCCGCCCGTCGCGCATGATGACCGCGCCGTCGTGCATCGCCGCCTTGACGAAGAAGATGTTCTTCAGCAGCTCGCTGCTCACGCGCGCGTCGACGATGGTGCCCGTGCGGGCGATATCGTCGAGCGCCATCTCGCGCTCAAAGACGATGAGCACGCCCGTGCGGGATCGTGACATTTCCGTGCAGGCGAGCACCGTCTGCGCGATGGCGTTTTCGATGGCAGAGACCTGCTGCGTGCGCGCGAAGGGGTTGAACGATCTCAGCTTGCTCGACCCCAACTGGTCGATGAGCCTCCGGATCTCGGGCTGGAACAGCACGATCAGCGCAAGCGCGCCGAGGGACAGCACGTGGCTCAAAATAAAATAGATGCCGCCGAGCGAAAGCGCGTCGGAAAGCATCAGCGCCAGCAGAAACAGCAGCACGACCTTGCCGACGCTCTCGACCTTCGACGTGCCCACTATCTTCAAAAGCCAGTAGATACCATAGGCCATCAGCGCGATGTCAAGGTAATCCGATACCCTGAGCGTGAGCAGATAACGCCACGCGCCCTCCAGTATGGGCATGATAATATCCATCGGCACGCTTCCCCCCTGATCGATCGTGAATGCAGACTAAGCAATAGTTATTACTTATTCTAATATAAAAAGCCGAGAAATGCAACGGTAGAGCCATGAATTTTCTATGAAATCTCAGTTTTTTCACTCGCAGCCGCCACCTCGCGCAGCACGCGGAGCATCGCGTCGACCTCAAACGCGCGATTAAAGGCCGAAACGCTCAGCCGCACGGTGCCGTCCGGCAGAGTCCCGGCGGTCCTGTGCGCAAACGGCGCGCAGTGCAGGCCCGCGCGCAGCGCGATGCCGCGGCGCGCCAACCGCTCGGCGGTCTCCTCGGCCGAGAGCCCATCGACCGTGAAGGACAGCACGCCCGCCTGGAGCGTTTCTTCCTCTGCGAGCCAACACGTAACACAGGGAATGCTCTGCATCCCCTGCCCCGCGCGGCGCAGCAGCTGCCGCTCATGCAGCAGGATGCGTCCGGTGCGCTGCGTGCGCACAAAGTCGATGCCCGCAGCAAGTCCCGCTATGCCGGGAACGTTGTGCGTGCCGGCCTCCAGACGGTCGGGCAAAAAGTCGGGCATCTCCTGCCGCAGCGAGTCGCTGCCCGTGCCGCCCTCGATGAGCGGCAGCGCATCCGCGCCGCAGAGCAGAAGTCCCGTCCCCTGCGGGCCGTAAAGCCCCTTGTGTCCCGGCATGGCGATAAACGCCGCGCCGAGCGCGGCAAAGTCGAGCGGCAGGACCCCTGCCGACTGTGAAGCGTCGATGATGAGCGGCACGCCCGCTTCCCGGCAGAGGCGCGCAATGTCCGAGATGGGCAGGATATCGCCGAAGACGTTGGACACGTGCGTGCAGATGACGGCATCCGCGCCCGCTTTCAGCGCGTGCGCAAAGGCCTCAACGGTCTTCTGCGGCGAAAAAAGCGGCGCGGCGGCAACGATGACCTCGGCCTCCAGCGCGTGCAGCGGCCGTGTGACGGCGTTGTGCTCATAGCCCGACACGATGGCGCGGCCTCCCGGCCGGACAAGGCTCTTGACGGCGATATTCAGCGCGTGCGTCGCGTTCATCGTGAAAACGACCTGCTCTGCCGAGGGCACGGAAAAGAGCGCCGCCGCCGCGCTGCGGCAGCGGAACAGCGTCTCCTCGGCAAGGCGCGCACTCTCGTACCCGCCGCGTCCGGGCGAGCTCATCGTGCGCATCGCCTGCGCGACCGCGCGATGCACGGCGGCAGGCTTTTGAAAGGTGGTCGCCGCGCTGTCGAGGTAGATCATGGCGCCACCTCCTGCCGCGTCTGGCTGGATACGAGCAGCACCTTGACCGGCTGCGCGCCACCCGTGCGGCAGGCCTCAAGCGCATAGGCATAGTTTCTGCGCGAGATCTCCAGTGTATAGCCGCAGCCGCGCCCCGTGAGCTCTGCACCCGCGCGGCGTATCTTTGCGGAAACGCCCGCGTCGCTCAAGACCCGCGCCATCTGCTGGGCATGAGTGACCGAGCGTGCAACGAACAGATAATAGTCCATGACAGAGTTTCCCCCCCACCGCATGATATGCGTGCGCTCGTGCGGCGTGCGGGTGAAAAGGGACGGGCGCTTGTAAAAAGCGTCCGTCCGTGGCGTTCAAAAAAGCGGGAGAGCCGCTCTTTTGAAAAGGATTCAGTTGTCTGCCTGATCGAGCAGCGCGACGGCGTGCGCGGCGATCCCTTCGCCGCTGCCGGTGAAGCCGAGGCCCTCCTCGGTCGTCGCCTTGACGCTCACACGCGAAACAGGGAGGCCAAGCGCCGCAGCGATATTCCCGCGCATCTGCTCCCGGTGCGGCGCGAGCTTGGGCGCCTGCGCGAGCACCGTCGCGTCGAGGTTGACGATATCGAAGCCCGCGGCGGTCAGATGCGTCTTCACGCGCTTTAAGAGCTCGATGCTCGAAATGCCCCCGAATTCCGCGTCGGAATCCGGGAAGAGCCTGCCGATATCACCCAGCGCCGCCGCGCCGAGCAGCGCATCCATCACGGCGTGCGTCAGCACGTCCGCGTCCGAATGGCCGAGCAGCCCCTTTTCATAGGGAATTTCCACGCCGCCCAGAATGAGCGCGCGCCCCTCCGTTAAACGGTGCACGTCATAGCCGTGCCCGATGCGTAAGCTTGTCATTGGTGTTCTCCTTTTCCTCCAAAGAAACGGCGGCCTGCCCGCCGCTGCCGAAATGTACCGGAAAAAGATCGCCCGTCGCTTCGCGCGGGGCGATCTTCAGTCTGCTGTTATCCTGTTGAAAAACGTCATTCCCCTCTGCGCTGCAGGATCACTTCCGCGACCGCAAGGTCGAGCGGCGTGGTGATCTTGATGTTTTCACGGTCACCCGCTGTCAAGTGAACTTCCTTGCCAAAGCGCTCCACCGCAGAGCAATCGTCCGTCAGCGCGGCATTCGCGCGCAGTGCGTCCTGAAGCGCCGCCTTCAAAAGCTCCGCGTCGAAGACCTGCGGCGTCTGCACGGCGAACAGCGTGCTGCGTTCGGGCGTGCTCTCCACAATGCCGTCGCGCGCGACCTTGACGGTGTCCGTCACGGGAATGGCAGGAGCCGCGGCGTGATAGCACTGCGCGGCGGCAACCACATCGTCGATGAGCGTGCTCGTCACAAGCGGGCGCGCCCCATCCTGCACGGCGAGAAACACTGCGTCCTCCGATGCCTCGAGCGCAGCGCGCAGCACGGACTCCGTCCGCGTCGCCCCGCCGGGCACGACCTTCACCGGCTTTTGCACGCCATAGCTCCTGCATAGCTGCGCATAGGTCAAAAGCTCCTCCTCGCGCGCGGCGATGACGATCTCGTCGATGCTCGCGGCGCGGTCGACGGCAAGCAATGTCCGCGCAAGCACAGGAATCCCGTCAAGCTCCTGCAGAAGCTTGTTTTCCTCTCCGTAGCGCGTCGAATTGCCGGCCGCCGCAATGATCGCGGCGCAATACGGCCGCGCCCGCTTCGGCGTCCGGCGAACTAACTTTTTCAGCAGGTCCATCGCACTTATTCGCTCTCCTTTGAAAGCATCGCGGCGTTGACGCGGCTCTCGGCCGCGGGATACTCCACATCCTCAGCCAGCACGATCTCCGAAACGAGGATCTGCTTGGCGATGTGCAGCATCTTGCGCTCGCCGTTGGAAAGGCCGCGCGTGCTGTCGCGATGCATCAGGGCCTTGATGACCGCGCTGACCTCGTCGAGGTCGCCGCTTTTCAGCCGGTCCATATTCTCGCGGTAGCGGTGGTTCCAGTTCGACGTCATGTCGACACCCAGCGCCGGAATGCGCTCGATGACCGCCTCGATCTCGTCCGCGCTCTTGATGGCGCGCACGCCGATGGCCGAGGAATTCTCGGTCGGGATCTTGAGCGTCAGCCCGGAAATGGGCATTTTGAAGACGTAGAACTCCGTTGCCTTACCGCTGATCTTTTCGCGCACGATGCTGTCGATCACACCGGCGCCGTGCATCGGATGCACGACCTTATCTCCGACTTGAAACATCCTATGCCCACCTCCCTTCTGACAGAATGCCAATGCAGCATTCGTCCGTGCTCCCGGGTAAAAACGGGGAAAAATACAAAAAACACACAAGGGAAATAATTCCCCATACATAGTATAACGTACTCGCCCCCATTTTTCAAGCATTTTTTCATGAATATTGTGAACAGTAAAGCATTTGCCAATATTTTTTGCAAAAAATCAAGGGCTCCCCTTTCGGAGAGCCCCTGTGACGGTAGACAGATATTTTTTACTTGTTGCTGCGGCGCCAGATGTGCATCTTCTCCGCGTCGGCGATGAGCTGCTCGCGGAAGTCGGGATGCGCGATACCGATGAGCGCCTCGGCGCGCTGCCAGGTCGAAAGGCCCTTGAGGTTGACCATGCCGTACTCGGTGACGATGTAGTGCGTGCAGGAGCGCGGGTCGGTGCAGATGGAGCCCTGCGTCAGCGTGGGAACGATGCGGCTCTTGACCGTGCCGTCCTTGCCCGTGACGGTCGAGGACATACAGATGAAGCTCTTGCCGCCTTTGGACAGGTACGCGCCCATCGCAAAGTCGAGCTGGCCGCCCGTACCGGAGATGTGCTTGACGCCCGCAGACTCAGCGTTCACCTGACCGAACAGGTCGCAGTCGATGGCGTTGTTGATGGAGATGAAGTTGTCGATCTGGGAGATGACGTGCACGTCGTTCGTGTAGTCGACCGGCGCGCCCATGACGTCGGGGTTGCGATCCATGTAGTCATAGAGCTTCTGCGTACCGGCGGCGAAGGCGAAGACCTGGCGGCCCTTGTCGAGCTGCTTGTGCTTGCCGGTGATCTTGCCGGCGAGGGCCATGTCGACAAAGCCGTCGACATACATTTCGGTGTGAACGGACAGGTCCTTGAGGTCGGACTGCGCGATCATCGAGCCGATGGTGTTGGGCATACCGCCGATACCGAGCTGAAGGCACGCGCCATTCGGGATCTCAGGCACGACAAGGTTGGCGACCGCGGTGTCGACCTCGGTGGGCGCGCCGCCGGCACCAAGCTGCGCAACAGGAGGATTCTCCCCTTCCACAACCATGTCGACGTCCTTGATGTTGATCTCGCAGCCGTTGAGACCGTAGACCCATGGAAGGTTCTCGTTGACCTCGACGATGACGGTCTTGGCGGTATCGAGCATATCGGCAAGATGAGAGGACGCGAGCGCGTAGCTGAAGTTGCCGTGCTTGTCCATCGGCGTGACCTGGATCATCGCAACGTCCACCGTCACATTACCGTCGCGGTAGAAGCGCGGCAGTTCGCTGTAGCGCATGGGGATAAAATAGCCCATGCCCTTGGAGATGATCTTGCGGTCGATGCCGCTGCAATGCCAGGAGTGCCAGGTGAAGTGCTCGCCGGCATCCTCCGCCTTGCAGATCTCGGGCATCCACATCGTCACGCCGCCGCGGACCTTGACGTCCTTGAGCTCATTCTGGCGCGCGGCCAGAGCCTTGTCGAGCGTGTAAGGGTGGTTGGTGCACCAGCCGTAATCGACCCAGTCGCCGCTCTTGATGACCTTGACGGCATCGGCGGCAGAGGTCAGCTTTTTCTGATAGAGCGCTGCATGATCCATGATAACTTCCTCCTGTATGTAAATGGTTGGGATATGTCTGTCGAAACTTTAACGATTATAGCATATCCGTCGCTGTTTGCAAAGTCTTTCTTGGCAAATCGCAATAAAAAAGAGACAGGCCGTAGCCTGTCTCTTTTCTGTTCGGGGGAAAATTACTCCTCGACCGGAGCCTCTTCCTCGTTCAGCAGCGCGCGGATGCTGAGGGAGATCTTCTTCTTCTCCTCGTCGATGGCGGTGATCTTCGCGTCGACCATCTGGCCTTCGGACAGAACGTCGGAGGGCTTGTCGATGCGGCGGTCCGCGATCTGGGAGATATGGATCAGGCCGTCCACGCCGGGAACGACCTCAGCGAAGGCGCCGAAGGTCATCAGCTTGACGATGCGCACGTTGGCAACGTCGCCAACCTTGTAGGTGTTCATGAACACATCCCAGGGATTCTGGGTGCGATCCTTGACGCCGAGGGAGATCTTGCGCTTCTCGGGGTCGAAGGAGATAACGTACACATCGAGGTGATCGCCGATGGAGACGACCTCGGCGGGATTCTTGATGCGGCTCCAGCTCAGCTCGGAGATGTGGACCATACCGTCCACGCCGCCGATGTCGACGAACACGCCGTAAGAGGTCATGGACTTGACGACACCGTCATAGTGCTTGCCGACCTCGATGCCCTCCCAGATAGCAGCCTGAGCAGCCTGACGAGCCTCGTTGAGGACGGACTTGATGGAGCCCACGACGCGGCGGCGGGCACGGTTGACCTCGGTCACGCGGAGCTGGACCTTCTGCTTGACCATCTGGCCAAGGTCGGAGTCCTTGGGCATACCGCTCTGAGAAGCGGGCACGAAGACGCGCACGCCCTTGACAGAGACGACGATGCCGCCCTTGTTCACTTCGGTCACGATACCGTCGAGAACGGTCTTGTCCTCAACAGCAGTCTCGATATCTTCCCAGAGCTTGACGGCGTCGAGACGCTTCTTGGAGAGGGTGGCATAGCCTTCCACGTCGTTGACGCGGACAACATAGGCCTCGATCTCGTCGCCGACCTTGACGACGTCCTCGGGCTTCACGTCGGGGTCGTTGCTCAGCTCGGAAACAGGGATGTAACCCGCCTGCTTGCAGCCGACGTCGACCTGTACTTCGGTCGTGCCGATGGCCGTGACGACGCCGGTCACCTTATCTCCTGTATTTAGAGTCTTGAAAGATTTTTCAAGCAGTTCTTCAAAGGATTCGCTGGTCTCAGGGGCAGTGGTGTTGATGTTTTCTTCCGTCATTGTTGTTAATACCTCCATAATGATACTCGCAGGAGTAGATGCGCCGGCTGTCAGTCCCGCCACACGGCATCCGGAAAAGAATTCCGGTGAGAGCTCGTCTGCGGATTCGATCTGGAGGACCTTTCCGCAGTTCTCTCTGCAAATCTCGGTCAAATGCCTTGTGTTAGCGCTTCTTCGGTCGCCTACAACCACCATCGCGTCTACCTTGGCGGAAAGCTCTGCTGCCTCAGCTTGACGTTTCTGCGTAGCATTGCATATTGTATCATTGATTTTCAGATTTGTACACTGTTTTTTTAGAAAATTCACGCAACTTTCCCAAACCGCACGAATGCAGGTCGTCTGCGCCAGCAAAATGCTGGGTAAATCGGCAAATTCTGCGTGATCCTGCAGGTATTCCTCAACTTCCCGCACATTTTCAAAGATAACGGGATCTTTACACCAGCCTGCGATGCCCTGCACCTCGGGATGGTGACGCTCGCCGATGAGGATAACGCGCCGTCCCTCCTGCTCGGCCTGCTGCGCGAGCTTTCGGATGCGGTCGACGTGCGGGCACACGGCGCTCACGACCTCCGCCCCGCGTGCAGAGAGCGCGTCAAGCGTCTCTCTCGGCTCGCCGTGGGCGCGGATGAGAACCGTCTCCCCCGCTTTTGCCTGCCCGGGGCTCGTGATAAGGCGCATCCCGAGGTCTTCGAGCTCCCGCACGACGCCCGCGTTGTGCACGATGCTGCCGAGCATTGCGCCGCCGTGCGCCCTCGCCGTTTCCTGCGCGAGCCTGACCGCGCGCTCCACGCCGTAGCAGAAGCCGGCGGTCTCAGCCAAGATGACCTTCACAGCGGCGCGCCTCCCACCTGCTGACCGCCGAGGGCATAAGCCCTGCGCAGCATTTCGTCGGCGATGGCCTGCAATTCCTCGGATGTACCGCGGCGGCCTGTGACCTCGGGCGTATACGGCTCGCCGAAGATGATGCGCGTCTTACGGAAGGGCTTTTTCTGCCCGTCGCAGAACACCGGCACGAGCGTCGCGCCCGTGCGCACGCCGATCATCGCAATGCCCGCGTGCGCGTGCGCGGGCAGCCCGTCATGGTAGCCCACACCGTTGCGGACGGTCGTCCCTTCGGGAAAGATCAGCAGGTTTTCACCCTTGTGAAGCACCTGCATCGCAGTCTTGATGGATTGGATATCCTTGCCGTCGCGCTGGACGGGAAACGCGCCGAGCGTGCGGATGAGCCACGCGAGCGCGCGGTTGTCAAAGAGCTCGGCCTTGGCCATAAAGTGCAGATGGTAGTCAAGCGGCAGGCATAGACCAATGAGTACGGGGTCTAAATCCGTCGAATGGTTGGGGCACAGCAGCACGCTGTGCTTGGGAAGATTTTCAAGTCCCTTCACGTCCACGCGGTAGATCCACAGCAGCACCCGGCCGATGAGCCAGATAAAGGCAAAAAAAACACGGTGCATCATCTGATCTTCTCCCGGATGAGGTCCAGCAGCGCCTGCTTGCTCTCCTCAAAATCAAGCTTTGACGTGTCGACGCGCACGGCGTCCTCCGCCTCGCGCAGCGGGGCAATGTCGCGGTGCATATCCTGATAGTCGCGCTCGTTGATCTCGCGCAGCACCTCTTCATACGCCTTGGGCGTGCCGCGCTCCGTGAGCTCCAGGCAGCGGCGGCGTGCGCGCTCCTCCGCCGAAGCCGTCAGGTAGATCTTCAAATCGGCGTCCGGCAGCACGACCGTGCCGATATCGCGCCCATCCATGATGACGCTCTGCTTTCTCGCGGTGTCGCGCTGCATTTCCAGCAAGTACGCGCGCACGCACGGCAGCGCCGAGACGTTTGAGGCATACATTGAAATTTCGGGCAGGCGGATCTCCTTGCTGACGTCTTTGCCGTCGAGCAGCATCCTCTGCCCGCCGATCTCGTCAAACGCCATGTCGATTTGAATTTCTTTCAGCAGCGGCGCGATCTGTTCTTCCTTCTTCGCGTCCAGTCCGCGCGAAAACGCCGCGTAGCCGATGGTGCGGTAGATGGCGCCCGTGTCCACGTGCAGGATATTGAGCTCCCTTGCAACCGCCTTGGCAAGCGTGCTCTTTCCCGCACCGCCCGGGCCGTCGAGTGCGATGGTAAAATGTTCTTTCATGTTGTCGATTCTTCCCTTTTATAATCAATATGCGCCCTGCTCCGCGAGCAGCGCGTCCGCGGCCGCTTCACCGGCCGCCTTGCCCGTCGCCCAGGCGATCTGAAGATTATAGCCGCCCGTGTAGGCGTCCACATCGATCATCTCGCCCGCAAAATAAAGCCCGCCGACCTTTTTCGACGCCATGGTCTTCGGGTCGATCTCCCCCACCTTCACGCCGCCGGAGGTGATGATGGCGTTCTCCACCGGCATCGGCGCGGCGATATCGACTGTCCAGCGCTTCAGAAGCGTGCGGATGGTCTCGCGCTGGGCGCGCGTGATATCGTGGACCTTCTCGTGCGGCGGGATGCCGGAGCGGTCCACGAATGTGTCGATCAGCTTTTGCGGCAGGAGCGCGCCGAGCACGTTGCGGTAGTCGCTGTTCGCGCGCTTTTCAAAGTCCGCGAGAAGGCGCTTGTCAAGCATCTGCTCGTCCAGCGCGGGCTTCAGGTCGATCTCCAGCCGGTAGGTCTTCTTGTCGAAATGCCGCATATGCGCACTGGCCGATAAAACGAGCGGCCCGCTCACGCCAAAGTGCGTGAACAGCATCTCGCCGAAGTCGGAATGGATCTTTTTGTTGTTTTCATACACCGTCAGCGCAACGTTGCGCAGGCTCAGCCCCTGCAGGGGCGCGCAGTCGTAAGCCCGGAGCGGGACGAGCGAGCCGCGCAGCGGCGTGACCGTATGACCGAGCGCCTCCGCCATGCGAAAGCCGTCGCCCGTCGAGCCGGTCGCGGGATACGAAACTCCGCCGGTCGCCAGAACGACGGCAGAGGCGGCATAATCCCCCTTCTCCCCTTTGACGGCAGCAACATGACCGTCTTCGACAGCGATATCCAGCGCGCGGTCGCGCACAAGCTTGACGCGCAGGCGCCTGAGCTCGCGCTCCAGTGCGGCGGTAATGTCGAACGAGCGGTCCGACACCGGAAACACGCGCTTGCCGCGCTCGACCTTGAGCGGCACGCCGAGCCCCTCGAAAAAGTCGATGGCGTCATGCCCGTCAAAGCGGGAAAACGCGGAGTACAAAAAGCGCGGATTCTGCGGCACGTGGGCAAGCAGCTCCTCGCAATTGCTCTCGTTCGTCACGTTGCAGCGGCCCTTGCCAGTGATGTTCACCTTCTTGCCGAGCCTCTCGTTCGGGTCGAGCAGCGTTACGGGAGCGCCCTTTCGCGCGGCACAGATGGCGGCCATCATGCCGCCCGCGCCGCCGCCGATGACGACGATCTCCTTATTCATCTTCGACCTTTCCGAAAATGCCGAAGCGATCCCACACATGGTCGAGCTCGGCGAACGTGGCGGCGATATCCGCGCCCTTCTTGTTCGCAACAGCGAGAATGAGCGCGTTGAGCATACTCATCGGCGCCGCCAGCGAGTCGACGAACGAGATCATCTCGTTGCGCACCAGCAGCGAGCAGGATGCCATCTGATTGATGGGCGACAGCTCGCTGTCCGTCACGCCGATGATGGTCGCGCCGCGGTCACTCGCGAAGTGGATGGTCTTGAGCGCAAGCTCGCTGTAGCGCGGGAAGCAGATACCGATGACCACATCGCCCGGCGACACGCGGAAGAGCTGGTCGAACGTGCCGGCCGCGCCGCCCTGCACGAGCACGACGTTTTCAAAAATGAGCCGGAAGTAAAAGTTCAGATACCCCGCCAGAAACGAGGAGGAGCGGAAGCCCACGATATAGATCTTCTTTGCGCCGATGATGGTATCCACCACGCGCTCAAACTCCGCGCCCTCGGTCTGGTCGATGGCCATGCGGATCTTTTCCATATCGCGCTGCAGAACGTTCGTCATCAGATTGGAGCCTGCAAGCTCTCCGTCGGACGCCTGGATGCGCTGGATGGAGGTCAGCTTGCCGCGGATCATCTCCTGCAGGGCGCGCTGCATACTCGGATAGCCCTCGTAGCCGAGCTGGGTCGCAAAGCGCACAACGGTCGACTCGCTGACCTGCACGGTCTTGCCGAGCTTGCTGGCCGTCATGAACGCCGCCTTGTCATAATTTTCCAGGATGAAGCGCGCGATGAGCTTCTGTCCCTTGGAAAAGCTGCTCATGTTCTTTTCGATATTATGTAAGATATTCTTCGTCATAAGATCGCCTCTGTCAGTTTGATTTTGTAGCAAGGAGCTCCTGCTCCGTCAGGTCGCGCCATGCGCCGGGGGGCAAGTCGCCCAGCGTGAGCGTATGCTCGCGCACGCGCTGCAGACGCTTGACGTGCAGCCCGCAGGCGGCGCACATCCGCCGGATCTGGCGGTTCTTCCCCTCGTGGATGGTGATGGAGAGAAGTGCTATGTCCCTCCCCTGCCGCAGCACGCGTACCTGCGCGCGGCGGATCGGCTCGCCGTCGAGTGCCGTCATCGCGGCAAGACTTTTGTCGCAGTCGTGTATCTCGCCCGCGACGGTAACGTGATAGGTCTTCTCGACCTCGTAGCGCGGGTGCAGAAGCCGCTGCATCCACGCGCCGTCGTTTGTCAAGAGCAGCAGTCCCTCGGAGTCGAGGTCCAGCCGCCCCACGGGATAGACGCGCGCGCCGCAGTCCTTGACAAGCTCCGCGACCGTCGGCCGTCCCTTCTCGTCGGACAGCGTGCAGACATAGCCGCGCGGCTTGTTGAGCATCAGATAGCGCTTCTGCTCCACGCGCGCGATGGGCCTGCCGTCCACCGTGATCTCATCGCGGGCACCGTCGGCCCGCTGCCCGATGAAGGCTGCTTCGCCGTTCACGCGCACGCGCCCCTCGGCCATCCACCGCTCCGCCGTGCGGCGCGAGCAGAGACCTGCCTCCGCGATGAGCTTTTGTATCCGTTCCTCTGCCAGAACGACCCCTCCCTATGCGGCGAAAAAGTTCCAGAGTCTTTCCGCCAGCGGTGTTTTTTTCATTTCCCTCTGCGTTTGCTTCGCAGGCGCTTCGACCGTCCCCGCGCTCACGAGCGCGACGCGCCCGACCTCGGCCTCGCCGCAGAAGACGACAAGCTCGCCGAGTATCTGCCCCTTTTTCACGGGCAGTGTGACCGTCTTGGGAAGCTCCGCGCGCGTTGTGAGGGCTTCTCCCTCCAAAATGGGATAGAAAAAGCTTTCCTTCGCCGCGGCCGTGACGGTCATGCCGTCCGCTTCGAGCTGCGCGCAGCGCGAGCCCTTTTTCACGCCGCACGCGCGTCGGCAGACGGCAAAGCCATAGTCGTAAAGCGTCGTGTGATCCGCCCAATCGCTGCCGTCGTGCAGTGTGACGGCGATCAGGCGCATCCCGCCGCGCTCGGCACAGGTGACGAGCGTGCGCCCCGCGTCGCCGGTGTAGCCGGTCTTGAGACCGACGCAGCCCGCGTACGACGCGAGCAGCTTGTTGTGGTTGGTCATCGTGCGCGTGCCGACGCTCGCCGTGCGCGTCGAGACGATGCGCGTGAAGGTCGGCTCCTGCATGGCATACGCCGCAAGGCGCGCCATATCAAGGGCACAGGAATGGTGCCCCTGTTCATCGAGCCCGCTCGGATTCATAAACGACGTATGCTCCATGCCGAGCGAGCGCGCCTTATCGTTCATCCATTGAACGAACTGCGCGCTGCCGCCGCTCCCGCCGCAGTAGGCGGCGATGCACTCCGCCGCGTCGTTGCCAGAGGGCAGCATCAGCCCGTAGAGGAGCTCCTCCATCGTGAGCGTTTCCCCCTCGAAAAGGTACATCGACGAGCCCTCGCGCAGATGCTCGCGCCTGACCGTGACCTTGTCCGTGAGCTCGCTGTGCTCCAGCGCGACAAGGCAGGTCATGATCTTTGTCGTGCTCGCGATGCTGCGCTCCTGCGTTTCGTTCCGGGACGCCAGCACGCGCCCGCTCTCTGCCTCCATCAGCACAAAAGCGGCCGCAGAGGTCTCCGGCGCGGAAGCGTGACAAGCAATGCCGCCTGTCACGCAAGCCACCGCAAGAATGATCGACAAACACCCGCGCAGCACTCGCATCATCGTAGGACCACTCCTTCAAAAAGAATGCTCCTATTATGCCCGATATCAGTAGATATCTTTCTCCTCGCGCTTCTTATCCACAAAATTTTGCACGCGGTCGAGCACCTCGGGCACCAGGTCGAGCACGCGGTCGACCGTCGCCGCCGCGGGGATGGCCACGGGCATCACTCGCGTCAGTCCGTCCTTGACGACAAGGAACGCAACGGGGTCTACCTTGACGCCCGCGCCCGCGCCGCCGCCGAAGTGACTGGGCTCGGTCTTGCCGTAGTCGCCGCCGCCCGCGCCGAAGCCGAAGCTCACGCGGGAAACGGGGATGACCGTCACGCCGTCGGGCGTCGTGATGGGCTCGCCGATGATGGTGTTGGAGTCGACCATATCACGGATCTTATCCATCGTGGTGTCCATGAGGTCGTTGAGCGGCGTCTTTTTTTCGATGTTTTCCATGAGATACGTCCTTTCTCTTTTATGCAGTCAGTTTTTCATCCTGCGTTTCACGGTTTTCTGTCGCTTTGGCGTTCGCTTCCGCTGTTTGGTCGTTTTTGTGCGCCCTGCGGAAGCGGCGGTACCATTTGAGCATCGGTCGCATCAGCGCGAACGCGATGATGAGCATATCCCATACGCGGAGCGACAGCCCCACGCTCCCCTCCGCGCGCGTCTCCTTCGCACTGTAATCCATGCGCAGGTGCAGCGAGGGATCGGGAATATGAAAAAGGTCTTCGAGCTGCGGCATCACGCTCCACATTGCGGCGCTTGCGTAGCCGTAACTCTGCGCGATGTCCGCGGGGTCCTCGCCGCCGAAAACGATAAGGATCTCCAGCGGGTCGATGCGCAGGCGCCTGCAGGTGCGCCTCGCCGTTTCCTTCAGCGCCGAAAGCGCGGTCGTGATGAGGTCCCTCCACTCCTCCCTTGTGAGCTTCGGCAGACTGCGGCTCTTCTTTTTGCCGCTTTGTTCAGTCTTCCCCGTTTCAGTGGCTTTTTTCTTCTTTTTTTCGCCGTTCTGCGCGGCTTTTTTCTCCTTGGCGGGCAGCAGTGTGATGCGGAACGGGCCGATGAGAAGCCGCAGCCCCAACTCTTCGCCGAAGCGGACCGCCGCGCCCACGCGGATCAGCCCGATGAGGAAAACGATCAGCAGAATGACGCCGATCACCTTCAGCGCGGTCAATCGACCACCTCCCTTTCCGTACTGCCTGTTGTCACGGCTTTTGCGCCGTGTCCGTCTCCTCCGCCGCTGCCGTCAGCGCGCCGGGGTCAAGGATGGTGCCGTCCTCGCTCATGCGGAGCTGGCCGTCGGTCTCGATGCCCGGCATCTCGGGCAGCTCCTCGAGCGAGCCCAGATGGAAATCGCGCAGAAATTTTTTTGTCGTGCGGTACAGCCTCGGCCGCCCCGGGACCTGTAAGCGCCCACTCTCTTCGATGAAGCCGCGCTCCAGAAGGAGGCCCATTGTGTACGAGCTGTCTACCCCGCGCACCTGATCGACGTAGGCGCGCGTCGTGGGCTGGTAGTAAGCGATGATCGTCAGCACCTCCAGCGCGGGCTGGGAAAGGCGCGCGGTCTTGCGGATCTCAAACGCCTTGCGGATGAGGTCGGCATAGTCGGGCGAGGAGCAGAGCTGATAGCTGTCCTCCATGCGGACCAATCGGATGCCGCGGCGCTCAAAGGCGTAGTAATCGCCGAGCTTTTGCAGCACCTGCTCCGCCGTCGGGCGGTCGAGGTCGAGGGCAAGACAGATGCGGTCGACGGCCAGCGGCTCGCCGCTGGCGAACAGGATGGCCTCCACCGCCGCCTCCGCTTCGCGCAGGTCCAAAGATTCCAAAGACATAGTATTCCTCGATTTTCCTTATAAATTGATGTGCTCGTCCGCATTTTCGCCGCACTCCACCGTGCAGTCGGTGTCGGAGCCGGCGAGATGAATGACCTTCTCGCGGCAGAGCTCCAGAACGGCGATGAACGTCGCCACGATCTCGCTGCGGCTGCGGCTGCCGCGAAACAGCAGCCGAAAGCGCGTCATGCCGAATTCCTTCAGCCGATGCAATATCTCCTCGGCCTTGCCCTTGACGGGGTACGGCTCGCGCCGCACGATCTCGCTCAGCGCCGCGCTCGGCGGCGCGGCAAGCTTCTCGCTGCGGTCGAAGACCGCCTGCATCGCGAGCACAAGGTCCGCCTTTTCGTGGCTGTATTCGTAAACCTTCCCGCGCTTCATCGGCTCGGGGTCGCGCGTCGTGATGCTGCATCCGAACTCCCCCATCGGGCCGAGCGTCTTCGTCAGCAGCTTGATGCGAAGGTACGTGTCCTTCTGCGCCCGCTCCTTGAGCGAGGCGATGAGCTCGTCCATCTCGCTTTGCGCCTGCTCATCCTCGAGCGAGAGCAGCATCCGCGTCTTGATGTACATCAAATGTGCCGCCATTGTGATGAACTCGCTCGCGACCTCAAGGTCGAGCTGCTTTCGCTGCTCAAGATAGGCGAGGTACTGATCCAGAATGAGCGCAATGGGAATGTCCTGAATTTCTATTTTATTTTTCGACAGCAGGAAGAGGATGAGATCCAGCGGTCCCTCAAAGTCCTGCAGCGTTTCCGCGCTGCGCTCGTGGACCACGCCCTCCAGTTTGAAAACGGGATTGTCCATTCACTTCATCTCAATACGATCAGATTTATCAGGAAGGAATACACCTGATAGATGCCCTCGCTGAGGATATTGTCCCCCACGCCGAGCCACACGAGCACAAAAAGCACCGCCATGCCGTATTTTTCATAGCGCATGAGCGTCAGGTACGCGCGGTCGGGCAAAAAGGCAAAGAGCACCTTTGACCCGTCGAGCGGCGAAATGGGAATGAGGTTGAAAAGCCCCAGGCCGATGCTCATATATGCCGTCATCGCAAGGAAATTCAAAAGGCCGCTGCAAAACGCCGTGTCGACATAGTGCGCAAGCGTAAGCCGCGCGCCGAGCAGCAGCAGGACCGCCAGCAGCAGGTTCGATACCGGCCCTGCCAGCGCGGTGAGCGCCATGCCCTGCTTGGGCTTTTTGAAGTACCGCATATCCACCGGCACGGGCTTTGCCCAGCCGAAGCCGACAAGCAGCATCGCCGCGAGGCCAAACCAGTCGATGTGATGCAGCGGGTTCAGGCTCAGCCGGTGCTCGCGCTTGGCCGTCGGGTCGCCGAGGGCCAGGGCCGCAAGACCGTGACAGGTCTCATGCACCGTCAGGCATATAAAGACGCCGAGCACGCGCAAAAGCGCATCGGTCAGCGAGCCCCAGTCGATGGAGCGGACAAGTTCCTGAAAGCTATCCACGCAATTTCTCCATAAAAAATATGCAAATCCGGCGGACTCACATTGCATTATGCCTTTATTATAACAGTCCCGTTTGCACATGACAAGGTATTTTGCAATTTTTGTTGCATTTTGATTTCCGAATCGCAGGGCAGATTTTCAGGCGAAGTGCACAAAGAAAAGAAAAAGCGCGTCCCGGTCATTTGACCGAGACACGCTTTGTATCCTTCATCTTTACTTTTTAAGGCGCTTATCGCTCTTGACAGACAGGTGCGTGCCGAGCGACTGGAAGATCTGCACCAGAATGATGAGCAGCACGACGGCTGCGAACATCACGAGGTACTTGTAGCGGTAATAGCCGTAGTCGATAGCGATCTTGCCGAGGCCGCCGCCGCCGATGATACCGCTCATCGCGGAGTAGCCGAGGATGGTCGTGAGCGCAATGGTGAAGTTCTGCAGGAGCGAGGGAACGCTCTCGGGGATCATCACCTTGCAGATGATCTGCATGGGCGTTGCGCCCATGCTCTGCGCCGCCTCGATGATGTTGGGATCGACCTCGCGCAGGCTGCTCTCAACAAGGCGCGCAACAAACGGAAACGCTGCCACGACCAGCGGAACGATGGTCGCGGTCGTGCCGACGGTCGTGCCGATGATGAGGCGCGAGAGCGGGAAGACCATGATCATCAGGATCAGGAACGGAATAGAGCGCAGCAGGTTGATGATGACGTTCAGCACGCTCATCAGAGCCTTCGGCAGCGGCAGAACGCCGTCCTTCTCCCCCGCCACGAGCAGCACGCCCAGCGGAAGGCCGATGACGATGGCCAGTGCCGTCGACAGCAGCGTCACGTAAAAGGTCTCCCAGATCGCTTTGGGGAACTGCGCCTGCATCGCGACGGTAAGCTCCGCCACGGATTCCGGAGAAAAGAGATTACTGTACATCGACGCTCGCCTCCTCTACCTGAAGATTTTCAATGCCCTTCAAAAAGTCCATGGCCTGCTCGAACTGTGCGTTCGGCACACCGAGCAGCATTCCGCCGTACACCTCTTCGGAAAGCTTCTGCGTCGTGGCCGAGATGACGGTCGCGGTGATGTTCTCCTCCGTTGCAAGGCGGGCCACCAGCGGAATGGACGTCGTCTTTGCGCTGCGGAAGATCAGGCGGATGCGGCGCTGCTGCTGCGGGTCGGATACGTCGATATCCGCGCCGCGCGGGAAGACAAGATGCCGCGCCGCCGCGGACTTGGGCGCGGAGAAGACGGTCGAAACGAGCCCCTCCTCCACGACCTCGCCGTCGTCAAGGATGGCAACGTGGTTGCACACCTCCTTCACCACGCTCATCTGGTGCGTGATGATGACGACGGTGATGCCGAGCTTTTTGTTGATGTCGCCGATCAGCTCGAGGATCTGGCGCGTGGTCTTGGGGTCCAGCGCGCTCGTGGCCTCGTCGCAGAGCAGGACCTTCGGATTTGTTGCCAGTGCGCGGGCGATGGCGACGCGCTGCTGCTGTCCGCCGGAGAGCTGCGCGGGATAGGCCTTGGCCTTGTCCTTGAGCCCCACGATGTCGAGGAGTTCCAGAGCTCGCTGTTCGCGCCACTTCTTCTCTCCCCGCAGTCCGGAAAGCTCCATCGGAAAGCAGATGTTGTCGAGGCAGTTGCGCTGCATCAGCAGGTTGAAGCGCTGAAAGATCATCGTGATATCGCGCCGTGCCGCGCGAAGCTGCGCGGGAGTCATCGTGTCGAGCCGCTGCCCGTTCACGATAACCTCGCCGGAGGTGGGACGCTCCAGCATATTGATGCAGCGGACCAGCGTGGATTTGCCCGCGCCGCTCATGCCGATGATGCCGTAGACGTCCCCGTCGGGGATGGTCAGGGAGACGTCCTTGAGCGCGTCTACCCTGCCGCCTGCGGTCTCAAAGGTCTTGCTTAAATGCTTTAATTCGATCAAGGACGCTCCCTCCTTTCCTTTCTTACTTGGCGCTCAGCGCATCGAGCGTGGTCTGCTTGCCGCCGTAAAGACCCATGGGCTCCACGTGGATGGCGCCGACAGAGACGATGTGAGTGCCGTTCTCGTTGTTGAAGTCATCGAGGTACGGCTGGTGCTGGAAGTAGTTGGCATCGGTGGTGCCGTCCTCAACAACGGTGTTGGGCACGACATAGTCGTTGTAGACCTGAATGTCGAGGGTGATGTTCTTCTCGGCGAGGATGGTCTTCACGACCTCGAGGATCTCAGCGTGCGGGGTCGGGGAAGCGGCCACGGAGATGGTCTCGCCGGAGAGGGCGTCGTAGTCGACAGAAGCGTCGAAGCCGTCGGTCGGGTTTTCCACGGTGCTGACAACGGAGCCGTCGTACTTCTCATTGATGTAGTCAACGACCTCCTGGCTCTCGAGCGCGGCGACGAGGGCCTTGACCTTATCGGAGCTCTCGTTGCCCTCCTTCACGGCCAGAATGTTGGCGTAAGCGGAGGAGGAGCCCTCGATCACGAGGGAATCGGTCACGGGATTGAGGCCAGCGTTGATGGCGTAGTTGGAGTTGATGACGGCGTAGTCAACATCCTGCAGGATGTTGGGGATCTGAGCCGCCTCGGTCTCAACGATCTCGACATTGTACGGGTTCTCGACAATGTCGTTCTTGGTGGCGGTGATGCCGGCGCCGTCGGCGAGCTTGATGATGCCGTTGTCCTGCAGCAGGAGCAGTGCGCGGGCTTCGTTGGTCGTGTCGTTGGGGACGGCGATCTGGATGACGGGAGCGTCGCTGCTGCCGTCGTCGGACTTGGAGCCGCAGCCGGTCAGGGCAAGAGCGGCGACCAGGACCAGTGCAAGGACAAGTGCGGTCAGTTTGATGGAATGCTTTTTCATCGTTTTGATCTCCTTCTGTTTTTTAGGATACTGCTGATTGGAACGGATGTTGCCGCGCCGGGGTATGGCTTTGTCGGAAAACAAAAAACAGCGGGAGGTCATTTGACCTTCCGCTGTCGTTCACTCACGTTGAACTCTCAGACAGTTTTTGAAAGGAAATGACCATTTTCTTCATGACGAAGCATGCACATGTCGAACATGCGCATCATGGTCATCATCATGCTGTTGGCAGAATAGTTCTTCATGCCGTGGCTTCCTTTCCTTCAAGCATACGCAAGATGTGGATTCCGTTTCAACGTGCGATATCGTAGCACCATCGCGGGCGCTTGTCAACACCAAATTCATATTTTTGCGAAAAAGCCATCCATTATCATTAAACGCACAGAGACTCAAACGAGTCGGCTGTGCGTTTTTTCTTTACTACAACCCCATAGGACGGAGGTGAGACTGACGGGAAAGTACCGCTACCTGACCTTCGAGGACAGGAAGAAGATCGAGGCGTGGCATCTGCTCGGAGATCGGCCGGTCGACATCGCGGCCCGCCTGAGCGTCCACCACACCACGATCTACAAGGAGCTCCAGCGAGGCGCGACCGGCGCGCTGGACGCCAACCAGCGCGAAGGGTACAGCGCAGAGCTCGCCGAGAGGCGGCTGCGTGAGAGCTTCAAGCGCAGAGGTAAACGAGCACCGGCCGCACAGTAGCCAAGAACACCCGGCAGCGCCGGGCCGAAGAAAGGAGAGCCCAACATGAAAACGATCACACGACCCCGACGCTGAAAATGGACGAGCTGCGCACCCCCTCCGCGCTGCTCTCTGAAGCGATCCGGCGGTCGTGTTTCTGCTTTTCAGGGACTCGACACCACCAAGATCCCCGGCTCCGGCCGGGCCAAGACGAAAGGAGACCACCATGACACAGAAAGAGCTCGAGCAGAAGGTCATCGACGCCGAGGGCCGCGTGGCGAAGCGCGAGGCCGTACTCAAGAAGCACAACAGCCAGCTCGCCAAAATGATTGAAAAAGGCGCCGACCGCTTCGACGTCAGCATCAAGCGCGAGGACATCAAGAGCGCGACCTCCAAGCTGGCCGAGGCCCGCGAGACCCTCGCAAACTGGCAGGATAAGCTCAACACCCGGATCACCCGCGACGCCTACCTCGAGGCAAACACCCCGGAGATCCTGAAGGACTTCCTCGAAAACTGGAAACAGCACGCGATCGGATACTACCGAGAGAAGCGGATCCGCTTCATCGAGTACCGCGAGGGCCTGAAGGCCAAGGAACGGGCCGCCCGGCTGGAGGCGCTTCAGACGCTCCCCTCTCTCGAGAAGTACCGCGAGCTCTACAAGGGCCGCGAGCTGACCGACTACGACCTCGCAAACCTCTGGCCGCGCCGCGACGTCGACGCCTTCCTGAGTGAGCGCGGGCTGGAATATCACCAGATCCAGAAGAAGCTCCGCGAAGCGGGCGACCAGATCACGCTCAGGCTGCTGGAGATCCACAACGAGGACGAGCGCGAGGCGTGGCTTGAAAAGACGATGGAAGAAGAAAAGCGGGCCAAGCTGCTCGACCTGATCGGCCGCATTATGAGCACGGTCGGAACCATCACCGACGCCGCAGCGCTCTACATAGGCCCCGAGGGCGACATCAACGGCATCATCGTCGGCACGGAGGGCAAGGCAAAGATCCAGACCATCGGAGCCGGCGGCTACAACATCCAGTGTTTCCACTTCAGGACGCTGATCCACGAGATAAAGTGAGGTGACGAGCATGAACACCAAAGCCATCCGGCAGCTCGCCGACGTCACACTGGACAAGTACCGCAGCTCGATCCCTCGCAAAGCCTTCGAGGAGTTTGTGAAGGACATCATCGCCGGCGAGAACCGTGCGACCGCCTTCAGATACGAAGCGAGCCCCATCTGCCGAGCCTCGTTCCCGTCCACGCTGGACGAGGACGGCGCCCGCTGCACCGTGGAGGTCACGGTCTACCGGCTGAACGCCGTGGCCGTCACCGCCTTCCTGCTGGATGGGCCCGAGACGCTGCTACGGCACATCGGGCTCGACGAGCGGGACACATACACCACCAAGCACGAGATCGACGACCTCGTCACCGTCGTGCACATCACCAGAGAGGAGGCACCAGCATGGCAGCACTGAGAGACATCGCCCGAGACTTCGCCGCGGAGATCCGTGACGGCATCGGCTGGACAATCGTGTATCGCACCGGCCGCTCGTGGAACGCCCTGACGATCTGGAGCGACATCTGGAACGGCGAGTGGGAGACCGACGACCTCAACGACGCCATCGGGATCCTGAAGGCTGACCCGGACGCCGTCATCGTCAACGGCTACTACTGCGGCCACTTCGGTGAGGGCATGACCATCGACGAGATCGCCGCCGGGATCCGCTGGCACTACGAAGGCGGCCACAACCGCCTCGCGGACTATTGCGAAGTCACGCAAGGCCGGGACGCCCTCGAGGAGGGCCGCAAGGCTGCCGAAGCTGCCGGCCTCCCGTTCTGCGAGCGTCTGGCCGACGGCGGCGATGACGAGCTGAGCCCCTACGTCTACGACGGCAGCATGGCACTCGCCGATCACGAGAAGATGCAGCAGGCCCGCGAAGCCCTCGATAGACTGGCCGACGCGCTGCGGGAAATCGCCGCCAAGCTGGCCGAAGCCATGAAGCCGGCCATCAACGCCGTGCTCTCTGCCTTCAAAAAGCTCTGGAAGGTATCGGTCAGGGCCATCGGAGTGCCGCCGAAGTGGCTGCACCTCGCGGCCCACGCAAAGAAAGCCAGAACCCGGAAGAAGTACCGCAACCGCATCCGGCGCTACGTTTTCGAGGCTCTGGCTGCGGAAGGAGGTGGAGGCCCATGACAGCCAAGTGCGTCGGCTGCGGGCTCGACTGGAACGTCAGCATCTACCAGAAGATCCCCCGCACCGGCTACATCTGCCCGCACTGTGAGAGCCGGCTCCGCGCCGGCGAGACCCTACCGAACATTCAGGCCAGCCAGAAGGCTCGGCCGCAGAGAACGAAAGGAGCAACCCCATGAAAAAGATCGCACTCAAGAACGCCGCCCGCGGCACGGCCTTCGACTATGCCGGCCAGAGCTGGATCCTGCTGGAGAATGATGACGGCCGCGCCCTCTGCCTGAGCAAGGACATCATCGAGACCCGAGCCTTTGACGAGGGCAACTGCAACAACTTCGCCGTCGCCAGCAGCAAGGAATACCTCAACGGCGCCTACCTCGACAACCTGCTCGAGGACGTGAACGGCCCCAACACCTTCCTGACCACGGAGCTCGACCTGACCACCGACGACGGCCTGAAGGACTACGGCACCTGCACCGTCACCATCTTCCTGCTGACGGTCGACCAGTACCGGCGCAACCGCGACGTCATCCCGAACGCAGACGACTGGTGGTGGCTGTCCACCGCCTTCAGCACGAAGTCTAACGGCTACGAGTCACTCGCCCGCTTCGTCTACTCCGATGGCGCTCTTTACGGGAACAACGCCTGCGTCGGCCTCTGCGGCCTGCGCCCCGCTTGTTATCTGGACTCCGATCTCCTGATCTCCATCGAGGGCGACGAAGCCACCGACGACGTCACGCCGGAGCACGCCGGCGAGATCATCGCGGCGCTGGCCGAGCAGTTCGGCGGCACCTTCGCCACCGAGGATCAACTGACCACAGCCCTCTCGTTTATGCTCGGCACCCTGAGAGCTACCCGCGAGAAGGAGGCCCGGCATGAGTAACCTCTCCACCCTGTTCGACCGCTACAAGGCCCTCGTCGTGTTTGATACCGAGACCAGCGGCCTCGACTTCGACAACGACCAGATCATCGAGCTCGCCGCCCTGCGCGTGGAGCGCACGGCCACCGGCGGCCTACGGATCGCCGGCAAGATGGACACCTTCATCAAGCTGCCCGAGGGCGAGACCCTCCCGGAGAACATCGTCAGCCTGACCGGCATCACCGACGAGCGGCTCCAGACCGAGGGCGTGCAGCCGGTCAAGGCAGCCGGCCAGATCGCCAAGCTCATGCAGAACGGCCCGACCCTGATGATCGCCCACAATGCACAGTTCGACGCCTGTTTCCTCCGTGGCCTGCTCCGAGGCCAGAAGGTCGGCCGGATCGACTGGCTGGACAGTCTGACGGTCTACAAAGACCGCAGGGCCTACCCGCACAAGCTCGCCAACGCGATCATCGCCTACGACCTCACCGGCAAGGTGCAGAACAGCCATCGCGCCATCGACGACGTGCTGGCCCTGTTCGAGGTGCTGAAGGCGATGGACGACGAGCGAGAGGATCTCGGCAGCTACGTCAACCTGTTCGGCTACAACCCCAAGTACGGCGTCAGCGGCCGCCGGATCGTGGGCGTCAGATATGAGCCACAGAGCTTCAGCAAGGGCCTGACTCGCCCGGAGCAGACGCTCCCGGCCCGCGTGGCGCGGAGGTGACAGCATGAGCCCGGAGATCACGATCACGAGCGAGGAGCTGCGCGAGCGCGTCGAGGATCGCCTCGACCGCTGGATCCCTGACGACGTCTGGAACCGTGCCGAGCCCTACGCCCGCCACAAAAATGAAGTAAACCGGCAGCGGCACCCCGAGATCGACTACTACGACAACGACTACCTCGTGCTGCTGACCGCTGACACCGTCCGAGAGACCGAGTTCAGCGACCTCACTCACGCCCTCTGTGATCTGACCGTCGCACGGGCTCAGTGAAAGGAGAAACCAATGGAAACCACAAAAGAAAGGGCCGCCCGTTGCGACCGGGCGACCCATGCGAGAAGATCCAGCAGCCTGCCAGCATACGGATCCCGCACCGCAAGTATAACACGCCGGCGCCGCCGTGCCAAGAGGAAAGCCCTGAGAGCTGCCACGCTGGCCGCTGCCGTCCTTCTGCTGGGCGGCATCTCTGTGGCAATCTTCACCACCCCGGCCGGCAGCAAGCAGGAGACCAACATCCTGCCGCCGACCACCACTGTCGGCACATACATCCCGGACACCCCCGCCCCGGCTGCTGAGACCGTGGAGCCGACCGAGCCCGCCGTGCGCTACCCTCTGACCGACGCCGAGCGCGACGTCGTCGAGCGCGTGGTCATGGCCGAGGCCGGCGGGGAGTCCTTCGAGGGCCAGATGCTCGTCGCTCAGTGCATCCTCAACGCAGCCGAGAAGCGCGGCGTCGACCCCTCTGAGGCCGTCGCCCTTTACAGCTACACCAAGAGCCGGCCGGATCCCACACAGCGCGTCAAGGACGCCGTCGCGGCCGTGTTCGACCGAGGCGAGACCGTCGTGGACGAGCCGATCCTCTACTTCTACAACCCCGCCCTCGTGACCAGCGACTTCCACGAGAGTCAGATCTTCGTCATCGAGGAAGGCGGGCACCGTTTCTTTGCAGAAAGGAGTACCAGATGAAACACCTCACCGAAATGAAGCCGGGCGAGACCCTGCACCTCCGCAGCGGCCGCGACCTCGAGCTCGAGAGTGTCACCCCTGTCACCTGCGGCGTGATGCTCACCTTCAACGTCACCGAAAGAAAGGAGCACAACAATGAGCGATAAGATCAACGCGGCCCTCGCTGCCGAGCAGGCAGACGCAGAGGCCACCACCACGCAGGAGGCCGAGCTGCTGCCTGCTGCCACGCTGGACGAGCTGGAGCAGGTCGACCTCGGCACCGTCGCAGAGGGCGAGCGCGCCCCGTTCCGCATCACCGACGACCGCTGTGCCGACTGGGCCATCCGCAAGATCGCCGACGAGCGCAGCGAGTACGACCGTCTGAAGGCTCTGGCCGACGAGCAGATCGCGGCCATCAACGAGAAAGTCGCCGCCGCCCGCAAGCGCATGGAGAACGGCACCTCGTACCTCACGAGCTGTCTGGCCGACTTCTTCGCCACCGTCCCCCACAAGGAGACCAAGACGACGGAGAAGTACCGCCTCCTCTCCGGCACACTGACCTTCAAGAAGGGCACCACCAAGACCAAGCTCGACGAGACCAAGCTGGTGCCGTGGCTCAAGGCCAACGGCTACGGCGAGCTCGTAAAGGTCGAGGAGTCGACCCGCTGGGCCGATCTGAAGAAGCTGCTCAGCTACACCGGCGACATCGCAACCCTGACCGAGACCGGCGAGATCGTGGAGGGCGTCACCGTCTACGAGACCCCGGGCATCTTCACGGTCGACGTGTAAGGAGGCACCGACATGGCAGAAACCAAGAAAACCGAGGCGGCCGCTGCTGCGGCACCTCCTGAAGCCGCCTGCCTGACGCTCCGGCAGAAGCTCGTCGAAATGCGGAAAGCCTGCCCGGAGATCGTCAAGAAGCAGCACAGCGACGGCGTCAGCTACAAGTACGCCAAGATCTACGACGTGTGGGAGAAGATCACCCCCATAATGAACGAGCTCGGCGTCGACTTCGACGTCATCAGCGAGCAGGCCACGCGCCACGCCGAGAACGGCGACCCGGTCTACTGGATCACCATGCAGACCAAGACACGCAACGGCGACAAGCTCATGTTCCTCTACGAGGCCGACCTGACGATCCGCTGGCTGAACCTCGACAACGACGACGAGACCATCGAGGCCACCGTCCACGCCGTCGGCTGGAACGATGACCCCGCCAAGGCCAAGGGCGCGGCCCACACCTACGCCCTGAAATACTACCTTTTCGAGAAGTTCACCGTCGACCAAGGCGAGGACGACCCCGACAACAGTGACTTCGGCGCGCAGGGCAAAGGATCCGGCGCTGGAGGCCGCCAGCAGGCCACACAGGGCCGTCAGGGGCAGGGCTCCGGCCGTCTGAGCGACGCGCAGCTCGCGCGCCTCTACAAGAAGGCAGAGGCCGCAGGAATGACCAAGGAGCGCACCAACACCCGGATCGTGGAGAAGTACAAAAAGCAGGATCCGGCCACCCTGACCCGCCAAGAGTACGACGAGATCTGCACGTCCCTCGACAATGCGGCCGCACAGCATAACCAGCAAGGAGGAAACGCCTAATGTATAACCACACCGGCCTCCAAGGCCGTCTAACCGCCGACCCTGAGCTCAGGTACACGCAGCAGGGCACGGCGATCACCAGCTTCACCCTCGCCAGCGACACCGGCCGCAAGACCAAGGACGGCAAGAAGATCACCAACTTCATCGAGTGCGTCGCATGGCGCGCACAGGCCGAGTTCGTCTGCAAGTACCTGAGCAAGGGCCGCCTCGTCCTCGTCGAGGGCGAGCTCACGAGCCGCAGCTACGAGGACAAGGACGGAAACCGCCGCAAAGCCGTCGAGATCACGGTCGACTCCGTCCACTTCTGCGACAGCAAGAAGGACGGCGGCCAGAGCTCTGGCAGCGACTTCGCCGATCCGGGCTACTCTGAGGGCTCCGGCGACTTCGCGGAGATCGAGGACAATGGCGACCTTCCTTTTTAACCTGACCGCCGGACGACCGGCAGACGACCAAAAGCAGGCCACAAACAAACGACCACAGAAAGGAGGTGACGACCGTGGCATGGCTGCAAGTGCATCAGACACTCAAGGATCACCGCAAACTGTTCGACGCTGCTGACCAGCTCGAAGTCGAGCCGCCGCACATGATGGGGCTGCTCGTCTCGTTCTGGCTGTGGGCCCTCGACAACGCCCCGACCGGCAGCCTCGTCGACATCACGCCGCGCATGATCTCGCGGGCCGCTCAGTGGGACGGAGACCCCGAAAAGCTGGCGAAAACGCTGATCCGGGCGGGCTGGATCGACGAAAAAGAGGACGGGGCGCTCGAGATCCACGACTGGTACGAGTACGCCGGCAAGCTGATCGACCAGCGGCAAGCCGAGAAAGAGCGCTCCCGCAGTCGCCGGGCCGCTGCTGCGGCGTCTGCCGACGCCTCGCCGGACGACCCAACGCCGACCGCCGGACGACTGGCAAACAGCCGCAAGAAAGCCGGAGGCAGAGTAGACCAGAGTAGAGAAGATAAGACAAGAGAAGGTAATACACCCCCTTCCCCCTCTGACGAGGGGAGTGACGGCGGCACGAAGTCGCTCGTCGAGGCCAGATTTCTCGAGTTCTGGAAAGCCTACCCGAAAAAGACCGGCAAGCAGTACGCTCTGAAGGCGTGGAACAAGATCAAGCCCACCGCTGAGCTCCACGAGAGGATCATGCAGGCGGTCGACGCTCAGAAGCGGAGCGACCAGTGGCGCCGGGAGAATGGGCGCTACATACCGAACCCGAGCACATGGCTCAACGGCGGCTACTGGGACAACGAGGAGGTGAACGAAGGTGCAGAAAATCAGCGAGATCCTGAACAGCCAGACAGCTCCGGCCGAGACTGGGGCAAGGGCTTCAAGCCGGCCGACGACGAGTGACGCCGGTAACTGGATCTGGAGCAACGACGAGCGCCTCGCCGGCCGTCCCGGAGTACCTGAGCCCGTCCCCTGCGAGTTCTGCGGCGCCCTGCGCTACCACAAGGGCATCCCGCTCGGCAACCGCATCCTCTGGCCTCCCTACGGAGCCGAGCGATGCACCTGCCCCGAGGCCGTGGCTGCCTATGAGAAGGTGAAGGCAGAGCGCGAAGCTGCTGAGGCCGCAGCCGCCAAGGCTGAGGAGGAGAAGAAAATGCGGGATCGCATCAAGCGCATCGTCGGCGAGTCAGGCATGGGCGACCGTTTCCTGCGGCGCACCTTCTCCACCTTCCAACTCACCGACGACAACAAGCGAGCAGCGGCAGCCGCCCGGCGCTATGCCGAAGGCTTCGACGCCATGCTGCCGCAGCCCGGCCGTCAGGAACCCGGCCGCAACGGTCTGTTTATCGCGGGCCCGCCGGGCACCGGCAAGACCCACCTCGCCGCTGCCATCGCCAACCACCTGATCGCGCAAGGCAAGCCGGTCATCTGCATGACGATGATCGACCTGCTGGAGCGCATCAAGCGCACCTACTCCACGACCGGCGGCAGCGAGAGCGACGTCCTGAAGATCTACAAGACCGTCCCACTCCTCGTGATCGACGACATCGGCAAGGAGCCGCCGACCGAGTGGGCGATCTCCACGGTCTACAACATCATCAACGGCCGCTATGAGGCATACCTGCCGACCATAGTGACCACCAACTACGACACCGAGGCCCTGATCGACCGCATGACGCCGCGAGAAAGCCACGACAGCATGACGGCCCGGGCCACCATCGACCGGCTCATGGAAATGTGCAGGGGCATCACCCTCACCGGCCAGAGCTGGCGCTCACGATAGGAGGAACAACATGAAAAAGGTTTACATCTGCTCCCCGTGCCGCGGGGACTACGAGAACAACATCCAGCGCGCCAAGGAATACAGCCGCGCGGCTGTGGAGAAGGGCGTCATCCCCGTCACCCCGCACATCTATCTCACGCAGTTCATGGACGACAACGTCCCCGAGGAGCGTGAGCTGGCCCTGAAGATCGGCAGCGAGCTGGTGCTCGGCTGCTCCGAGCTGTGGGCCTTCGGTATTGACCACCCTTCGGCCGGTATGGCTGCGGAGATCGAGCTCGCCACGGCACACGGCATCCCCGTCCGCAACGGCTTCGAGGCCATCAGCGAGCTGAAGCCGGACGAGGAGCTGGAAAACAGCGAGGAGGACAAGCCGGACATCGGCAGCGTCACGTTGCACCTGCCCGCCTTCAGGGCGATGGCCGTCTGCAACCAGCACCTCGACCACGGCCCCATCAGCATCGAGCTGGATGGCAGCGTCATCCTCGAGCTCGCCGACCGCCTGATCTCCGATCCGGGCGTCCACATCGAGATCGGAGGCTGAACGCCGTGACGAAGTACGACCCGAGAAAGAACGCGGAGGGCTACAACGACCCGACGCCATACGCAGCCGAAAAACACATGATGGCGCAGATCCGCGGCAAGCAGGCCAGAGTCGCCGGCGGCTACTTCGAGAATATCATCTCGGCCTCGTGCGACTACTACCTCAGCCGCGGCCTCGCCAAGATCGAAAAGACGCCGGAGCCCATGAAGCCCCTCGGCGCCAAGAACCGCAAGGGCCAGTTCCTCGCCTGCTATACCAAGCAGGCCCAGCCGGACTATGGCGGCACCCTGAAGGGCGGCCGGAGCATCTACTTCGAGGCCAAGCACACCGACGACGAGCGCATCGAGCAGCGCCGGCTCACTCAAGAGCAGCAGGACGACCTCGAGGCCCATCACAACCTCGGCGCCATCGCCTTCGTGCTCGTCTCCGTGAGCCTGACGGACTTCTACCGCGTGCCGTGGCCCGTCTGGCGCGATATGGCCGAGATCTACGGCCGCAAGTACATGACGCACGCAGAGCTCTCCCGCTACGAAGTACCGGCGACGGCCGGCTTCATCAAGTTCCTGCACGGCATCGAGTCGGAAGTGCTCGGAAAGGAGGACGCCCATGATCCCACTCCCTGACAAGAAGTACAGCATCATCTACGCCGATCCTCCGTGGAGCTATCAGAACCGCGGCACCAGAGCGGCAGCCTCCAAGCATTACGACACCATGACCATCGAGGACATCAAGCGCATGGGCGTCGGAGCTGCGGGGGGGGGTATTGCTAACGAGGATTGCGTGCTTTTCATGTGGGCGACCTTCCCCATGCTCCGCGAGGCCCTCGACGTGATCGAGGCGTGGGGCTTCAGCTACAAGACCGTCGCCTTCAACTGGGTAAAGCAGAACAGAAACGGCACCGGCATCTTCATGGGGCTCGGAAACTGGACGCGCAGCAACTCAGAGATCTGCCTGCTGGCGACCAAGGGCAAGCCCAAACGCATCAGCGGCAGCGTCCGCAGCATCGTCCTCTCCCCGCTCCAGCAGCACAGCAGAAAGCCGGCCGAAATCCGCGACAGGATCGTCGAGCTGATGGGAGACCTGCCCCGTATCGAGCTTTTCGCCCGAGAGGCTGCCCCGGGATGGGACGTGTGGGGCAACGAAGCGCCGACACCTGAAGTCAAGGACGCGCCAGTCGACAGCGTCGAGCTGGCCGGAAAGGAGGAAACACATGAACCAGACAACCAAAGAGACCCGGCGCCGCAGCTATGACGCCGTACTCCCCAAGCGGGCCGCCCGCTGCCGCCTGATCCTCGAGACCCTCGGCAACCGTGAGCTCACGGCCAGCGAGATCACCGAGGAGCTCGTCGCAGCCGGCCGGATCCCGTACTTCAACCGCAACTACGTCGCCCCGCGGCTCACAGAGCTGAAGGAGATCGGGATCCTCACGACGGTCGGCCGCCGTAAGGCCACCCGCTCGGACGCCACCGAGGCCGTGTGGGCCAGAGCGGAGCCTTCAGGCCCCACGGGCCAGACGGCCGCAGCCTACGCAGACAACCCGACCGAGGCTGAGCAGATGACGCTCGGATCGGCCACCTGAAAAGAAAGGAGAAACCCCATGAACGAACAGAACCAGCGCGACAGCATCATGTCGATGGCCCGCGGCGCCTTCGAGGAGCGCGTCGACTATGAGATGGACAAGGTGATCCAGAACATCCTCGACCCCAACACAAAGGCCACGGCCAAGCGCAAGATCACCCTCACCATCGAGCTGACCCCGGACGACGAGCGCCGCACCATCGGCGTCTCCGTGACGGCCAAGTCTACGCTCGCAGCCACCAACCCCGTCGCCACGGCCCTCTATGTCACCTCTGACGGCAACGGCGAGCTCGTCGTCGCCGAGATGGTGCCGCAGGTGCCCGGCCAAATGAACATGGACGGCACGCAGCAGGAGGCCCCGAAGCTCATGAAGCTCGTCCAGCACGGATAAACACCCACAACACAGAACAAGGAGGACAACACAATGCTCGCAAAAATGATCGACAAAATCGTCAGCCTGAAGGAGACCAAGATCTTCGAGATTGACGGCCAGACCTACGCCGACGCATCACTCACCCGCATCCCGCCGCACGTCGACCGCCCTGACTGCATCAGCGTCAGCGGACTCGATAGCATCTGCAAGCTGATCCGCACCGAGCTCGAGAAGGTCGGCACGACCATCATGGTGCAGGTCAAGAGCAACGACACCGTCGAGGCGATGACCACCTATCTGAGCGACTTCTCCCGCAACACGCTCTACCGCGCCAAGGCTGACGCCCCGGGCTTGCGCACCGGCTTCAGAGGACGCGAGGTAGCTCTGATCGAGCTGCGGAGCCTCTGCATCCCCAACGAGGGCACGGCCTACCTGCTCGACCTGCTGGGCCGCATGACCAACGAGAACAGCGTCAGCACCAACGACAACGGCGTCACGCAGACCGTCGAGGCACGTCAGGGCGTCGCCCTCAACGCGATGGTCGAAATCAAGCCCTGCGTTATGCTGCGGCCGTTCCGCACCTTCCTCGAGGTGGAGCAGCCCGAGAGTGAGTTCCTGCTGCGCGTGGATCCCGACGAGGGGATCGGCTTCTTCGAGGCTGACGGCGGCATCTGGAAACTCGAGGCCAAGAAGAACATCGCCGACTATTTCCTGAAGAACATGGGCGATCTGATCGACGCCGGCAAGGTCGTCGTCATGCAGTAAATGGAGCGCCGGGCGGGCTCCGGCCCGCTCGGCTTTTCTGAAAGGAGCAGCACCGTGAAAGAATACGAAACCCTCACCCGTGAGAAGGTCGACGTCGTGCCCTTCGGCTGCGGTATGCCGGAGACCCACCTGATGCAGGACTGGAGCGACAAGATGCTCGACCTGATCCTGAACGGGCCAACCATCAACGGCATCAAGAAGGACGAAGTGCGGGCCATGCTGCGCGAGACCTACACGGCCCTGAAGCAGTACGAGAAGATCGGCCCGATGGCCTCGCCCTTCATCAACGACCCGACGGCCATCGTGGCCCGGGCCTTCTCTGAGCTCTACCCCGGCGTCGAGTACGTCGTGCAGTACGTCCCCGACCTGCGGGACGAGACCAACGGCACCGCATACGGCCTGACCATCTTTCCCGACGACGGCAGCACGCCGATTGTCTGCATCTCGGCCGAGGCGCCCATCAGCGCCGCCCCTGAGCTGCTGGCGCACGAGCTGGCCCACGTCGCCACCCCGGAGGACACAGAGCACGGCGAGAGCTGGAGCGCAGCGTCGGAGGCCATATTCAAGAAGTACAACGAGCTCCTCGGCACCATGATCCCCGACGAGCCTGAGCCCATCCTCTCGCCCCACCAGCCCGGAGACGGCGGGATCCTCACCATGCCGCTGCGCGATAACGTCCCGGAGCCTCCGACGGACGACTGGCAGCCCACCACCTGCCCCGTCTGTGGCGCTGAGTGCTGGCAGACAGACACGGCCCGCCGGATCCTCGCACTGGAGCCCGACGTCCGAACCGCCTGCACAGCCTGCGCGCTGAAGGGGCTCGGAAAATAATACTGGAGGTAATACATGAACAACGAAAGAAACAACACGACGGCCGGCGGGATCGGCTTCTGCGGCCTTCTCGCCGTCGCCTTCATCGTCCTGAAGCTCACCGGCGTCATCAACTGGAGCTGGCTGTGGGTACTGGCCCCGATCTGGATCCCGACCGCCATCTCCCTCGCCATCATCGTGATCGTGCTCGTGGCCATACTGGTCAGAGAGCTGACGAAGGGAGGCCGCCCGTGATGACCACGGAGGAACGCCGGGCCCTGCTGGATCGTGCGATCACGACCTACGGCGCGCCAGCACAAATGGACATGGCCGTCGAGGAGATGGCCGAGCTGACCAAAGCCCTCTGCAAAATCAAACGGGCACAGGCTGGCTGCGAAGTGACCGCAGCGATCGGCAACGTGATCGAGGAGATGGCCGACGTCCAGATCATGCTCGACCAGCTCCGCATCATCTTCCACCGATCCACCGAGGAGGTCGAGGAGGCGAAACTGGAACGGCTGAAAAACCGTCTTGACGGCCGAAACAACTGGCGGGACTCCAGCCTCCACAAGTGGATTGAAAATCAATTCTCAGCAGGAGGTGACGGCCATGAATAAACCACAGCCGCAGACCGGCCCCGAGATCGAGGAGTACAGCACCACGGCCACGCCGAAGGCATACGCCGGCAGCGTCCCCGTGTTCTGTGCGCACGACGCCATCGTCCCGCTGAAGGATCTGCGGCCTAATCCCAAAAACCCCAACCAGCACCCGCCGGAGCAGATCAAGCTCCTCGCCTCTATCATCAGAGCGACGGGCTGGCGCGCCCCGATCACCGTCAGCAAGCGCAGCGGGCTCGTCACCAAGGGCCACGGCCGCCTCATGGCCGCACAGCTCGACGACCTGACCGACGCCCCGGTCGACTATCAGGACTACGCAAGCGAGGCCGAGGAGCTGGCCGATCTGACGGCAGACAACCGCATCGCGGAGCTCGCCACCACTGACAACAAGATGCTCGCCGAGGTTTTCGCCGACATCGACACCGGCGAGATCCCGTTCATGCTCAGCGGCTACACCGAGGACGAGTATGGCGATCTCGTCACCGCTCTATCTGAGGCCCTGCACGATGACGGGGCAGAACAAGAGGACGGAGACACCGAACCCGAAATGCCGCCAGAGGAACCGTTTACTGAACCCGGCGATCTCTGGCTACTGGGTAGCCATCGGCTTTACTGCGGCGACAGTCTGAAGATAGCTGACGTTCAGAAGGCAACCGACGGGCAACGCGCCGACCTCGTATTCACTGATCCACCATACGGCATGGGAAAAGAGAGCGACGGCGTCCAGAACGACAACCAGAGCCAGAACGATCTCCTCGAGTTCAACAAGAAGTGGATCGCGCTCAGCTTCTCGATCCTGAAGGAAAACGGGAGCTGGTACTGCTGGGGCATTGACGAGCCGCTCATGGATATTTACGCCTTTATCCTTCGACCGATGATCGCAGCGAACCAGATCACATTCAGAAACTACATCACATGGGCGAAGCACTCAGCCTTCGGCGTCAACAGTGAGCTCATGCGGAGCTACCCACGGGAAACCGAGAAATGCCTCTTTGTCATGTGCGGCGTCGAAGGCTTCAACAATAACAAAGACCATTTCAATGACGCATACGAGGCGATCCTCGATTACATGATCGGAGAGGCTCAGAAAGTCGGTCTCAAGGCCAAGCAACTCACGGAGATCACAGGCGTTCAAATGTGGGGGCACTGGTTTAGCAAATCGCAGTTCACGCCAATACCGGAGTGGCACTACAAAAAGCTCCAGCAGGCATTTAAGGGCCGAGCCTTCAGCCTGCCACACGATCAAGTGATGAAGCTGCGCAATAAGCCGTCCGAGGCATACCAGAACATGAAGGCAGAAGCGATGGAGCTGCGCGCCTTCTTCGACAACACCCACAACGACAGCGACGAGCACGACATAATGACCGATGTGTGGCGTTTCCCGATCACAAACACAGCGGAAAGAGACGACGCAGGCGGCCACGCAACACCAAAGCCGATCGCGCTGTGCGAGCGGGCCATTCTGAGCAGCAGCCGGCCGGGCGAGCTCGTGGTCGACTTCTTCGGCGGCTCAGGCTCGACGCTCATAGCCTGCGAGAACACCGGGCGAACCTGCGCCATGATCGAGCTCGAACCGAAATGGTGCGACGTGATCGTGCGGCGCTACATCAAAACCACTGGAGACAATAACGTGCGCTGCGTCCGTCAAGGCCGAGAGCTACCGCGCGAGGAGATCGCCGCGATCTTCGAGCCTGACGAGGAAGGAGGTGAGCAGGAGTGACGCCCTGACATAATGAGCGAGAAGCCGATCACACAGCGGATCAAGGACAGGCTCGCGGCCTACACCGCCATGCTGAGGGACATCGACAACCAGCTCGAACGCCTCGACCGCATGGAGATGACGATGGCCTCACCGCCCGGCCCTGATCTGACAGGTATGCCACGCGGATCCGGCACACCATCCGACCGCACCGGCATGATGGTGGAGCGGAAAATGGAGCTCGAGGAACAGATCGACCGGCTCAAGGCTGAGGAGAAGCAGGAGCGCAACGCCATCGAGGGCCTGATCCTCCAGCTCTCCGACCCCGACGAGCGCGCCGTCATTCAGCTGCGCTACTTCGACCGGGCTGACTGGGAGAGCACCTGCGGCGTCCTGTTCGGTGATCGGCGGGACTACGTCGACAGAGTGGACGCCTACCAGAACAGGACATACAAGATCCACGGCCGCGCCCTGCTCAACCTCGCCGCCGTGCTGGACGAGCTGGAGCCCCTGCCTGATCTGCGGCAGTAAAACGCAGTAAAAGGAACAAAAGGGAAGTAAAAGGAATTGAAAAGCAGTAGCGACCCGTGCTATTCTATATCCTGCAAAAGACCGCCGGACACACGGGCAACGCCGTGACAATTCCGAGCGGCTGACCAGAGGAAAACCAAATAACAACCGACGGCAAGAGGCCGACGGGCGAACCAACGCCCGCCGGTCTCTTTTTGCGTATAGGAAGGAGGCGACGGCCATGCCGCAGAACAGCATCTCGGCGCAGCTCAGCAACCTGCAACAGCTCGTCGCTGACCTCGAGGCAATCGAGAACGGCGGCAAGAAGGCCATCAGCAACACCATCAAGGACGTCAAGGCCAGAGCCCCGGGCTGGATCGCTCAGGAGGTCACGGCCGTCTACAACATCAAGAAGTCGGAGATCACGCCCTCGGGCAGCGGAAAGCCGAAGAAGATGGCCGGCAGCATCCAGATCACCGGCGAGACCATCGAGGAGCTCGCCATCACCTACAAGGGCAGGCTCCTGACCCCTGTGCATTTCGGCATGACACCGAAGGCCCCGCCCCGCGGCAAGAGCTACACGCTGAAGGCGTCGGTGCTCAAGGGACAGAAGAAGGTAATCGGCCGCTATCTGAACACCCGTACCCCGGGCGGCCCGTTCTCGCAGCGATCGCACAATATTCTCATGGGGACAGGCAACACCAAGAGCGACGGCACGAGCTGGATCCCATTCCAGCGAATGAGCAAGACCCGCACCGACATCAAGAAGCTGACCACCATCTCGGTGCCGCAGATGATAACCAGCGACCGCACCAACGAGGCCATCATGCTCCGGCTCAACACAGAGACCAGCAAGCGCCTCGAGCACCACATGAAGCGAGCCCTCGGCCTCTAAGCCAGAGCCCACCAGAACGCCGCACAGCGCGTCCACAGCCGCACCCGACACCGAGTCCGGCCCACACCGCCAGACGCGCACAGAGCGCGCCACAGCGCCGCGCAGACGCCTCCACGGCCGCACGCAGCGCCGCAAGGTACTGTGACGGGCCCCTCTGGCCTGCGGTGCTGGCGAGCCCAAAAAACGCGCAGCCGGGAAAAATTTTTTTCAGGCCGTTTCGTTTCGTCCGAGCGGCCGCTGACCTTTTTCGTGAGGTCACGAAAATGATGGACGCGGCAGAAAGGAGGGAACGCCGTGCCGAACCAACCCAACACCAAACTCGTCGACAGCAAGACCATCGCGGCCCTGTTCGACATGACGCCCCGCCGAGTTCAGCAGCTCACCAAGGAGGGCGTCGTCACCGCAGTCAAGGAAGGCAACGCCAACCGCTATGACCTGCTGCCGACGATCCAGAGGTACATCCGATACCTGACAGCCAAGGCCAACGGCCGGGAGCCGTCAAAGAAGGACAGCGAGATCGAGGGCCGCCGTCTGGAGGCCGAGGCAGACCTCAAGCGCAGCAAGGCAGACATCGCCGCCCTCCAGCTCAGCGAGCTCGAGGGCACCATGCACCGCAGCGAGGACGTCGAGGCTGTGATGACCGACCTCGTCTACAACATCAGGTCGATGCTCGTGGCCCTGCCGGGCCGTCTGGCCGTCGACGTCACCGGCGCAGCTACACCCGCCGAGGCGTCCGAAATCATCCGCACAGAGGTCTACAAGATCCTGACGGAGCTGGCTGGTTATAAATACGATCCCGAGGTGTACGCCCGGCGCGTGAGGGATCGGGAAGGCTGGAGCGAGCAACTCGCCGATGACGCGGACGACTAAAAAAGCCGCCGCGAAGCTCAATACCGCCATCGCCGGAGCGGTCAAACGCTTCGCCCCGCCTGAGAGCCTGACCGTGGACGAGTGGGCCGACAAGCACCGCCGCCTCTCCCCGGAAAGCTCAGCCGAGGCCGGCCCGTGGCGTACCAAGCGCACCCCGTACCTCGAGGAGCCCATGCGGGCCTTTACGGATCCGAAGGTGCACAAAATAGTCATGGTGGCCGCCTCTCAGGTCGGCAAGTCTGAGCTCGAGCTCAACATCATCGGCTACATCATCGACCAAGACCCCGGCAGCATCCTCTACGTCCACCCGACCATCGATGACGCCCGGAAGTTCAGCCGCCTCCGCGTGGCCCCTATGATCCGCGACAGCAAACCCCTGAAGGCGAAGGTGCACGACGTCAAGGCCAAGGACAGCGGCAACACGATCCTTCAGAAGTCGTTCCCGGGCGGGATGCTCACCCTGACCGGCTCCAACAGTGCCTCGGCTCTGGCCTCCACGCCTGCCCGCTATATCATCGGCGACGAGCGCGACCGCTGGGCAACCAGTGCCGGCACCGAGGGCGACCCGTGGGCGCTGGCCGAAGCACGTCAGGCCACATTCTACAACGCCAAGGCGGTCGAGGTCTCCACCCCGACCATCAAGGGCAACAGCAACATCGAAACGAGTTTTTACCAAGGCACGCAGGAACGCTGGTGCCACCGCTGCCCCGAGTGCGGGGAGTACAGCGAGATCGTGTTCGACAATATCCACTTCGACCCGGAGGCCAAGAGGATCCGCGGGAAAAAGTCGTGGAGCCTCAAGAGCGGCGTCTCGTGGAGCTGCCCGGCCTGCGGCTGCCTGATCCCCGAGGACGTCATGCGAAAGCAGCCGGCCAAGTGGATCGCCGACAACCCGGACGCCTACAAGAAGGGCGTCCGTTCTTTTTGGCTCAATGCCTTCTCGAGCCCGTGGACTCCGTGGGAGAAGATCGTCCTCAAGTTCCTCGACGCCAAGGATGACCCGCAGCGCCTCAAGGTCGTCTACAACACCCTGCTCGGCCAACTGTGGGAAGATCGCGGCGACCTCGAGGACGAGGACACCATGCTCGCCCGCCGTGAGGACTACGGCACCCGCTCGGACGGCACCCCTGTGGAGCTGCCTGACGGCGTGCTCGTGCTGACCTGCGGCGTCGACACTCAGGACAACCGCCTCGAATACGAGGTAGTCGGTCACGGGAAGTACGGCGAGACGTGGGGCGTCGTCAAGGGCTACATCATGGGCCGGCCAGACACCCCGGAGGTCTGGCAGCGACTCGACGACGTGGTCGACCACGTCTACAAGTTCAAAAACGGCCGCGGCCTGAAGATCTCCATCACCTGCGTCGACTCCGGCGGCCACTTCACCCAAGAGGTCTATGAGGCGTGCCGGGCCCGCGTCGGCAAGCGCGTCTTTGCCATCAAGGGCAAGGGCGGCGACGGCATCCCATTCGTCTCGCCCCCGAGCAAGGTGCCGATCCGCGACAACAAGCGGATCACCTGCTGGCTCTACACCATCGGCGTCGACGCCGGCAAGGCGACGATCATGGCTAATCTGAAGGTGCAGGAGCCCGGGCCAAAATACTGCCATTTCAACCGGCACCCCGACGCCGGTTATGACCTCAATTTCTTCAACGGGCTCCTCTCCGAGAAACTGGTGCTCACGCACACGCGCCGCGGCGACCGCTGGGCGTGGGAGAAGCTGCCCGGGCACAACCGCAACGAGGCCCTCGACTGCCGAGACTACGCCAACGCCGGCCTCAAGATCATCAACCCCGACATGGACGCCATCGAGCGCCGCCTGCAAGGGCTGGAGGAAAAACCGAAGGCCCCGCAGCAGCGACGGCAGCGGCAACGGCACAACCGGGCCGACGCCTTCGACGACTGGTAAGGAGGACAGACCACAATGAGAAAGACCCGCGAACAAATCGAGTACCAGCTCTCCATCAAGAGGAACCGGCTGGAGCTCTACCTGAAGCGAGAGGCCGAGATGCTGGACGGAGGCGTCCAGAGCTACGGCATCGGCTCGCGCAATCTGGCCCGCTACAACACCGACCTCGGATCCATCCGGGCCGCCATCAAACAGCTCGAGGCAGACATCGAAGCCCTCGAGGCCGCACTGAACGGCGAGAAGCCGCGAAAAGCTGTGGGAGTAGTGCCCCGAGACTGGTGAAAGAAGCCCCGAAAGGGGCTTTTTTCATAGGTCGACGCCGGGAGTTTTCGCTCCTTTTCTCCCGACTCGGCCATCTTCACCATGAAGGAGGTGAGCACCATCAGCAAAAGAAAAAGCAGAAGCCGCCCACAGAACAGGCGGCAGCAGCCGCGCCCTGTGAATAAGGGCTACGGCGACGCCGGCGCGAGCTGGCACAAGAAGGCGACCAAGGGCTTCAGAGCTATGAGCGGCAGCCCGAAGGAGGACATCGACGCCAACAACTACACCCTGCGGCAGCGTGCCCGGATGCTTTACATGGCGGCCCCGATCGCCACCTCTGCCATCCGCACCAACCGCACCAACGTCGTCGGCATCGGCCTCCAGCTCAAGAGCCGGATCGACCGCGAGGCGCTCGGCATGACGCAGGAGGCCGCTGACGCATGGCAGGCTCAGGCCGAGCGTGAGTTCGCTCTCTGGTCTGAGAACAAAAGGGCGTGCGACGCCACCGGCGTCAACAACTTCGCAGCCATGCAGCAGCTCGCACTCTCCTCGTGGCTGGTCAGCGGCGACGTGTTCGCCGTCGTGAAGCAGTACGAGCCGACGCCGCTCACGCCCTACTCGCTACGCCTGCACCTGATCGAGGCCGACCGAGTCGCCACGCCAACGACCTCCGGCATCATCACCCCGATGCTGCTGACCACCGGCAAGGCGGCCAACGGCAACACCATCTACGACGGCGTCGAGGTGAACGACGACGGCCAGATCGAGGCGTACCACATCCGCAGCACCTATCCCTTCGAGCTCGGCAGCACGACGACGACGTGGGCCCGTGTTCAGGCATACGGCGAGCGGACTGGCCTGCCGAACATCCTGCACGTCATGGAGAGCGAGCGCCCGGATCAATACCGCGGCGTCAGCTATCTCGCGCAGGTCATCGAGCCCCTGCTCCAGCTTCGCCGCTACACCGAGAGCGAGCTGACTGCGGCGGTCGTCGAGTCGTTTTTCACGGCCTTCATCAAGACCGAGGCGGGCGCCGGCGACAACCCGTTCAACGAGGTCGGGAGCAGCCTGCCGGAGGTGAGCCGAGATCCTAATGAGTACGAGATGGGCCCCGGCCAGATCAACATCATGGAGCCCGGAGAGGACGTGACCTTTGCAGACCCCAAGCGGCCGGCCAGTGGCTTCAACACATTCCTGCGCGCCATCTGCGAACAGGTGGGCGCGGCACTCGAGATCCCGGCCGACCTTCTGCTCAAGAGCTTCAACAGCTCGTACAGCGCCAGCCGCGCCGCCCTGATGGAGGCGTGGAAGGCGTTCCGCATGAGGCGCAAGTGGTTTGTCGATGACTTCTGCACGCCGGTATATGAGATCTGGCTCTCTGAAGCCGTCGCCCGCGGCCGCATCAGCGCCCCGGGCTTCTTCGCAGACCCGGCGATCCGCGCCGCATACCTCGGCGCCGAGTGGATCGGCCCCTCTCAGGGACAGCTCGACCCGACGAAGGAGATCACGGCCGAGATCCTCGCCATCGGCGAAGGCATCACGACCAGAGAACAGGCGACCATCCGACTCAACGGCGGTCAGTGGGACGCCAACGTCGACCAGCTCGCTCGGGAAAACGAGAAGCTGCGCGCAGCGCAGGGGCAGGTCGACCAGAGCACAGCGGCCAGCGGCACGATCTCCGCAGCTCTGCGGGAGGCGATCGTCGCCGAGGCCATCAAAAGCATCAAGGAAGGAGACAAGCATGAGAACGCATAACACTCCCCGGCTCTGCGCCGGGCCTCAGACTGCGGGCACGCCGATCAAGTTCTGGAACGTCGCCAGCATCGGCGACGACGAGGGCGAGATCACCCTCTACGGCGACGTCGTGAGCCGTCAGCCTGTGGACTGGTGGACGGGCGAGCCCGAGCCCGGCCTCTACATCGCGCCCGAGAGCTTCATGGAGGATCTCGCGGCCGTCAAGGGCAAGAGTAATATCACCATTAAGATCAATAGCTGCGGCGGCGACCTCTACACCGGCATCGCCATCCACAACGCCATCAAGGGCCTGACCGGCCACAAGGTCGTCGTCGTGGAAGGCATCGCGGCCAGCGCGGCCAGTGTCATCGCCTGCGCAGGTGACGAGGTGCAGGTCTATCCCGGCAGCATGGTGATGATCCACGGCGTCGCCGGGCTGCTCTATGACTACTACACCCTCGCAGACCTGAAGAAGCTCCAGAAGGACTTCGACGCGAGCGAGCGGGCCATCGCGGAGATCTACCACGCCAAGACCGGCCTCGAGGTCGACCAGCTCCGCAGCATGATGACCCGCGAGACGTGGATGGTCGGGCAGGAGGCCATTGACAACGGCTTTGCCGACACCCTGCTCACAGACGAAGGCCCCGACGTCACCCTGAGCGCCGACAAGAAGGTGCTCCTCGTCGCCGGCATCCGGCACGACGTCAAGGGCTTCAGACACATCCCGGGGACGATCCCCATCGACAACAGCATCCACGCCGCCCCTGCGGCTGGAAATAAACACGCGGCCGCCAAGAACGACGGCCCCAAGAAGGAGGACAACAAGACCATGACCCTCGAAGAAATGAGAGCACAGCACCCCGACGTCGTGGCTCAGAGCGAGCAGCAGGCGGCCGAAACTGCCAGAACGCAGGAACGCGCCCGCATCGAGGCCATCGACAGCATTGCCGCAAGTGTGGGCGACGCGCAGCTCGTCAGGGACGCCAAGTACGGCGAGACCCCCTGCACCGCTGAGCAGCTCGCGCTCAAGGCTATGCAGAAGCAGGCGGCCCTCGGTGCCAAGCACCTGAAGGACGCCAAGGCTGACAACGACGAGTCCGGCGCTGCCGGCGTCGGCGCTGCCCCTAACGGCGGCGAGGAAGGCAGCGAAAACGACGACAAGGCAAAGGTGGACGCCATCGTCGGCCTCTACAACTCCACCAAGTCTCAGAACGGAGGTAAGAAGTAATGAGCAAGAGACTGGACGAAAACCTCGGCAGCGTCGGCTATGACGGCCTGATCGTTGCCAACGAGCCCGTCGCTGACGTGTTCACCGTGACCATCCGCAAGGAGGCCACCGCCGCAGCCACCTATAAGCGCGGCACCGTGCTGGCCCTGTCTGCCGGCACCACCGGCGACGGCAAGCTGGTGATCCTCGGCTCCACCGCGACCACCAACGAAACCCTGACCGCCAACTGCATCCTCGCCGAGGACGTGGAAGTCGGCACCACCGCGGACGTGACCGTGCTGGCCTACCGCACCGGCCACTTCGCCCGCAACAAGCTGGCCGTCGCAAGCGGCTACACCCTGAAGGCGACCGACGAGGAGGAGCTGCGCAAGGCCGGCATCCTGCTCTCCGACGCCATCGAATACTAAGAGAAGGAGGACAACAAAATGCCTTTTAACTTCTACGACACCCACACGCTGCTCATGGCCGTGCAGCAGCTCACCCCTGCTGCGACCTTCCTGCGTGACCGCTACTTCCCCACCAACGACGCGAGCGACATCTTCGCCACCGACGACGTGCTCGTCGAGTTCCGTGACGGCAGCAAGAAGCTGGCGCCCTTCGTGGCCCCTCGCAAGGGCGGCGTCACCGTCCTGCGCGCCGGCTACAATATGGAGCGCTACACCCCGCCCTTCGTGGCTCCCCGTCGCGTCCTGACCCTCGACGAGCTGCGCAAGCGTGGCTTCGGCGAGGCTCTCTACTCTCAGCTCACCCCTGAGCAGCGCCAGCAGACCCTCATCCTGCGTGACGCTGACGAGCTGGGCGAGCTCATCACCAACCGCGAAGAAGCAATGGCCGCCGAGACCATGCTGACCAACGGCTGCGTGATGAAGCACATCGCCGACGACGTCGACAAGGCCGACGAGATGGAGATCCGTTTCTACTCCGAGGCCAGCAACCCCGCGACCTACACCCCGACGGCCAAGTGGGACGCCACCGGCGGCAAGATCCTGAAGGATCTGGAGGCCATGATCCGTATGCTGACCAAGCGCGGCCTCCGCGCTTCTGATCTGGTCTGCTCCCCGGACGTGGCTGACACCATCATCAACGACGCAGCCGTGCAGAAGCTCCTCGACAACCGCCGCATCGAGATCGGAAACGTGGAGCCTGAGCTGCTGCCTGACGGCGCCGCCATCGTGGCCCGCCTGAACGTCCTCGGCCGCATCATCAGCGTCATCTCCTACGACCTGACCTACACCGACGACGAGGGCAACGACAAGCTCTACATCCCGTCCGGCAAGTGCGTCCTCACCGCTCCCGGCGCTGGCCGCACCGCCTACGGCGCCGTCTCTCAGGTCGAGCAGAGCGACGGCGAGTTCCACACCTACGCCGGCCGCCGCGTGCCGAAGTATGTGAGCAGCGCCGAAGGCAACAGCCGCACGCTGACCATCTCCAGCCGCCCGCTGATGATCCCCAACAACAAGAACCCGTTCATCGTTGCGGACGTCCTGACGGACTGAGCGCAGCAGAAAGGAGCAGAGCATGATTCAGATCATCAAGGGCACCTTCGGCTACTATAACGGCCGCAAGGTGATCCCCATCACTGAAGCAGACGGCCCTCAGAAGTTCGACGACGAGCTGGAGGCCCGTCTGGTGAAGGAAGGCGTCGCCAAGTACATCGGCGAGCTGGGCGAGACTGCCGAGCAGCCCGCACCCGCTCCCGGCGACGACGCCGACGAGCCTGCCAGCACCAACACCGCGGCCGACGAGGCCCCTGAGTACAACGAGGACATGAAGCTCGACGAGCTGAAGGAAGTGGCCACGCGCTATGGCGTGGACGCCTCTGCTATGCGCAAGAAGGCCGACGTCATTGCTGCCATCGAGGCCACCAAGGCCGAGCAGCCTGATGACGGCGCCGACGACGAGGAGCCCCCTCAGATCGGCGCCGCCGATCCCGTCTGATGGCCTTCAGCTTCAAGGCGATGGTCGAGGCTGACCGTCGGCGCACGTTTCTCAATCTCGACGAGTTCGGTGAGAAGCACACCGTCGAAGGCAGAGCCATCGCCGCCGTGCTGGACGACAACGCCCTGAAGGAACGTCAAGGGGGGCAAGAGCTGAGCGTCGCGGAGTCCTCTCTGCTGCTTTACGCGGCGGTCGAGGATCTGCCCGCTCGGCGCCCGGCGGGCGAAGGGCTCAACGTCGACGGCCGCGAGTACATCGTCAACGACTGGAGCGAGGACATGGGGATCGCCACCGTGGCCCTCGGTCAGACTGTCACCATGTAGGAGGTGCCCCATGTCCATCGTCAACAGCATCGAAACCGTCCGGGACTGGCTGACCGCCGAGGTCTGCCCTCTGGTCAAGCTGAAGCTCCCCGACGACAACGCAACGGACGCCTCCTACCCATACAAGCTGGTAAACCCGGCCGCGTTCTCGCTTTTCGTACCATCGAAGGACAGGACGCCCCCGAACATCGCCGCGCCGATCCCGTCGGTCTGCGTGCAGATCGTTCAGGGCGACGACGACCTGCTCCAGAGTGCCCGAGGCATCAAGATCCGGCTCTGCTTCTCAGCGTGGGATCCCGGCTACCACGGGCCCGACATCTTCAAGCCGAAGGGCGACGGCAGCGGCACCTACATCCAGCAATACAACGAGGCGGCGGCCTCCTACTTCGTGAAGAACGGAGAGGGCTGGCGTGACGCATGGAATTTTGTGGACACAGCCCTCCGGCTGATTGAAAATGCCGAGTACCTCGGCGACCTCCGCGTCATCAAGGAGAAGGGCATCACCTTCGGCCCCGTCGCAGAGCAAGACGCCGTCCCCGACTTCTACCCGTACTGGTTTGCATGGGCTGAGTTCTCCGTCGAGGAGACCCTGACCCGCAACCCGAAAAGCTACCAACACCTGCTTTAAGGGCAGCCGCTCGGCTGCTCTAATTTCATGCAAAGGAGGATAAGCAGATGGCAAACGAATACCTCTACGGCGCCTACGGCCACATCGGCGAGACCGTGGCACAGAGCGCCGTGCAGGCGGGCACCACGCCGGTCTATATCGGCACGGCACCCGTCAACCTCGTGCGCGACTTCGGCAAGGCCGGCATCATCAACGCGCCGATCAAGATCACCAGTCTGGTCGACGCTCAGAAGAAGATCGGCTACTCGTCCGACTGGGGCACCTTTACCCTGTGCGAGGCCGTGTACGCGCATTTCAACAACACCCTCGGGAACATCGGCCCGATCTACGTCATCAATGTGCTCGACCCCTCCGCGGGCAAGCACCGCAAGGAGACGGTCACTACCAAGACCCTCACCTTCACCGGCGGCCGCGCCGAGTTCGCCAGCGACAAGATCATCCTCGACACCCTGACCATCGCAAAGAATGACAGCGGCAACTACGTCGAGGGCACCGACTACGCTGTGGACTATAACTTCACCAAGGGCACGGTCATCATCACCAGCCTGAAGGACGACGCGCAGCTCGCCGGCAGCCTGACGGCCAGCTTCAGCGAGGTGGACGACTCTGAGATCGCAGACAGCGACATCATCGGCGGCGTCACCTCCTCCGGCGAGTACAGCGGCCTGAGCGCGATCGCGCTGCTCTATCCCGAGCAGTTCGCGGTCTGCAATCTGATCGCGGCCCCCGGCTGGAGTCACAGCCCTGCCGTCTACAACGCCATGCTGACGACCTGCAAGAAGATCAACGGCCACTGGGACGCCTTCGTCGTGGCCGACCTGCCCCTCGTGGACAGTACCGCGCAGGCGGTCGACACGATCACCAAGGCGATCGCATGGAAGAAGGCCAACGCCTTCACCGGCGAGCGTTCTAAGGTCTACTGGCCGCAGGCTGTGGACAACCTCGGCAACGTGTTCCACCTGAGCACGCTGGCCGTGGTCGAGCTCATGCGCGCCGACTTCAGCCACAACAGCGTCCCGATGGAGACCTGCGGCAACAAGGCGATCCCCGTCATCAAGCAGTATTTCGGCGCCAACGCGAAAAACCGCGGCTTCGACCAGCAGAGCGGCAAGGAGCTGACGCAGAACGGCATCAGCACCGCCGTGGCATGGGGAGGCGAATGGGTACTGTGGGGCGACCATACGGCTGCCTACACCTACGGCGCAGACGTGGATCCACGCGCGATCTTCGACGTCTCCATGCGGATGCTCATGCACATCACCAACGACTTCCAGCGCGAGTGGAGCCCGGAGATCGACGAGCCCATGACCCGCGCACTGAAGGATCGCATCATCAACCGCGAGCAGGAGAAGCTCGACGGCTATGTCAGCATGGGCGCGCTGCTCGGATCCCCTGTGATCCTGTTCCTCGAGAGCGAGAACAGCACCACCGACGTGATGAATGGCGACTTCCGCTGGGACATCGCCGTCACCCCGACCCCGCCCCTCAAGTCTGCGAGCGTCTACGTCGCCTACACCGACGCGGGCTTCTCCGTCTACTACGAAGGAGGTGACGAGTAATGGCAAACCTGTGGCTCGACCTGAAGGGCCCCATCCTCGCCGATACCGTCTATGTGGACGGCGTTCTCGCCGCCAAGGACGTGACCATCGCCCTGCCTCCCGTCAACCTTGTGACGGCTGACTTCAAGGCGATGGGAACCTACACGGCGCCGCTGCCCGGCCAGATCGAGGCGATGGAGGCATCCATCACCAAGATCGGCATTGACCTCGGCCTGCGCAGCCTCGTCAAGCTGACGAGCAAGACCATCGAGATCCGCTGGGCGCAGGACGTCAAGCTCTCCGACGGCTCCACCAAGACCGAAGGCTGCAAGGCGTTCCTCCGCTGCGTCTCCAAGGGCATCCCCGGCCTGAGCGTGGATCCCGGCAACGCCAGCGAGAACGAGATCGCGCTGGCCGTCAGCCGCTACCAGCTTTTCGTCGCTGGCAACGAATACTGGCTGATCGACCAGCTCAACACCATCATGCGCGTCGGCGGCGTCGACTACGCCAAGGACATCCGCAGCGTCCTGTAACAAGAAGGGCGTCGCCTCCGTGGCGGCGCCCTCTATTTATCGAAAGGAGACACACATGGAAAAGCTGACACTCCAGAACCCCATCACCATCAACGGCAAAAAGGTCAAGACTCTGACCTATGACACCGACGCGATCACCGTGGGAATGTTTGCCGATGCTGAGGCTCGCAAGCTCCGCGCGACCTCCAACAAGGGCGGCGGCAGCGCCGGCGCCTGCGAGCTCGACTACTCCCTGCACGCCTATCTCGCCATGATGGCGATCGTCGCCGTCAACAGCGACATCGACGTCAGCGACCTCGAGCGCATCAGCGGCCCCGACGTCATGGAGCTTATGAGGATCGGCCGAAATTTTACTACGGCGAGGTCGGCGGCACAATCCGAGGAAAGCGGCTCGGAGAGCTCGTCCGAGACTACTCTCGAGCCTTCCACACCTCAGTCGGCGAGCTCCGACGGGAACGCCTGACCGACTTCCTGATGGAATACTACGAGGCAGCCGAGGAGGCCAAGCGGCAACGCGACAAGGCCGCCTCAATGCCCCGGAATAACTTCAGGAAATACAGAAGGAGGTGACACTGATGGCAGGCAAAAACAAGATCATGCAGGCCGTCGTCAGCTTCGCCGGCACCATCGACCCCTCCCTCGGGAAGGCGATGGACAACGTCGCGGGACACCTCGACAAAGTAAACTGGAAGGCCGTTGCCGTCGGTGCTGCCGTGGGCGGCATCGCTGTGGCAACGGGCAAGGCGGTCGTCGAGGCCGGGAAGTATCTGGCAGAGCTGGGCGACGACTACAACAAAGCCATGAACCAGCTCTCTGCATCTACCGGCGCCACCGGCGACGAGCTGGACGCGCTGGGTGAGAGCGTAAAAAACATCTACGCGCAGAACCTCGGCGAGGACTTCAACGACGTGGCCGAAGGGCTGGCCGCTACGCAGAAAGCGAGCGATCTGGCAGGTGAAGCACTGGAGCAGGCCACCGCGGCCGGCTTCGTGCTGCGTGACACCTTCGACTACGACATCAGTGAAAGCGCCAGAGCCGCCTCGGCTCTGATGAAAAACTTCAACATCAGCGCCGAAGAAGCCTACGGCCTAATCGCCACCGGCGCACAGAACGGCGCAGACAAAAACGGCGACCTGCTCGACACCCTGAACGAATACTCGGCGCAGTTTGCGGCCCTCGGCCTGAGCGCCGACCAGTTCATGGGCTCCCTCGTGGAAGGCGCTGACGCCGGCCTGTTCAGCATCGACAAAGTGGCCGACGCCGTCAAGGAGTTCAACATCAGAGCGAAAGACGGCAGCGACAGCAGCGCCGAAGCCTTCAAGGGCCTCGGCCTCAACTCCGACAAAATGTTCGCGGCCTTTGCAGCCGGCGGCGAGACCGCGCAGGCTGCATTTTTCGACACCGTCGAGGCTCTGAACAAGCTCGAGGATCCTCTCAAGCGCAACGAGATCGGCGTCGCACTGTTTGGCTCGCAGTTCGAGGATCTGGAGGCGGGCATCCTGCCCGTGCTCGGGGACATCGAGACCGCAGCCTATGACGGCGCCGCTGCACTCCAGCAGATCAACGACGTCAAGTACAACGACCTCGGCTCTGCCTTCGAGGCGGTCAAGAGGTCGGCCGAAGTGGCTCTGCTGCCTATGGCGTCGATGATCGCCAACACACTGACATCGCTGGCCCCGATCCTGACCGACACCTTCGAGGAAATCAGCCCGGTCATCACCGACACGCTCAACGCTTGTATGCCGTTTGTGCAGGACTTCCTCGTCGGCATGGGCGACACCCTGAAGAAGGTCATGCCGATGGTCACGGAGCTGGCTGCGGGCATCCTGCCACTACTGGCTCAGCTCGTGGGCTCGTTCCTGCCGCCTCTGCTCGACCTCGCACAGCAGCTACTCCCGCCGCTCATGCAGATCGTTCAGGCTATTCTACCGCCGATCGCCAGCATCCTTGCCACCGTGCTCCCGATGCTGACGCAGATCATCTCGACCGTGCTGCCTGTGCTGGCGAACCTGATCGCCGCGCTGCTGCCGGTCATCACCCCGCTGCTGGAGGTTGCCCTGCAAATCGTCAACAGCGTCATCATGCCGCTGCTGCCTCCGCTGATGCAACTGATCGAGGCCCTGCTGCCCCCGGTCGTGAGCCTGCTCAATGCGATCATGCCGCTCCTCTCGCCCCTGCTGGCTATTCTGGAGCCCATCGCAAGCGTGCTCGGCACGATCGTCGGCTGGGTATCGAAGATTGTCAGCTTCGGCTCCGGCGTCATCAGCAAGATCGCGGGCCTGTTTGGAGGTGGAGGCGGCGGCAGCGCCGACGTTTCCGGCTATGCGACCGGCGGCTTCACGAGTGGCCCGTCCATCGCGGGCGAGGATCCGCGCTATCCGACCGAGGCGGTCATCAGTTTCAACCCTGCGTACCGCTCGCAAAACCTGTCCTACTGGGCCGAGGCTGGCCGGATGCTGGGCGCATCCAGCGAGGCCGACTACGAGCCCATCAGCAGCGGATCGGGCACGGCTGTGGTCTATGACCTGAGCGGCCTGTCCTTCTCACCTCAGATCAAGGTCGAGGGCGACACCGACGAGGACGCCCTGATCCGAAAGCTCCGCGACCTCGAGCCAGAGTTCATCGACTTCATCCTCGAGGCACTCAGCAGAAGGGAGGGCGGTGCCTATGTCACAGCAGACAGTCGGCTTTATTGATTATGTGGCGCAGGGCGGCGACACCTTCGACAGCATCGCGCTCGTCGCCTATAACGAGGAGCGCATGGCGAGCACCATCATCGAGGCCAACCCCGACCTCAGCGACGTGCTGATCTTCGAGGGCGGCGAGGCTGTGCGGATCCCGATCGTCGAGACTGTGGAGACGCCGGAGACCCTGCCGCCGTGGAGGAGGTGACGCCGTGAAGATCTTATACGAAGGCGTCGACATCTACCCGGACGTCAGCGTCCACCGCTGCTATCACGATATGTACGCCGAAAAGCAGAGCGACGAGCTGCTGCTCAAGCTCAACGACACCCGCGAGCTGTGGGACTCGTGGAACCCCAAGAAGGGCGACACCATCGCCATCGAGGACGGCGCTGCCAAGACGGGCAAAATGTTCGTCGAGAGCGTCGTCCCCGAGTCCGGCATCATCACCCTGCGGGCCTATTCCGTCCCGCAGTCTGCGAAGGATAAGCGGAGCAAATCGTGGGAAAAGGTCAAGTTCCTGCAACTGGCTCAGGAGATCGCCGGCCGCCACGGCCTGACGCTCGAGACCTACGGGATCACCGACCAGACCTACGACTACGTCGAGCAGAACAACCTCGCAGACTTCGCATTTTTTCAAAACCGCTGCACCCTCGAGGGCGCGGCGTTTCTGGTGTATGACGGCAAGCTGGTCGTCTACGACGAGGCGTACATGGAAAGCCAGCAGCCCGTCGACACCATCACCATCACCCCGGCCAATGACTTCGAGTACCGCGACGAGGGCGCCAACGCCTACGGCTCGGCCGAAGCCGTCAACGGCGGTCTGACCGGCACCTTCGCAGCCCCGAACGGCGGCGACAAGGTGCTGCGCCGGATCCTACCCTTCCGCATGACTGACCAGAGCGAGGCCGACCGCTTCGCCAAGGGCCTCCTCCGGGACGCCAACAAAAACGCGACCGTCGGCACCCTCTGGACGGGCTCGCTGCTGCGAGACTATGCGGCGGGCTCTGTGGTCACGCTGGCGACCGAGGGCGTTAAGTCGTGGGACGGCACGGCCTTCATCAGCCGGATCCGGCACGACTACGTCAAGACGCGGAGCAAGCTATACCTCCGCAAGCCACTGGAGGGATATTGATGAACAGCAACAACCAAATGATCCAGAAGGGCAAGATCTCCAGCGTGGAGGGAAAGGCCGACAGGAACGGCGACAAAACCACGGCCAGAGTGCTCCCGAGCACCGCCGACAGCATGGTCACACGACCGCTGACGATCCCGTGGTATCTGCGCGGAGAGATGGGAAACCTGACCCCCGGCACAGAAGTCGCCTATGCTATGTTCGAGGACGGCACCGGCATCATCCTCTCCCGCATGGACGGAGAGTGGGACGGTATCGTCCCGGGCGACATCACCGTCAAGAAGGGCGCGCTCACGATGCAGGACAAGGGCATCAGCGTCCCGTCGGCAGACGTGACCGCCACGGGCATCAGCCTGACCGGCCACACCCACACCGACAGCATGGGAGGCGGCACTTCTGGCCCGCAGTAAGGAGGGATAGACATGGCCGTCATGGCATCATGGAACGGCAAGACGTGGGGCGTCTCCAGCCAGAGGATCGCCGCCCTGAATGGCGTCTCATCCAGCGTCGAGCTCGACACGGAAAACAGCGACGACAAGGCCGGATCCCCGGCCACCAAGACCAAGGCGCTCAAGCTGCAAAGCATGAGCTTCGACTTCGATCTGGCGTCTGCTGTGGGCGGCGACGCCCGGGGAGAGTTCGAGTCGTGGACGTCGCTGGTCGGGCAGTACGCCCCCTTCTATCTGGCCGGCCGGCGCTTCGGCCCGGCCAATCTTCAGCTCACCGGCGTCAGCCTCTCAGACACCACACTCGACAACCTCGGCCGGATCCTGAAGGGCAAGATCACGATCAACCTGACGGAATACGCCGAGGAGGCCAGCAGCAAGAAGGCCGGCGCAGGCGGATCGAGCAAAAGCTCGTCCGCGGCCGGCGTCTCGTCCTCTGGCGGCGTCGGCCGGCGTCTGAGCGCCGTCACCGTCGGAGCATCCAGCAGCGACAAAGCTGCGAAGAAACCCAACAACGCACAGCTCAAGTAAAGCGAGGTGATCCCATGAAAGCATCCGGCAACGGAGCGCCCGAGATCTGTGTGCAGAACCTCCTCAAGACCATCCGCGGGGAGGTGCCCTATGAGCGCATCAAGGGGATCGACCGCACGCTGATCGACAAGCCGAGCGAAACCGCTGCGACCGATCTGGCCGCCGACGTGGAGTTCCTCGTGGAAACCTACGAGCCCCGCGTGCAGCTCAGTGACTCCGACCTGAAGGCTCTGACCGCTCAGGCCGGCGACTTCGAGCTGCGGGCCAGCATCGACAACATCACATGAAGGAGGTGAACAGCGTGAGCGACGCGACAAACACCTACGGCGAGGACATCAAACTCACCACGACAGACGCGAGCACCCTATACAAGACCATCATCACCGAGCTTGAAAAGGGCGCCGGCGAGCCGCTCTACCCGGGCGACGAGCGCCGGATCTTCGGCGAGGCTCTCGTGCCCGTGTTCGTTGCCCTCTACAACAGCCTCAACGACGTCGGCCGGCAGACGCTCCTCCGCTATGCGAGGGGCGAGGTGCTGGACGCCATCGGCGAGCGACAGGACGTGAAACGACTGGAAGGCACACCGGCCAAGACGACCATGCGCTTCTCCGTCTCCACGCCGCAGGAGAAAAACATCATCATTCCGAAGTGGACGAAGGTGACGCCGGACAGCGAAAACTATTTTGCAACCGACGAGATCGCTGTGCTGCAAGCTGGCGCCTACTCTGTGGAGGTGCCGACCTCGGCCGTGAGCAACGGCACGAAGTTCAACGGCTACGCAGCCGGCACGATCACCACCCTTGTCGACCTGATCCCCTACATCGAGTCCGTCACCAATCTGACCGAAACGGCCGGAGGCGATGACGGCGAGCCCTACACCACCGAGGGCGACAACCGCCTCCGCGAGCGGATCCGTCTGGCGCCCGCCAAGAGATCCACCGCGGGCCCTGAACAGGCTTACATCTACTGGGTAATGACGGCCGACAGCTCCATCGTGGACGCAAAGGCCGTCAGCGAGAAGGAAACCGTCAGCGAGACCCTCACGGTCTACGACGGCAAAGCCTTCAAGGGCGGCGGCACACTTCTGACCGACACCCTCGTCGTGAAGGCCCACGGGCAGAGCACGGCGGCGGTCAAGGACACGGACTACACCGTCGACTACGCCGACGGCCTGCTGGCCATCACGCTCAAGGGCAGTCTCGCGGCTGCTGAAAGCATCGACATCATCATCACCCGCACGCTGGAGGGCTGCGTCAAGATCGTGCCCCTGCTGGAAGGCGGCGGGATCCCCGACGCTGCCATGCTGGTGAAGGTGCTGGACGTGGTCAACGCCAAGGACATCCGGCCACTCACTGACAAAGTGAGCGCCGTGCCCCCGGAGGTCGAGACCTACGACATCGAGATCGTGTACTACACCACGCCGGAGAGCGAGGCCGAGGTGATCGCCAACGTCGAAGGCACAGGCGGCGCGATCGACCGCTACAACGAGTGGCAAGTCGCAGCCCTCGGCCGGGACATCAACCCCGACCAGCTCCGCAAGCGGATCCTCTCGCCTTCGTGGGGAGAGAACCTGACAGGCGCCTTCCGCGTGGACGTCGTCAAGCCGACCTACAAGGCCCTCGACGACACGCAAGTCGCCAAATTCAGCGGCCACCTGACTGTCAGCCACAAGGTCGAGAGCGAGGTGGTGTAAATGCGGCTCAATGAGACCGAGATGGTCAAGCTGCTGCCTGCGTGGATGCAGGAGGACGGCGGCGACAAGGGCCTCGCCACTGGCTGCGACATCATCAGCCGCGACGCCTATGCACGCCTGAAGCTCCTGAGCAGGTGGGACAAGATCGACCAGCTCAGCGACGCAGAGCTCGACGAAATGGCGTGGGAGCTGAACATCCAGTGGTATGACAGCACCGCGCCCATCGCAGCCAAGCGGGCCGTCATCCGCAACAGCGACCGCGTCTACGCAAAACTCGGCACCCCCTACGCCGTGGAGCAGATCGTGGCCGACTACTTCGGCACCGGCGAGGTCAGGGAGTGGTATCAGTACGGCGGGCAGCCGCATCACTTCAAGGTGCTGAGTGACAACCCGAGCCTCGTCAACAGCAACCTCGACCTGTTCCTGAAGCTGCTGCGGACGGTCAAGCGCCGCAGCTCGTGGCTCGACGCGATCCTGATCTGCCTGACTGGCGAAATGTTCCTCTATTCCGGCATGGCCGTCAGGGATCACACCCAAGAGGTGCACGTCATGGGCAGCGACGAGATCCACATCTACCACGCGGCCGTCGTCCACGACAACAACCGCGAGACCGTCAGCATCGGCACCGACGCGGCGGTCATCTCAGACTAAGGAAAGGAGATAGACATGGCTGCATTTATCAACAACGACATCACCACCGCCGGCCTGATCGTTCTGGCGAAGGGTGTGGCCGGCCAGAAGATCAACTACACCAAGATCGTCCTCGGCGATGGCTACCTCGAGGAGGGCCAGACGCCCCGCACCCTCACCGGCGTGGTCAGCCCGAAGGCGACCGTCGACATCACGAAGCTGAAGATCAACGGTGACGGCACCGTGGCCGTCGGCGGCATCTTCACCAACGGCGACGAGACCGAGGGCTTCTACTACCGCGAGCTCGGCCTTTATGCCGAAGATCCCGATCCCGAGGTCGGCGAGGTGCTGTACTGCTACGGCAACTGCGGCGATCTGGCCGAGTGGATCCCGCCCTCCGGCGGCGCCACCATCGTCGAGAAAACCATCGACATCGTCACCGCGATCGGCACGGCCACCAACGTGACCGCCTACATCCCCGCCGACGCCTACGCCACCAAAGAGGACTACGAGACCTACAAGGCCATCGCCCTCGGCGCACAGGCTACGGCAGAGGAGGCTCTGGCACTCGCCCGGCAGGCCATCGCAATCGCGCAGGCTGCCGAGGCGTCGGTGAATGACCTGAGCAACGCGGTCGGCCAGAACACCAGCAAGATCGCAACGCTGTGGGACGCCGTTTTCAGCGAGATCACGACCAACCCCTTCCAGATCACGTTTGCAGACCTGACGGGCATCACCCTGACGGCCGGCATCTGGAACAGCGGACTCCAGCGCCTCGAGTGCTAAACTACCGGCCAAAGGCCAGAAAGGAGGCCGCCCATGTATAGAGGCACCACACCAACCATCACCATCAACTGTGACATCGACGTCAGCGAGTTCGTGACCATGTGGGTAACATTCCGCACGCAGCAGCTCGCCACCTATGCCCCGCCGAAGCAGGTGGAAGTCACCAAGCACCTCGGGGACGAGGGCGTCGACGCGACCGACAAGGTCGTCACCGTCAGCCTGACGCAAGCCGACACGCTGCTGCTCGGCTCTCTGTCTCCCGACGAGGATCAACAGGTGGAGGTGCAGATCCGCGGCAGGACGGAGGACGGGCGCGCGTTTGCGAGCAACATTATGACCGCCCCGCTCAGCCGGATCCTGAAGGACGGCGTCATCTAAGTGAGCGTCGACTTCAATGCCTCGTTCTCTGGCAGCGCGGAGACCTTCGGGGCGAAGATGACCGAGACGCCTGCCCCCATGACCGCCTCTATGAAGGAGACGGGCGGCGGCAGCGCCTCAAACTACGAAGCCCTGCGCAACAAGCCCAAGATCAACGGGCACGAGCTGATCGGCGACATGACGCCGGCGCAGCTCGGCATCACGGACGACAGGCACCACACCCACAAGCAGGCGCAGGCAGCGAAGGTGTGGACAGTCGCCCACAACCTCGGAAAGCGGCCCGCCGTCACGGTCGTCGACAGCGCCGGCACTGTGGTCATCGGGGAGGTCGACTACCTCGACGACAACACCGTGCGCCTGACCTTCTGCGCAGCCTTTTCCGGGACTGCATACTTCAACTAAGGAGGTAAACCCGTGAAATTCCTGACAAGCATTGATCTCTCACAGAACGAGATCCAAAACGCCATCATGCAGCCGCTCGCTGCACCTCCGGCCAACCCGAAGATCGGCCAGATCTATTTCAACAGCATCGACCTGACGCTGTACCTGTGGACAGGTGAGAAATGGATCCCTGTGCCGACCAAGACCTCGCAGCTCGAGAACGACAGCGGCTTTATCACCTCCGGCGACATCCCCGAGGGCGCAGCAGCGTCCACGACTACGCCGAAGATGAACGGCACCGCCGCCGTCGGCACTGAGATGGCGTTCGCACGCGGCGACCACGTCCACCCCAAGGACACCAGCAAGCTGAACACGGACGGCGACGGCTCCAACGTGACCGTCGCCTTCGAGGCATCGGCCAAGCGTGAGGCGCCCACCTCTGGCGAGAAGCTGAGCGTCCTGCTCGGCAAGGTGCTGAAGTTCTTCAGCGACCTCAAGACCGTGGCCTTCTCCGGCAGCTATAAGGATCTGAGCGACAAGCCGACGATCCCGTCCGCTGCCGCTGACGTCGGCGCGATCCCCGCAACGGAAAAGGGCGCAGCCGGCGGCGTGGCCGAGCTGGACAGCGGCGGCAAGGTGCCGGCCAACCAGCTCCCGAGCTATGTGGACGACGTCGTCGACGCCTACATCCGCACCGGCGCCACGGCCCTCGGTGCCGACTGGCTGAGTAAGACCTCCGGCGGCGCCGCCCTGACACCTGAGTCCGACAAGATCTACGTCATCCTGAGCGAAGGCGAGTACCAGAACAAGACGTACCGCTGGAGCGGGACGACCTACGCCGTCATCGGCAACGACCTCGCCATCGGCGAGACTGCGAGCACCGCCTACCGCGGCGACCGCGGCAAGACGGCATACGACCACAGCCAGAGCGCCCACGCCCCCGCCGACGCCGAGAAGAACGTCCAGAGCGACTGGAACGAGACGGACGGCAATAGTGACGCCTTCATCAAGAACAAGCCTGCGATCCCGAAGGCCGTCACCAAGACCGTCCAGACCCTCAGTGACGCGGCGAGCAAGAGCTTCACCGTCACCGGCTACATCCTCAGCGTGATCCTGATCGACAGCGCCACCAAGGAGCAGGTCATCGGCGACGTCTCTTTCGAGAACGCCACGGCCTCGGCCAACGGCAAAGTCACGGTCACGCTCGCGGCCGCGCCCTCCAACCCGATCCTCGTCATCATCACAAGCATCGCACTGTAAGGAGGCCGGCCTATGAAACACTACGGAGCAGTCGACGACCCGAAGGACATCACGACGAAGGAGTATGTCGACGCGGCTGACAACGCTCTGAAGGTGAAGGTCGACGCCCTGTGGGACTTCGTTTGCACGGACATCACGAGCAACCCCTTCCAGATCACATTCGACGATCTGGAGGGGCTGACCGTGAGATCCGGCATCTGGAACACAGGGCAGCGGAGGCTCGAGTGCTGATGGGAAACTGCTACAACTACACCCCGATCCCACCAGCCGAAGCCTCCTGCATCATCGCGCACCTGTTCGTCGAGCTGGCCCTGCCCTGCTCCTGCTGCAAGCGGGAGGACGGCGTCATCGTCATTCAGGGCAAGACCTACGACGGCAGCAGCGCCCGCGTCACAATCAAAGGCGAGGAGGTGAGATACTACGGCAAGCAACGGACACTCGCGGCCATACGAGCGGGCCAATGTAGGCCGCCCGCCCTTCGGCCGTGACAAACTGCCTGAGATGCAGGTCATCACGGACGCCAAGGAGCTCGAGAAACACACCTACATCAAGACCAGAAACCCGGCCGTTTTCCCGAAGAAGGAGCGGCTCGGTCTGGCGCAGAGGATGATGAACGAGGCCAGCGACCTCGTCGCCGATCTGATGGAGGCCAACGATCTGCTCCTGACGGATCCCGAGGAGCGTGAGCTCAGGTATCGCGCGCAGCGGTCGGCGCTTCGCAACTGCCGAAAGCTGATCCACCACATCGAGCTCGCGCATGAGATCCTCAGCGGCTTCGGCGATGACGCCTTTGCATACTGGGCGAAGATGGCGGCCGGCGTGAAGAACCAGACCGCCAAATGGTACAAAACCGATAAAGAGAGGGCCGCCAAGCTGGACGCACAGAAGCGTCACCAGTGAGGCGGCCCTCGGGGTATGCCTTGTTTTTTCGTGCCGGCTCGGCCAACAACGCCCGCAACGTCAACACCGATGGCACTCTGAACAGGAACAACGCCTACAACGGCAACTACGGCCTGCGCCCCGCTTCGATGGATCGCCCGACTTATTAACCGCCCGGAGACGGACGGCGAACACTGTGCCCCATCATCCAAGGAAGGCATATCCCTCCCGCAGCCGTGGCCGTCTGACCGGCCCGGTCATGGGTAAACACAAGACCGCCGATGCCCCCGGCGGCGCACGCAAAGCGTGGCCGGAGCTATACACGGCGGGGAGACTTTTCAATGGAGAATATCGTAAACAGCACCATCGCGCTCTACAAAGCATACCGCAAAACCCGCTGCGGAAAGCGCGACAACCCGACCGCCATGCGCTACCGCATGGAGGCCATCGAGCGCACCGTCGCCCTCTCTGAGAGGCTCCAGCGGCGCGACTATTCCTTCGGGCCCTACTACCCCTTCAAGGTGTACGAGCCCAAGGAGCGGCTCGTCCTCGCCATCGACTTCGAGGGCAAAGTCGTCCAGCACTCGCTCTGCGACAACGTCCTCGAGCCGGCGTTCTCCCGGCGCTTCATCCGGGACAACTACGCCGGTCAGATCGGCAAAGGCACCCACGACGGCCTCGACCGTCTGGCTGCGGCTATGCGCCACTATTTCTTCAGCCGAAAGGCAGCAGACGAAGCAGCCCGCAAGGCTGCCGGTCTGCCGCCCCGGCCGATGAACGAGTGGGACTACGCCGACGGCTGGGTACTGAAGGGCGATTTTTCAAAGTTCTTTTACACCCTGCTCCATTCCTACTGTTACGAAACGGCCCGCCGGGCCCTGAAGTGGCTGAAGGATCCCGAGCTGATCGACTTCGCTGAGTGGCTGCTGTGGCTCATAATCGACAGCACGCCAGACCCCGGCATCCCGATCGGCAACCAGTCGAGCCAACTGCTCGCGCTGCTCTATCTGGACGCCTTCGACCACTGGCTGAGGGATGACCGCGGCCTCGTATATGGCAGGTACATGGACGACTTCTACATCATCCACAGCGACAAGCTGCTGCTCCGGCAGATACTCAAGGAGATCGAGGCGTACATCAAGCCGCTCGGCCTTCGGCTGAACGGCAAGACGCAGATCCTCCCGCTGAAGAACGGCATCGACTTCCTCGGTTTTCACACCTACCTCACGCAGACCGGCAAGGTCGTGAGGAAAGTGCGAGCCAAGAGCATCGACAACATGAAGCGCAAGATCCGCAAGTTCCGCGGGCTGGTGGACTCCGGCAAGATGACACTCGACAGCGTCGTGCAATCCTACGCGAGCTGGACGGGCCACATCTCACACGGCAACACCTACCACCTGCGGCAGAACATGGACGCCTATTTCTTCAGCTATTTCCCGGAGCTCAAACCATCACCGAAAGGAGACACAACTCATGGCCCAAAAACTGAGCAACCTCGCAAACAAGTCGAAGGTCAAGTTCGGCAGCCTGTACGGCAGCCCGATCGTCTGGATCGTGGCCGATAAGAACCACGCAGGCTACCCCTCCAACAGCGTCACGCTCGTGACCAACCAGATCATCAAGATGCTGTGCTTCGACGCGACAGAACCGAGTAACGGCAACAGCGACCGCCGCAACTACGGCAACAACCGCTACATCTACTCGAACCTGCGCCAGTGGCTCAACAGCCCCGCGGCTGCCGGCCAGTGGTACACCGCACAGCACTCCGCAGACCAGACGCCGGACTCCTCCCACGTCTGGAACGGCGTCAACCCGTACAGTGGCCTCGCCGGTTTTCTGAACGCCTTCACCGCCAACGAGCGGGCGGCTCTGCTGAACACCACCATCACGGTCGGCAAGAGCTCCACAGACGGCGGCGGGACGGAGACCTGCACGGACAAGATCTTCCCCCTGTCCTGCACGGAGGTCGGCCTGAGCGGCGACCACGTCTGCGGCAGCAAGCTGGCGATCTTCAGCGACAACAACAGCCGCATCGCCACCGTGACGGCATCCTGCGTCGCCAATTCCAACTATTCCAGCAACCCGGGCTCTGGTGCCGCGTGGTACTACTGGCTGCGGGACGCCTATGCCGGCTCGGCCGACAGCGCCCGCAGCGTCCTCACCGGTGGCACTCTGAGCTGGAACGGCGCCTACTACGGCAGCTGCGGCCTGCGCCCCGCTTGTAATCTGTCCTCTGATCTCCTGATCTCCGACTCCGTCGACTCGGATGGATGCTATACAGTGATCTACAATCAGGCGCCCACAGCGCCGTCGTCCATCACTGTCCCGAGCGAAGTGCTCGGCGGCGAGAACCTGAGCATCTCGTGGGCGGCCTCCACCGACCCCGACGGCAACCTCTCCGGCTACGTTCTGGAGCGCAAGGTCGGGAGCGGCACATGGGCGCAGGTCTACAAAGGATCCGCGCGCACCTACACCGACACCATCACCTACGGATGGACGAGCGTGCAGTACCGCGTCAAGGCATACGACGCCGCCGGCGCGGAGAGTGCGTACACCACCAGCGCCACCCGCACCGTCACCAATAACCGACCGCCCGTCATCAGCGGCACGGACGGCGCCCTCGGCAGCTTCAGCACGGCGGCCCCGTCCTACGAGTACACCGTCACCGACGCCGACGGCCATCAGGTCGACGTCGCGGAGATGCTGGACGGCGTCACGCTGCGCAGCTACACCGTGACCCTCGGCCAGACCAACACGCTGACGATCGGCTCCGAGGCGTGGCTGAAGGTCGTGAACGGCAGCCACACCCTGAAGATCGTGGCGACCGACGCCAAGGACGCCAGCGTCACCCGCACGCTGACCTTCACCAAGGCCGTCACGTCCGTCGAGTTTGAGCAGACCCTCGCTATGGAGGCCGACGCCATGCCGACCAAGGCCCTCGTCAACATTCAGGGCAATTTCCCGGCCGGCTGCACGCTTCAGGTCTGGATCTGCAACAACGGCAACGACGCGAGCCCGACGTGGGAGGACATCACGCAGAAGGCCCGCACCGGCCAGAAGCACTACTTCACAAACAAGACCAAGACGGCCGCAGCGTGGGGCGTCAAGGTCAAGGCCAAGCTGCTCCGCGGCTCTGCTACGGAGACCTGCTACATTCAGTCGATCGGAGGTAACTTTGCATGATTAAGCACAGACCTGACAGCATCCAAGAGCTGAACGACAAACAGGCCGCAGAGGCCGAGAAGGACAAGACCATCGCCGAACAGGCTGACACCATCGAGCTGCTGAAGGGCTGCATCATGGAGCTGGCCGACGTGGTCTACGGCGACGGAGGGGAGGTAACAGCATGAGCAAGATCGTCGAGCTGTACGTCAGGGAGCTGACCCGCGAAGGCTCCACCATGACCATCAACGACGTCCCGAAGAAGCTGCGCAAGCAGGTCGAGGACGCCATCGCTGCCATCGAGGCAGCCGCAAACGCTGGCACCGCGAAGGAAAGGGCGAGCGAATGATCGCCCGGGCCCTCGCGTGGCTATTATTAAAAATTGCAGGAAAGGAGGAGCGTGAAATGCTGGTACGTCTGTATGCAGGCGAGATCATCATGGGCCGCATCACCGAGGACAACGTCCCCGCGAAGCTGAAGGCCCGCGTGCACAAGTATCTCGTCGACATGGGCTACTTCGACGACGTCGAGGAGTAAGCCCAACAACAAGGAGGGCCGCGTCCTGCGGCCCTCCGGCTTTTATGAGGTGACACAATGATCGAAATCAACATCGGCGCGCTCGTCGTCCTTCTGGGGATCCCGACGGCCGTGACCGGCTTCTGCTTCTGGATGCTCGAGCACAGGATCCAGAAGCGCGAGAAGCAAAAGGAGGCCGAGGAGGCCAAACGACAGAAAGAGGCAGCGGCCCGAGAGCGTGCCCGTGAAGATCTCCAGATCATCACCATTCAGGGCACGTCGGCAGCCATCGCCCTCGGCGAGGCGACGGCCCGGGCCGTGCAGCGCATCCCTGACGCACATTGTAACGGGGATATGCACGCGGCCCTCGACTACGCTGCCAAAATCAAACACGCGCAGAAGGACTTCCTCACCAGTCAGGGGATCCACGCGATCATCGACTAAGGAGGTGAGCAGCATGGCCGCAAAGAAGCGCCGGCGCAAGCGTAAAAAGAAGATCGAGGCGAGCAAAAAGCTCGCATACTGGGCGGCCAGCGTGGCAACGCTCAGCGCGGCCAGCTCTCTGCTGCTCTCTGCCTTCGGGCGCGACCCGGTCGGTGAGCTGACCGGCACCATCTTCACCGCCTGCGTCGGCTATCTAATCACATACGCCGGCAAGAGCCTCGGCGAGAAAATCAGCCGAAACCGCCACGGGCTCGACGCCGACGGCAACCCGCTCCCGGATCCGTCCGGGGACACTCTCAACAATGAGGAGGCAAAAGGATGAACACCATCGACATCACACCCATCGTCAACGCAGCCCTCGCCCTGATCGGCGCCGGCGTCAGCGTTTTCCTGATCCCGTGGCTGAAGAAGCAGACCACCGAGGCGCAGCGCAAGGAGCTGACCGCGTGGGTAAAGATCGGCGTCGCTGCCGCTGAGCAGCTCTACGTCGGACAGGGCCGCGGCGAGGAGAAGAAGCAGTACGTCCTCGACTTCCTGAAGCAGAAGGGCTTCAAGGTCGACGAGGAAAGCGTCGTCAACGCGATCGAGGCAATCGTCAAGCAGCTCAACACTGAGGGCCTGACCATCGAATAACGGAGAGGGCGGGCTCCGGCCCGCCCTTTTCTTGCTTGTAAAGGAGGCAAACCCATGAAAAACCAGAACACCGACGACATCAAGCTGAAGCCCGGCGAGACCGTCACAGACGAGACTCTCGACGAGCTGACCGGCGGGAAAGGAGACGACAATGAGTAACAGCCCTCTGGTGGTCTACACCAAGCTCAGCCCGAACCACTCGGGCAAGCGCACCAAGAAGATCGACACCATCACGATCCACTGTATGGCCGGCAACTGCTCCGTCGAAACCTGCGGCAACCTGTTCGCCAACTCTGCGCGGCAGGCGTCCAGCAACTACGGCATCGGCACCGACGGCCGGATCGCCCTGTACGTCGACGAGGCAAACCGCTCGTGGTGCACCTCGTCCAACGCCAACGACCAGCGGGCCGTCACCATCGAAGTCGCCAACAACGGCGGCGCGCCTGACTGGCCCGTCTCCGCGAAGGCATACGCCGCGCTGCTGGATCTCGTGACCGACATCTGCAAGCGCAACGGCATCAAGCGCCTCGTCTGGTCGACCAGCAAAAACGACCGCGTGAACCACCTGAACGGCTGCAACATGACCGTGCACAGGGACTACGCGAATAAGAGCTGCCCGGGCGACTACCTCTACAACCGCCACGGCCAGATCGCGGCCGAGGTCAACAAGCGCCTCGGCATCACGGACGCAGGCGGCAGCACCGGCGGACAGACCTCCGGCAACACCGAGACCGGCCTGAAGGTCGGCGACGTGGTCGACTTCAAGGGCACGCAGCACTACACCAGCGCGGCGGCCAAGGACGCCAAGACCTGCAAGCCCGGCAAGGCCACCATCACGGCCGTCGCGGCCGGCAAGGCGCACCCGTACCACCTGAAGGCAATCAGCGGCGGCGGCTCCACCGTTTACGGCTGGGTAAACGCTGCGGACATCTCGACCGGCAGCACCGGCACGGCCACGAGCTACCGCGTGCGGACGACGGCCGATGTGCTGAACATCCGCAAGGGCCCCGGCACCAACTACGGCGTCGCCGGCCAGATCAAGGGCAAGGGCATCTACACCATCGTCGCCGAAGCCGCAGGCCCCGGCGCGACCAAGTGGGGCAAGCTCAAGAGCGGCGCGGGCTGGATCTCTCTGGACTACGTCACGAAACTCTAAAACCACATAGAAAAGCAGAAACCCGCCCGGAGATCCCGGGCGGGCTTTTTCTGTTATGTGGGGCTTTACTCCTCAGCGTCAGGATCCGGCACTTCACCGGCAGCCTCGAGCTCGGCCTCTGTGGGCTGGAACCGCAGCACACGGCCCTCGGAGTCATAGAAACCGCCGAGCAGGATGGTGAAAATATCGACCAGCCAGCCGATCCCGCAGGCCCCGGCCGTCAGCAGCCAGATGACGCCTGTGCCGGTTTTCCCGACATAGAACCGATGGACACCGAAGAAGCCGAGGAAGATGCACAGCAGCAGCGCCACCGTCTTGCTTTTCGGCGACGTCGGCCTCTGCGCTGCGGGGATGCTGACCGCGCCCTGCTGCGCGCCGGACTTCCCGCCGGAGCTCGTCGTATAAGACAAGCCCGTCCCGGGGATCCCGACGGTCGTGTGACTTTTTCCCGTCGTGCTGATCGTGTGCTTCAGGCCCTTCGGGCCGAAGCTGACGCTCGCGCTTTTCTTGTTAAGGTTTACCCGGACACCCGGGGCAATTTTGAAACTACGTCTGAACCGTGCACCCATGCCGTTACCTCCTGTTTGCGTTTTTTAGTGTTTAGTCATCTTTGGCATAATATTACCATGCCAAAACTGGTAAAGTCAATATTGCATAGTCATCTTTAGGATAAAAGGAGGCGAGGGCGTCGAAAATCTACAAACCAGACGGCAGGTGCAACATCTCCGGGGAGCGAGTCAAAGAGGAACGGCTGCGGGCTGGTCTATCACAGGAACAGCTCGCCTACAAGCTCCAGATCATCGGACTGGACGTCACCCAGAAGGTCATCAGTCGCATCGAGAACGGCAGCAGAGTCGTCGCTGACTACGAGCTGGACTATCTGGCGACCGCCCTCGGCACCACGATCAACCACCTGCTCGGGAAAGAATGAGAAAACCGCACGGCAGCGACGCCGTGCGGCTTTTTTATGTGAAAAAACGCGGGAAAATGTTGAAAATCTGCCGAATTATGCTTGACATTATAGAGCAAATGCTCTATAATATAATCACAGGCAAGGGATAGCCGAGTACAGAAAGAAAGGAGAACAAAACCGCGGAAAGGAGGCAAAGCCGTGGATGCCGAGCAGATGAAAAAACTGCTCGAGCTGCTGGAACAGGCTCTAAAGTGTGAACAGGTTGCCACCATCACGATCACGATAAAGCCGAACCAAAAGCCCAAGCAGTAAGGTCGAAGGACGGCGGGAAAAATCCCGCCCGCCGTTCCTCTTTATTATAACCACGAAACCACGGCGAAGTCAAGCGGGAGGAACAACATGGACATCTCGATCAAAGTGACCTATAAAAACGAGGGGCTGCAAAAGCTCCGCAAGGCGGCCGGCCTGTCTCAGTCTCAGCTCGCCGCACTGGCCGGGATCAAGGTGCAGGTGCTCCAGCAGTACGAGCGCGGCGCCCGGGACATCAACGGCGCGAAGCTGCCGACACTGCTGAAGATCTGCAACGCGCTGGAGTGCAGGCTGGCTGACATCATCACAGACGAGGAGACGCTCGAGCTCCTGAAAAAGTACGAGGAACACTGACACACAGAAGGGGCGGCCGGCGGGCCGCCCCTTTTCTTTTATCACGGAGGGGAACACAATGGGACAGCACTGGAGCCATCTGACGCCGACCAAGCGCATCCAGCTCGACGCCTTCATCCGCGCAGGAATGAAGCCGACGGACATCGCCAAGGAGCTCGGCGTACATCATACGACCATCTACCGGGAGCTGAAGCGGTGCACCTATGAGCACCTCAACAGCGACTACACCACCGAGACCAGATACAACCCCGAAGGCGCACAGGCCCGCTATGAGGCTAACCTCCGCGCCAAGGGGCCGGAGCTGAAGATCGGCAACGACTACGAACTGGCCGACTACCTGATCGCCAAGATCCGCGACGAGAAGTACAGCCCGGAGGCCGCGATCGGTGAGGCCGAGGTTAAGGGCTGGCCCTTCAAGACTCACATCTGCGCGAGCACCGCCTACAACTACATCCGCGGCGAGATCTTCGGCGACGAGCTGACCGTCTCCATGCTGCCGCAGCACGGCAAGCGCCACCAGCCGGAGCGCCCGGCCGGATCTATGCCGCGCAAGCCTGCGGGCCGGAGCATCGAGGAGCGGCCTGAGCACATCAACAACCGCAGCACCTTCGGACACTGGGAGATGGACAGCGTCGAAAGCTGCCAAGGCGTCAGCAACACCTACATCGTGATGACCGAGCGGAAAACGCGCTGGGAGCTCATTATACCGTCGCCGGACAAGACGGCCGCCAGCGTCGTCGCTGCGATCGACGGGCTCGAGGCCAAGTACGGCGACCTGTTCCCGAAGGTATTCAGATCCATCACCTGCGACAACGGCTGCGAGTTTGCCGACGCTGCCGGGATTGAGCGAAGCGCAAGCGGCAAGGGCGCCCGCACCGAGGTCTACTACTGCCACCCCTACCGGCCGAGTGAGCGCGGATCCAACGAAAACCAAAACGGCCTAATCCGGCGGCACGTTCCGAAGGGCACCGACCTCAGTACAATCTCAGACGAGGAAACCAAGCGGATCGAGGCGTGGCTCAACAACTACCCGCGGAAAATGTTCGGTTATCTGTGCTCCGAGCAGCTTTTCCGCGAGGAAATGGCCCTCATTCTGGCCTCGTAAAATTATTTTTGCTTTTTTGTGCATTTACTCTTGACAAACGGCTATTTTTGCGAAAAACGTCGATTTTTTTGCAAAAGAATGGCTATTTTTAGCTATTTGTCCCGCTCCTCGAGCACGCGGACGAGATGAACGAGAAAATCCGCGCCATCGAGCCCGCCGAGCGCTGCCGCGGCCTGCTCGCTGTGCTCGCGCACGAGCCTCTGGCAGCCGTCGAGACCGAGAAGATCCACAAACGTCGTCTTCCCCTCTTCCCTGTCCGAGCCGATAGGCTTTCCGAAGGTCTTCTCGTCGCCGATGACGTCGAGCATATCGTCGCGGATCTGGAAGGCGTAGCCGAAGTGATCGGCATAGCGCGCCGCCGCATCTCCCTGCGCCTGCGTGCCGCCTGCCGCGGCCACACCCATCCGGCACGCCGCGCGGATGAGCGCGCTCGTCTTGCGCAGATGGATCTCGTGCAACTCCTCCTCCGTGAGCGTCCGCCCCTCCCATTCAAGGTCGAGCTGCTGGCCGCCGCAGATGCCCTCGTGTCCCGCGGCATTTGCAAGGATCCTGCCGCACTCGAGCGCGCGAGCGGCAGAAAGCGGTGCGGAGAGCACCGTTTCAAAGGCAAGGGCCTGCAGAGCATCGCCCGCGAGCGTCGCCGTGCATTCGCCGAAGACTTTGTGGTTTGATGGCTTGCCGCGCCGCAGATCGTCGTTGTCCATCACGGGAAGATCGTCGTGGATGAGCGAATACGTGTGCAGCATTTCAACGCCGCAGGCCACGGGGAGCGCTTTTTCAGCGTCTCCGCCGCACACGCGGCAGAATTCCAGCACCAAAATGCCGCGCAGACGCTTGCCGCCCGCCGTCAGGCTGTAGCGCATCGACTCAACAAGCTGATGGTAGCGGGCGTTCATCGCGGGCAAAAGGCAGGAATCGAGATAGGCGTCGATCTTTTTCTTATCCTCCGTCATGCGGGCGGAAAACAGCTTTTCCTCCATCCCTTATTCCTCCGAAGCAAACGGGCTCTCGACCGGCGCGCCGTCCGCGCCCTTGGAAAGCTTTATGACCTTCTGCTCGGCCTTGTCGAGCATCGCGCCGCAGTCGCTCACCAGCTTGCTGCCCTCTTCAAAGAGCTTGAGCGACTCGGCAAGCTTCGCGTCGCCCTTTTCGAGCGCCGCTACGATCTCCTCGAGCCGCGCGAGGTTATCCTCAAATGTTTTTGCCATCGGTCGTTCCTCCTGTGTTTCGTTCGTTCACCGTGCAGCTCAGGCTGCCCTGCCCGAGCAGGACATCGATTTTTTCGCCGACGTCCGCATCCTCCGCCGCGCGCAGGATGCGCCCATCCGCGCTTTTGGCGACGGCGTAGCCGCGGCCCAGCACCTTGAGCGGGCTCAGCGCGTCGAGCTTCGCCGCGAGAGCCGCGAAGCGCTGCTCACGCTGCGCCATCTGATTCTGCGCAAGCGACGCAAGATTTTTCTGCGTGTAGTCGAGCAGCAGGCGCTTATCGTCGATAAACGCCATGGGGTCACGCAGCACCCGGCTGCGCGCGAGCTTTTCATACCGCTCGGCGAACAGCTTCACGCGCTTTTTCTCGCTCTGCACCATGCGCGTTTGCAGTGCATCGAGCCGGTGGAAGATTTCCTGCTGATCCGGCACGGCGAGCTCCGCCGCGTTCGACGGCGTGGCCGCCCGCACATCGGCGACAAAATCCGCGATGGTCACATCGGGCTCATGCCCGACGGCGGAGATGACCGGGATCTCGGATTCATAGATGGCGCGCGCCACGCGCTCATCGTTGAAGGCCCACAGGTCCTCGATCGACCCGCCGCCGCGTCCCGTGATAATAAGGTCTGCGACGCGCCACTTGTTCGCATAGCGCAGCGCGCCCGCGATCTCCGGCGGCGCCTCCGCGCCCTGCACGCGCACGGGCAGCAGCACGACCTCGCTCATCGGCCAGCGGGCATTCAGGATGCGCAGCATATCGTGCACCGCCGCGCCCGCGGATGAGGTGATGACGGCGATGCGCTTTGGATACCTTGGCAGCGGCTTTTTATGCGCGGGGTTGAAAAGCCCCTCGCCTTCAAGCTTTGCCTTGAGCTGCTCGAAGGCGACGTACAGATCGCCCACGCCCGCCGCGCTCAGCTCCGAGCAATAGAGCTGGTACGCGCCGTCGCGCGGAAAAACACCGATGCGGCCGAAGGCCACGACCTTCATGCCGTTTTCTGGGCGGAAACGGAGCTTTGCCGCCATGCCGCGGAACATCACGCATTTGAGCGCGCTCCCCTCATCCTTGAGCGTGAAGTAATGGTGCCCCGAGGGGTAGCACTTGTAGTTTGAGATCTCGCCGCGCACAAAAATGGTCTGGAGCTGCGGCACGGCGTCGAGCAGCGCCTTGATGAAATTGTTGGCCTCGGATACGCTGAAGATCATCTGCTCGCTCGCCATGCCGGTCGCCCCTTTCATACGTAAAGATGGAAGAAAAGCAGAGCGCCGTCTGACACTCTGCTTTTTTGTTATTCTGCGCTCACTTCGCCGCGCACAAAGCTGCCGAGGATGCCGTTGATGAACTTGACCGTCTCCGGCGTTTCGTACTTCTTCGCGATCTCCACCGCCTCGTTGATGGCGACGCCGTTGGGGATGTCGCTGCGGTAGAGCACCTCGTACATCGCAACGCGCATGATCGCCGAGGCGACGAGCGGGATGCGGTCGAAGCTCCAGCCGCGGGCGTACTTTGCGATGTAGCCGTCGAGCTCGGGCGCGTGCTCGGCAACGCCCGTCACGATGGAGCGGATGTACTCCTCCTGTCCCTTGCCGGGCAGCTTTTCGTAAATATCGTCCTCGCCCCTGAGCGTTTCAAAGTATTCTCCCGTCAGGCGCTCATCCAGAAGCTCCTGCGGCGTTTTATCCGTAAAGCTCAGTTCGTATGCAAGATGCACTGCGATCTCTCGCGCTGTATTGCGAATCATTCTTGTCTAACCCTTTATCTTTCTCTTTAGTTGAAGCTGATGCCGCCGACGTGGACATTGACCGCGTGCACATTGTAGCCCGTCATGGCGCTCACCGCGGCAGACACGCTGTCCTGCACCTTACGGGCCGTTTCGGGGATGGCGTAGCCATAGCGCACCATCAGGTAAACATCAACGACGATCTCGCCGTCCTGCACTTCGGCGCGCACGCCGCGCAAGCCCTTTTTGCCGGTGAACTGCTCGGTGATCTGCTCGGTCATGTTCTGGCACATGGAGCCCACGCCCTCGATCTCGCCGATGGCGTCCGCCGCAATAGCAGCGACCACGTCCTCCGAAATATTGATGCTGCCGTTTTCCTCGGCGCGGGTCAGATACTCTCGATTTTCAGCCATTCTGACATCTCTCCTTGCTTGAATGCTTATATCAAGAGTATTTTACCATCGTTTTCTGAAAAATACAACAGCTAATTTACTTCCATGATCTTGATGCTCTCAGCGCTCAGCCCCGTCTCCTGCTTGACGATATCGGTGATGCGGGCCACATCCTCGGTCTGCAGGCCCTCCTCCCCCGCCGAGACGACCACGCTCACGCCGTCCTCGGACATAAAGACCACGCAGTCGTCATAGCCCTTGGCCGTGATCATGTTTTCGATCTGCGCTTCGGAGAGCGTGTAGGACGCGAGCGTCTGGATGCTCTTCGCCGCCTCGTTCACCGTCTCCTCGTCCACATCGTCGTTTTCGCTCGCTTCCTTCAGAAGCGACAGCGCGCTGTCGCGCGCCTGCTGGCGCGTGAGCCTTGCCGAGGCGAAGTAATCCGTCCCCTCCGCTCCGGCAGAGACCTCGGCCGCCTCCCCGTCCGCGCCGTCGACCTGCTGGGCCTGCCCCAGAATCTTTGTCGGCTTTTCGACCTTTTCGGCGTACTTTCCGTTTAAGAAGATCGCCGCGCAGACGAAGACGAGGATCGTCCCCACCACTGCATTCCGTTTCCAAAGCTGCTTCATACCTGTTCCCTCCATGTGTTTTGTTCGATAAAAGATCAGTATTTTCATGGCGTTCCCTTGACCACCGTGATCCTGTCGGACGAAAGGCCGGTCAGCGCAGCGACGGCCTGCGTCACCTTGAGCTGTACGTCCGCGCGGTCACCGCCCTCGCAGACGACGAGGGCGCCGAGAAAGCGCGGATAGCGGCTGCGCGTGACCACGACCTCGGCGCCTGACCCGCTGCCGAGCACGACCGTTTCCGACGAGCGGGACTGCTCCCCGCTCTCCGTCCCGCTGAATTTGCGTGCGTCGGTCTCATCCTGCGCCAGCTCATATTCGCTGCCGCCGTCCACCGTCAGCATCAGCGAGAGACGCCCCACACCGTCGAGCGAGGATAAGATGTCCTCCATTTCGCTTTGCAGCGCCGCGCGGTCGAAGCGCTCCACCGCCGTCGGCGTGCGCCCCGTGTCCGCCGTTTTTCCCTCGCCAGACGGCAGCAGCAGAAGAAAGATCCCGAGCGCCGCCGTCAGGAAAACGTATTTGTACTGCTTCAGCGCGGAAAGCGCGCCCTTCGGCTTCAGCCGCTTTCCCCCGTCGTGCTCCATAGCTGGTCCTCCTTTGCAATGCCGAGCTCGCGCTCGATGCAGTCGGCGAGCGCGGCGTTTTCCTCGCCGCAGAGCGTAACGGATACCGGAAGCGGCACACCGTCCACCTCCTCCGTCCTGACCGCAGCGCGGACGCTCAGCCCCAACTCGTCTGCTTTGTCCTCAATATATGCGCCCGTCTCCGCCGCTATGCGCGCGGAAAGCGCGTCCTCCTGCCGCTGCGCGAGCTCCAGCTAGAGCTGCGCGACGGCCTCGCGGTACGATGCAAGGTCCACGTCGAGCACTGCAAGGTCGAGCCGCAGGAGCGGCCGCAGCATCGCGAGCATCAGGAGCATCCCGCCTGCAAAGCGCACGATCTTTTTCATCGTGCCGCCGTCTGTCAGTTGTCCGGCAAGGCTCACGAGCACCGCGCAGGCCACGACGCCGAGGAGCCACGAGCGAAGAAATGTCATACCGTCACCACCATCAGCAGCGCGATGAGAAACGACGCCAGCAGCAAAAACGCCCCGCCCGCCGTCATCGCCAGCATCAGCGAAAACGCCGAGGAAAGCTGCTCCAAAAAGCCGCTCAGCGTATCCGACCCCGCCATGCCGCAGAAAAAAGCCGCCGCACGGTAGAGCAGGTACTGGACCGCGAGATGCACGAGAGGCGCAAGGCACAGTGCCAGCACCGCAAGAACGCCCAGCACGCCCAGTGTGCTTCTGAGCGCACCCGCACCGGCGAGCAGCGCCTCCGTCGCCTCGGACAGGATGCCGCCGACGACCGGCACCGCACCGGAGATGACTGTTTTGCCCACGCGCACCGCCATGCGGTCGGCCGAGCCCGCAAGCGCCCCGCTGAGCGACAGAAATGTGACAAAGACCGCCAGTACTCCGCTCAAAGCCCAGGTGATGAGCGTCTTTATGCCGTCCGCAAGCTTCGTGAGCCGGCTTTTCGGCAGCAGCGCTCCCGCGGCCGCGGCCGCGATCATGCAGTAGAGCACCGGCACGAGCAGTCCACGGATGAGCGAGAGGAAGACGTCGCTCGCCATCAGCGCCCCCACCTGCCAAACGCTCGCCGTCCCCACCGCGCCGCCGCTCGCAATGGCTGCCGCAACAGTTGGCAGCAGCAGCTTTGCCATCGCAGCGAGCTCGTCCAGCGTTTCCAGGCCGAGGCCGATGAGCGAATGCACATCCCCGGCAGCGATGGCTGCCGCACCGAGCACGCCGACATAGGGCGTGAACGCCGCACCCGGCTCTCCCGTTCCCTCCGACGCGCCCTCAATGAGCCCGCACAGCAGCGCAAGCAGCATGAGCGACACCGCCGAGCGCAGCGATGCCGCGGCTGCTCCGCTCACCGCGCCGCGCAGCGTCTCCCACAGATAGGCCGCGCCTCGCTGCAAAAGGCTCTCTTCCTCCCGCGCGCCTTCAAGCAGCTCGTCCGGCACCGCGCCGTCCAGCTCCGCCGGGATGTCGAGCGCACGCGCGGGCAGACACAGCGCAAGCAGCGCAAGCAGCAGAAAAAGCAGCCGTTTCATAGAAAGCCCTCCACCAGCTCCAGCAGCGCCTCAAGCAGCGGCAGCACGCAGACGAGCGCGCAAACCGCCCCCGCCGTGTTCATGAGCGCCGCGAGCGCGCTCTGCCCCGCATCGGCGCACAGCGCGCAGGAAAAGCGCACCACGAGCGCAATGGCCATCACCTTCAGAAGCGGCGCGAACAGCGCCGCGGGCAGCCCCGTGAGCACAAGCGTCCGCGTGCAGAAGTCCGCAAGGTCGGAAAGCGCCGGCAGCAGCAGCGCGCAGCCCACGAGCACCGCGGCAAGCAGCAGCAACAGCGCCAGCGCTTCGTCGCTCTTTTTCAGCAGCGCCGTTACCGCCGAAACGCACAGGCACAGCGCCGCGAGCCTGACAAGCAGCTCCATCGCTAAAACCCAAACAGACTCTTGATGAGCTCGAAGAGCGCGCTGATCTCGCGCACGAGCAGCATCATCGTCGTGATGAGCCCGGCCAGACTCACGAGCATCGCCTGATCGGGCCGGTCCGAGCGCACCAGCAGTTGGTTGAGCACCGCCACAACGATGCCGACCGCCGCGATCTTGAATACGAGGTCAATGTCCATATCCGTCTTCCTTCTGTAAAGCATTGATACTTGTCGACGCCTGTCTTACAGCAGCAGAATGCCAAGCAGTGTTCCGCCGCCGAGACACAGCGCCGTCATCACGCGTCCGTCCTCCCGGCTGCGCGCAAAAAGCGACCGCTCCGCGTCAGAAAGCTCCTGCGCCGTGCGTGTCAGCGCCGCGCAGACGCTCTCCTCCTCGCCGCCGAGCGCGCTTCCCAGCGCCGCGACGGACGCCCTCTCCCGCTCGGAGAGCGGCAGGTCCTTCGCCGCGGTCTGCCAGACCGCCGGGAGCGTCTCGCCGCGCAAAAGCCCTTCCCGTACCGCACCGAAAAACGGCTCCGCCTCTTCCGCATATCCGAGCTCGTGCAGCAGCGCCGGCAGCGGTGTGAGCGTCAGATGCACGTCCCGCGCAAGCGATAAAAAGATCTCCGCGAGCGCGTGCAGCGTCCTGCGCCGCAGCCCCGCGCGCGACAAAAGCGCCTGCCGCAGCAGCAGCGACGCCGCGAGCAGCAGCCCCGCCCCCGTCAGGTGCCGCATGGCAGCCCGCCCACCTCGTAGGTACGCCCTCCGCCGTCCCGACGGATGGTCACGCAGCGGGAAAAGACCTTCGCGCGCAGAAGCTCCTGAAAGAGCGGCTTTTGCGTCAATTCCCCGGTGTCCGCCGCGTGGATGCTTGCAAGCAGACCCACGCCGCAGTTCGCGGCCAGGCACATCGCTCGGATATCCTCTGCCGCCGTGATTTCGTCCACTGCGATGACCTGCGGGTTCATCCCGCGCAGCACCATCGGGATCCCCTCCGCCTTCGGGCAGAGCGAGAGCACGTCCGTGTGGTTGCCAAGCTCCATCTGCGGCCGGCCCTTGCAGCACACGGCGAGCTCACCGCGCTCGTCGATGACCGCGACGCGCAGTGCGCGGTGTTCGCTGTCGCCGAGCGATAGCACGCGGATGAGATCGCGCAGCAGCGTCGTCTTCCCGCCGCCGGGCGGCGAGAGGATGAGCGTGCTCAAAAGCCGTCCATTTTCGTCGAAGAGCTGCGGCGCGATGCCGCTCCCAATCCCCACCTCCTCGCAGACGATGCGAAGCGAAAGCGACGAGATATCCTTCAGGTTGCTCACCTCGCCGTCTCTCACCACAGCGCTGCCGCACACGCCGAGGCGAAACCCGCCCCGCAGCGGCAGAAAGCCCCGGCGCAGTGTTTCGATGCAGGCGTAGCGCGAATACTCCGTCACCGCCCCGAGCATCTGTTCCAGGTCCTCCGCCGTCACAAGCGAGCTGCGGTCCGCGGGCGCGGCGTTCAGCTCCCCCTCGCTCGTCAGCACCGTCATCGGGCGCATCACGCGCAGGCGGAATTCCTCGGTGCGCTCCTTCTGCTTGTCCGGCAGCGCGAGCGCAAGGCACTTCAAGCGGTGGGGCAGGAATTCGCAGGCCTGCTCATAGCGGTAGATCCGATCAAGCCGTTCCATTCGTCAAGCACTTCCCTTCTTCCGTGATAGTCCACTCTATGAGCGCGCGGACGGGCTTATGCACGGTCCGTCCCACTTTCTGCAAAAAGAAAAAACGGGGAAGCTCCCCGTTTTTTCTCAGTTGCTCGCGCAGCAGCCGCAGCCCTTGTCGCCGCCGGGCAGGACATTCGGCGGGAAGAAATCGTCCAGCGGGAACTCTACCGCGTCGAAGACCTTGCACGGGTCCTCGCTGCAGCACTCGCCGCCGGCGAGCGTGCATTCGTTCGACGGGATGCAGTAGTCGTACACCGGGATCAAAAGCTGCGTGTCGCGCTCTAAGCGCACGGTCGAAAACTGGCCGAGCGAGATGCACACGCGGCGGATGGCAGACTCGTCAAAGACGATGGGCTCGTCGAAGGCGTTCAGGATCGCCGCCGGAACGCCGCCCAGCGTGCCGCATCCGCAACGGCAGTTGCAGTTGTCGGCAAAGTGCGCGCACAGCAGCATCGGGTCCAAGACCTCAACGACCGCCGTCGGAAGATTCGCCGTCAGGTCGAGCGGCGCGTCGACGGCGTTCGCCGCCGGCTCGGATGAGTAGACCTTCGCCCCGCCCTCGCTGCCAAAGAGCACCACGCGCTTATCAAAGGCCGCGAGACCTTCGATCTCCGTGTAGCGTGAGCTGCCGTTCATCATCGCCTGCAAAATGATGCGGTAGAAGAAGTGCATCTCCACCGTGTAGTATCCGCGGTTGAAGTTTACCGGCTCCACGTCGACGAACGTATACAGCAGCTCCGCGCTGCCGCCGCGGATGCACTGGCTCGTGCTCAGAATGCTCTGCGCCGTGGCCGTGGGGTAAAAGCGCAGGTCCTCGATGCAGTCCTTGTCGCGGCAGGATGAATAGATCTTTTTCGTATGGATACAGACCGCCTCGCGCACGCCGTTCGCGCCGCTGACAGGGCCTGCAACAACTTTATCAGCCATAAAGCAAGAATACCTCCTATTTTAAGTACTGGAAAGTCCGGCATGACTGTGCCTTTCTTTCACCCCAGTCTATGCCGCGCGCTGAAATGGGTGCCGCGCGCAGGTGTTTTTGAAAAAGTCCTATACATTCGGAAAATCGTGTGCTATACTAAATATAGTTTGCGGCCAACCGATATCGACAACTTTTTGTGGTATCGGCCGTCATTTTGTGGTATCATCGCTGTAAATCCACCCGAGGAGGTGCGCTATGGGGCGCGTCGGTTTTATTCAGGACAAGCTGGAGATCAAATTTCTCATTCTTTATGTTGCCGCCCGGCTCATCGAGCCGGTGCCGTTCGAGGCGATGCAGGAGCTGACAATGTGCGACGACGGCATCGACTTCTTTGACTTTTCCGAATGCCTCGGCAATCTGGTCGAGTCGCAGCACCTGACGCTTTCGGACGATGGGCTCTACGCCATCACCGAAAAGGGACTGCACAACGGCGCGATCTGCGAGTCGAGCCTTCCCTACTCGGTGCGTCTGCGCGCCGACAAGAACATCACCATCTTTAATCAGAAACTCAAGCGCCGCGCGCAGATCAAATCCGAGATCCAGCCCCGTAAAAACGGGACCTATACCGTCACCCTCGCCTTCAACGACGATGACGACCAGCCGCTGCTCAAGATGGATCTCATGGTGCCCAAGGAGGTCATGGCCAAGGACCTTGCCGAGCGCTTCCAGAAAAACCCCGAGCAGCTCTATACCGGCGTGCTGAACACGCTCTTCTCCGAGCCTGACGAGGGAAAATAAGGTGTAATACATACAAAAAGAGACAGGCAAACGCCTGTCTCTTTTTCATTATAAATTGTTTTGCCGGTGGTGCGCCGGATCAGCGCATAAAGCCCTGACAGCCAAGCGATGAAAGGTCGTGCAGACCGAGCGAGCGGTAAAATGCAAGCGTTTTTTCCGTGTCGTCTGTCAAAAGCTGGAACTGGCGAACGTTTGCAAAACGATCCATCATCGCGCGCATCAGTGCTGTGCCGATGCCGCGGCGCTGGTACTGTGGGAAAACCAGCAGGTCCTGCACAAGCACGACGGTCTCGCCGTCGCCAACGACACGGACAAGGCCGACAAGCGTTTCCCCTTCATAGGCCGCGAGCGTGAGCAGAGACTTTGCAAAGCCGCGACGCAGCACATCGGGCGCGTCCGTGTAGGCCGTCCAGTCGACAGACGTATACAACGGCAGGATCTCTTCCTCGCGATAGGTCTGATATTCGATGATCTCCATAAATTCCTCCATGATTGAAATATTGTTCAGATCATGGTCAAACGCAATCTCATCGCCGCCACTCCCTTCTCTCACTTCACCACGACGTTTTCCTTGCCGAAGCGCTCCTCCAGATCGCGCACGAGCGAGGGGTGCAGGTCGCAGGTCGTACCGATGAGCTTGCCGGTGTCGATCAAACGGATGCGGACGTTATTGCCCTTGCCCTCGAACATATAGAGGATCTTCCGGAGAATATCCATCTCCGGCCCGTTCGCCGACGGCAGGCGCAGATAAAGCGTCTGCCCCGCTCGCTGCCGGGAGAACTGCGGCTGCGCAGCATTCCCCGTCGAAAAGTCCGCATTCAGCGGGCGGGCGAAGTCACACATGAGCTGCGGCGCCTTTTCATCGCGCACGGAGAGCGTGCCCGTGACGTAAATGACCTGCCCCTCCTGCAAATAGCTGCCGTACTGCTCGATCGCGCGCGTAAAGCAGAGCATTTCGATCGCGCCCGTGCCGTCCTCAAGCGTTACATAGGCCATGAGGGTATTCTTCTTCGTCATTTTCGTCTTGCTCGCGGTCACAACGCCCGCGAGCGAAATCTTCTGCCCGTCGGCAAAGGTCGTCGGCCCCGCCTCCTGCGAAAAATCCTCCATCACGCGGCCGATGGCGGCCGCGCCGGACGAGCGCACGAGCGAGCGGTAGGCGTCCATCGGATGGCCCGAGAGGTACAGCCCTGTCGTGGCCTTTTCCATCGCCATGAGCTCCTGCGGCGTGAATTCGGGAATGTCGGGCAGGACGAGCGCGGCCTGCTGCGCGCTCTCCGCGCCCATGCCGAAAAAGTCGATCTGCCCCTCGATATTCGTGCGGTTGCCCTCGGCGATGCCGTCCATCACCTTTTCGTAGACGGCGATGAGCTGCCAACGCTTCGCGCCCGTGGAGTCGAACGCGCCTGCGCGGATCAGGTTCTCGACCGCGCGCTTGTTGATCTCCATGCCGTCCATGCGGCGGCAGAAGTCCTGAAAGTCGATAAACGGACCGTTCAGCTCGCGCTCGCGCATCATGCGCAGGATGAGCCCGCGGCCGATATTCTTGATGGCGACGAGGCCGAAGCGGATGCCCTCGGGCTCGACCGTAAAGCGGTCGGCGGAGTGGTTGACGTCCGGCGGCAGCAGCTTGATGCCGCACTCGCGGCACTCGTTGAAATACTCGCCCACCTTGTCGGACGAGTCGAGGACGCTTGACAAGAGCGCCGCCATGTACTCTTTCGGATAGTGGCACTTGAAGTACGCCGTCTGATACGCGACGACCGCATAGGCCGCGGCGTGCGCCTTGTTGAACGCATAGTTTGCAAAGGCGTAAATTTCTTCGTAGATCTCCTGCGCGGCCTTTTCGTCGATGCCGTTCGCCACGCAGCCCACGATATTGCGCGCGGGGTCCCCGTGCAGGAATGCCTCGCGTTCGCGCTCGATGTCCTTGACCTTCTTCTTGCTCATCGCACGGCGCAGCATATCCGCCTGACCGAGCGAGTATCCCGCGAGCTGCTGGAAGATCTGGATGACCTGCTCCTGATACACGATGCAGCCGTAGGTGATCGAGAGGATCGGCTCAAGCTGCGGGATGAGGTACGTGACCTTTTTCGGGTCGTGCTTGCAGGCGATGAATTTCGGGATGGACTCCATCGGTCCCGGACGGTAGAGCGCGATGAGCGCCGTGATATCCTCGATGTTCTGCGGCTTTAAGCTGACGCAGACGCCCGTCATGCCGCTCGATTCGAGCTGGAAGACGCCGCTCGTCCGTCCGGCAGCCAGCATCTCATAGGTCGCCTCGTCATCCTCAGGGATATTCTGTAGTGTAAAGTCTTTATCCTTTTCACGGATCATCTTGACCGCGTCATCCAGGATCGTCAGATTGCGCAGCCCCAGAAAATCCATTTTGAGAAGGCCGAGCTCCTCGAGCGTCGTCATCACGTACTGGCAAACGATCGTATCGTCGTTTCGCGCGAGCGGGACATAATCGACAACGGGCCGCTTCGTGATGACCACGCCGGCAGCGTGCGTCGATGCGTGGCGCGGCATCCCCTCAAGGGCGCGCGCCGTGTCGATGAGCCTTTTCACCTGCTCGTCGCCCTCGTACTTTTCCCGCAGCTCGCGCGAGATACGCAGCGCGTCGTCGAGCGTGACGTGCGGCCCTGCGGGGACGAGCTTGGCGATGACGTCGCAGTCGGCGTAGCTCATGTTGAGCGCGCGGCCGACGTCGCGGATCACGCCGCGCGCGGCCATCGTACCGAAGGTGACGATCTGCGCAACATGGTCGTCGCCGTACTTGCGCCGGACGTAATCGACAACCTCGCCGCGGCGCGTATCGCCGAAGTCCATGTCGATATCAGGCATCGACACGCGCTCGGGATTCAAAAAGCGCTCGAAAAACAATCCGTACTTCATCGGCTCGATATCCGTGATGGACAGGCAGTAGGAAACGATGCTGCCCGCCGCGCTGCCGCGCCCCGGACCGACGGGAATGCCGACGCTCTTGGCGTAGCGCACAAAGTCGGAGACGATCAGAAAGTAGTCGACAAAGCCCATGCGCTCGATCATGTTCTGCTCATATTCGAGCTGCGCGCGCTGCTTCTCCGTCCCCTCGCCGTAGCGCTGGGCAAAGCCGTCGGCGCAGAGCTTTTTGAAGTATGTGAGCGAGGTATACCCCTCCGGCACCTTGAATTCCGGCAGGTGGTATTTGCCGAACGTGAACTCCAGGTTACAGCGCTCGGCGATCCTGCCCGTGTTTTCGACCGCCTCGGGATAGTCGGGAAAGAGTGCCGCCATCTCCTCGGTCGAGCGCAGATAGAAGCGCTGCGGCTCGTAGCGCATACGGTTTTCATCGTCCACGGTCTTGCCCGTCTGAATGCAGAGCAGCACATCGTGCGCGTAGGCGTCCTCTTTTCGAAGATAATGCGCGTCGTTCGTTACGACAAGCGGGAGTCCCGTTTCCTCGTGCAGGCGCAGAATGCCCTTATTGACGACCGCCTGATCGCGGATACCGTGATCCTGCAATTCCAGATAAAAGTGCTCTGGGCCAAAGATATCAGATAGTGTCAAGGCATATTCCTTGGCACCGTTGTAGTCGCCGTTGCGAAGTCTGCGCGGAATTTCACCGGCCAGACACGCCGAGAGCGCGATCAAGCCCTTTGAATGCTCGCGCAGTAAATTGAGGTCGATGCGCGGCTTGATATAAAAGCCCTCCACGTGCGCCATCGAAACGAGATAGGAGAGATTGCGGTAGCCCTCCTCATTTTCGCACAGCAACACCAGATGGCGGGCCTCGCTGTCAAACTCATGCTGCTTGTCAAAGCGCGTGCGCGGAGCGACGTAGACCTCGCAGCCGATGATAGGCTTGATGCCCTCGGCCTTGCAAGCGCGGTAAAAGTCGATCGCGCCGTACATCACACCGTGGTCGGTGATGGCGCAGGCGATCTGCCCCATCGACTTGACGAGCTTGGGAAGGTCGCGGATGCGGCACGCGCCGTCGAGCAGGCTGTATTCGGTATGAACGTGTAAATGGGCAAACGACATGGCGCGCTCCTTCCTATTTCTTCTCTTCCTTTGCGATCTCCATCAGCTTTCGAATGCGGTGATTGAGGCACGACTTCGTCAGCGGCGGGTCAAACGTCGCCGCAAGCTCCGAAAGCGTCAGCTCCGGCTGCAAAAGCCGCGCAACGGCGACCTCCTGCAGCTTGACCGGCAGCTCGCCTATGGCGCCGGACTCGGTCAGGCGTGTAAAGGCTTCTACCTGTTCATAAGCTGCCATCACAGTCTTATCCAGGTTCGCCGCGTCGCAATTCACGCGGCGGTTCACGGTGTTTCGCATTTCTTTTTCGATCTTTGCCGACACGATCTCCAGCGCGCGTCCCGGCGCGCCGATGAGCGTCAGCAGGTCCGCGATGTGCTCGCTGCTCTTGAAATAGGTGACGAAACTGCCCTGACGCATCACGTTTTTGGGCTCGAAGCCCATATCGCGCAGCAGCGCCTCCACCTCGCGCCCCGCCTGCACGTGCGAGGTCGCGAGCTCCAGATGATAGCGCTTCTGCGGGTCGGTCACGCTGCCGCCCGCGAGAAACGCCCCGCGCAGAAACGAAGCGCGGCAGCACTCCTCCTCCAGCAGCGCAAAGTTCAGGTGCAGCGCAAAATGCGCCCGCCGGTCATAGCCGAGCGCGCGCCAGATCGCGTCAAGCTTTTCCTCCCGCGTGATGCGCAGCACCAGCTTGCCGCCCTTATGCTCCCCGGGAAGCTCGTCGAATTTTACGCCGAAGGCCTTTTGGAAGAGGCGCGGCAGCCGGCCGGCAAACTCGTCGTTTTCCGTCACGATGCGCACCTCGCCCGCGGAAAAGGTGCTGGCGTACAGCAAAACGCCGCAGCCCTCCGCCACCGCGCAGCAGCCGCGGCTCAGCGGCACCCTGCACAGCTCCGCCTTTACGTCATAAGCAAACGACACGCACTCACCTTCCCTCTCTTTCTCTCTTTTCAGCCGCGCGTCATATCGCGATGATTTTCAAAGGCCGGGTACCCCAGCCCCGATAAGTACGCCGTGAGGCATCGCGCGACCGAAACGCTTCTGTGGTGCCCGCCCGTGCAGCCGACGGCGATGACGAGCGTGCTCTTCCCCTCCTCGGCATAAAGCGGCAGCAGAAACGACAGCAGCCCCTCGAGCTTTTCGACAAAGGTCTTCGTCTGCGGAAAGGAAAACACGTAGTTGTAGACCTCGCTGTCCATGCCCGTCTTGTGCTTGAGCTCCGGCACATAGAAGGGATTGGGCAGAAAGCGCACGTCAAAGACAAGGTCCGCCTCCAGCGGGATACCGTACTTGTAGCCGAACGACATCACGTTCACGCTCAGCTTGCCGCGCGCGCTCTTGTCGCCAAAGATGCGATAGAGCTCATTTCTGAGCTTTGCCGCGGGCATTTGCGTCGTGTCGATGACCACGTCCGCGCGCTCACGCAGCGGGCGCAGGAGCTCCTCCTCGCGGTGCATCGCCTGCTCGATGCTCATGCCGTCGGACATGAGCGGATGGCGGCGGCGCGTCTCCTTGTAGCGCTTGATGATGGTCTCCAGATCCGCCGTGACAAAAAGCAGGCGGCAGACGTCGCCGCCCTGCTTCAGCCGGTCCATCGCGTCGAGAAGGCCAGAAAAGTCCCTGTCCCCCGAACGGATGTCGCTCACGAGCGCGACGCGGTCATAGCGGCCGTCGCTCTGCGAGCAGAACGCCGCAAACTTGAGCACAATGTCCGCCGGAACATTGTCCATCGTAAAATAGCCCATATCCTCCAAATACGTCGCGGCGCTCGATTTTCCCGCGCCGGACAGCCCGGATATGATCAAAATTTCCATCTTAGTCCTCTTCCTGCCGGATGATCTTCACCTCCGGCTCCAGCATCACGCCGTGCGCATCGTAGACGGTCTTTTGCACCTTCTCGATGAGCGCGAGCACATCCGCGCACGTCGCGCCGCCCGCGTTCACAACGAAGCCCGCGTGCTTTCTTGATACCTCTGCCCCACCGACGCGGCAGCCCTTGAGCCCGCAGCCCTCGATGAGCGGACCGGCATAGTAGCCCGTCGGACGCTTGAAGGTGCTGCCCGCGCTCGGAAGCTCGAGCGGCTGGCTGGCCTTGCGCCGCGCCATCAGATCGTCCATCCTTGCCTTGATGCTGTCTGCATCCCCCTGTTCAAGCTTCAGCTTGGCGCCGAGAACGATGCCATCCCCCGAAGAAAAAACACTGTGGCGGTAAGAAAGATCCAGCTCCGCAGGCGTCAGCGCTCTAACGCCGTCGGGATACAGCGCCGTCACCTCGGTGACAACGTCCTTGAGCTCGCCGCCGTAGGCTCCGGCGTTCATCACAATGCCGCCGCCGAGCGTGCCGGGGATGCCGTGGGCAAACTCGAGACCCGTCAGCCCATGCTTCCACGCGAACACCGCGAGCTTTGCAAGCGATACGCCCGCGTCAGCCGTGATCTCCCCCTCGCCCGTCAGCTCGATATGCGAGAGCTTGTCGGACGTGTCGATGACCACGGTGTCCAATCCCTCATCGGCGACGAGCAGATTCGTGCCGTTGCCGATGAGTAGCGGTGTAATGCCCACCTCCTGCAAAAAGCCTGTCAGCAGGACGAGCTGCTCCCTCGTTTCCGGGAAAGCCATGCGCTTTGCCGGTCCGCCGATGCGAAACGAGGTGTGCTTCGCCATCGGCTCGTCCGCGATCCATTTGAGGTCGGGCAGATAGTCCTGTATCGTTTTGTCCAGCGCTGTGTACCACGCCATAAGTCCAAGTCCTCCGTTACGGATTTTGCTTTTTTGCCTCGTTCTCGCGCGTCACGCGGTCGATATGTCCGTCGATCTGCGCGGCGAATTCGCGCGCGGAGTTGAAGCCATGCTTCTTCTGGCGGTTGTTCATCGCTGCCAGCTCCACGATCGCGGCGAGGTTACGGCCCGCACTGACCGGAATGGTCACCTGCGGCACAGGCACATCCAGGATGGTCGTGTCATTTTCATCAAGGCCCAGCCGGTCATAGAATTTGTCATCCGCCCATTTTTCAAACTGGATGACCATATCGATCTCCGTCGAATCCTGCACCGCACCCACACCGAAGAGCTTTTCGACGTCGATCACGCCCACGCCGCGCACTTCAAGATAGTTGCGGATGAGCTCGGGCGCTGTGCCGACGAGCGTCGAGCCGATGCGCGTGATCTCCACCGCGTCGTCGGCGACGAGGCGGTGGCCGCGTTTGATGAGCTCGATGGCCGTTTCGCTCTTGCCGATGCCGCTGTCGCCGAAGATGAGCACCCCCTCGCCGTACACGTCAACAAGCACGCCATGGCGCGTGATCACGGGCGCGAGCGCGTGATTCAGGTAGTCGATCGTCATGGCGGTGAACTCCACGGACGTATGGCTCGTGCGCAGCAGCGTGCGGCCGTGCTTGCGCGCCATTTCAAGGCATTCGGGAAAAACATCCAGATTGCGCGAAATGACCAGCGCCGGGATCTCGTAGCAAAACAGGTCCTCAAAGCGCTTGCGCCGCTCCTCGGCCGAGTAACCGCGCAGGAACGTCACCTCACTCTTGCCGATGATCTGCAGTCTTCTCGGGTCAAAGTAATCAAAAAAGCCGATGAACTGAAGGCCCGGGCGGTTGACGTCCGTGATGGTCAGGATCTCGGTGTCATAATCGGTGCCCTTATTGATGACCTCCATCTGAAACTTTTCTACGATGTCCTTTACGCGGACGGAGCGGTTGGTATTCATATCTGCCCTCCATGCGAGTCAGCATTAAAATATATTCATGATCATTATAATCGTTCCCCCCTCTTTTTACAAGGGAAACCACCTTTCCCGCCTTTGCTTTTTTCACTTCGGACAAAGATGCGGAAATTTTGCCGATTTTTTCATCTTTTTTGAAAATAAGGCTTGCATTTTATGTTCTAATCTGCTATAGTATTAACTGCTTGTTAGTGAGCAAGCCTCGATTTGATTACAGCAAGGAGGTGCAACGGATGGCAAAGTGCGAGTTTTGCGACAAGGGTGTTTCGTTCGGTATCAGAGTTTCCCACTCTCACCGTCGTTCCAATCGTCCCTGGAAGCCCAACGTCAAGCGCGTGAAGGCTATCGTCAACGGTACGCCCCGCCATGTCTATGTTTGTACCCGCTGTCTGCGTTCCGGTAAGGTTACCCGCGCGATCTAAGCGACCAAACAGATTAGAAGCACTGCTTTTGCAGTGCTTCTTTTTTTGTATGCTGAAAACCACTCGCTGGGCGAGTGGTTTTCAGCATACAAAAAAATGGCCCGAACGGTGTTCGGGCTATTTTTCTCTTTGCCGAATTTGTCAGGATATGTCCCCTCTCCGCCCCGGCAGGACGGCAGTACGTCACAGCTGCGCGATCTTCCCTGCTGAAAAGGGCAGCATTTGCAAGGGGTTTAGTCCTGGTCCCAGTTGTGGTAGGTGTTCTGCACGTCCTCGTTATCGTCGAGCATATCGAGCAGCTTTTCCATGTTCTTGATGTCCTCGTCGCTCTCGAGCTTGACATAGGTCTGCGGGACGAGGCTGATATCCGCGCTGACGAAGGCATAGTTCTTCTCCTCGAGCGCCTTGACCACGTCGTTGAACGCGTCGGGGTCGGTTGTGATCTCGAAAACATTGTCCTCGGCGTTGAAGTCATCGGCGCCGGCATCGAGCGCATCCATCATGACGGCGTCCTCGTCATAGTCGCCGTCCTCGTTGTCGATGATGATAACGCCCTTGCGGTCGAACGACCAGCTCACGCAGCCCTGCGCGCCCATGCCCTTGCCGTACTTATCGAAATAGTGACGGACCTCCGGCGCGGTGCGCTGGCGGTTGTCGGTCAGCGCCTCAACGATCACGGCCACACCGCCGGGGCCGTAGCCCTCGTAAGTAACAGCCTCGTAGTTGTCGGTGTTGCCCGAGCCGAGCGCCTTGTCGATGGTGCGCTTGATGTTGTCGTTGGGCATATTGGCTGCCTTCGCCTTGGCGATGACGGTCGCGAGACGGGAGTTGTTATTCGGATCGCCCGAGCCGCCCTGCTTGACGGCGACGATGATCTCCTTGGCGATCTTGGTGAAGGCGGCGCTGCGCTTGGCGTCAGCCGCGCCCTTCGTCTTTTGGATATTGTGCCACTTGGAATGTCCGGACATGATGTGATCTCTCCTTACAGATAGTATTGGATGACGTCGCGGTGCGACGTCGAAATGACGGTTTTCACCTCAGGGAAATGCTCCTCCAGATAGGCCCTGATCGCCGGACAGACGACGGTCTCCGTCGGAAAATGTCCCGCGTCGATCAGGTTGAGTCCTCGCGTATCGAGAAAATCGTTGTAGCGCAGATCGCTCGTCACAAATGTATCGCAGCCCTGCGCAATGGCCTGCGGGATATATTCGCCGCACGCGCCGCCGCCCACGGCTACGCGATGCACACGCCCGCTGCCGCGGCAATAGCGTAAGCCGCCGCAGCCGAGTAATTCTATCACATCCCGTAGGAACTCTTCAAGCCCTTTTTCGCAGGAAAGTGTACCGATCCGGCCGATTTTTTCGTCGTTGAGTAAAAAAATATCGTTCAGGCCCAGCTTTTTGGCCAGGCAGTCGTTCACGCCGCCGTCCGCGGCGTCCAGATTCGTGTGCATACAGATGGCGGAAATGTCATTTTTGACGAGCATCGTCAAAAGACCGCCAAGCCGCGTATCGGGCCGAAGCGACTGCATCTCGCGCTCATGCCAGCGCACGTTCATCACCGGATGGTGGGATACGATGAGCTGTGCCCCGCAGTCGATGACCTCCTGCGCCACGCGCTCGGTGATATCCAGCGCGACCACAATGCTCTTGACCTCCTGCTCAGGGTCGCCGACGAGGTGGCCGATATTGTCCCAGTCCATCGCGCTCTCGCGCGGCGCCCAGGAAAAAAGGCTCTGCTCGATCTCACGTACCGTTGCCATGCTCCCACTCTCCTTTTCTTCTTTCGAGCTCTTCGATGAGCTTTGTCAAATGCGCGATGCGCGCATCCTTATCCGCAAGCGACGAGACGGCAAGCCCGTCCCTCGCCCGTCTGAGCTTTGTCAGATGCAGCAAAAGGTATTCGCCGTACAGCGGGTCTCCCCGCAGGAGAATGCCCGTCAGCGCGTCGGCCTCGCTCAGCTCCTGCCCCATTCCCGCGGCGACGCGGAAGACGACATAGAGCTGCTCCTTGTCTCGCACAAGCGTCTCGCTCAAAAAGCGGTAGCCGTTGGCGCAGAGCCAGCGGCGCAGCAGATCCGCCTTCGTCTGCGGCTGCAAAATGAGCGTATGCGCGCCGTCGCGCGTCCAGGGCGCGGCTTCGAGGATGCCGAGGATCGTCTCCCCGCCCATACCGGCAATGGCGACGGTGTCGCACTCCTCCGGACGGAGCTTCGCAAGGCCCGGGCAGAGGCGGAAGTCAAGCTTTTCCGTCACGCCGTATTCCGCGGCCGTCGCGCGCGCGTGGGCAAGCGGCAGCGCGTTGATATCCGACGCGATGGCGTGCCCGATCGTCCCCTCCTGCAAAAGGTACACTGGCAGATATCCGTGGTCGGTGCCGATATCGGCCAATCGCGCCCCCTTCGGCACAAGGGACGCGATACACTGCAAACGCGGCTGAAGCTGCAAGCGAGTCGTTTCCATCGGTCCCTCTCCTTTCCTTCGACCGAATAAGACGCATACGGAAGACCCGTATGCGTCTTATTCTTATTCTCAGACGGGCTTGTTGGCTTCCTCGTTGACGAGGGCCAGCAGCTTGTCCACGTCGATGCCGTGGACCATGCAGGCTTCCTCCACCGTCTCGCCGCGGGAGCTGGGGCAGCCCAGGCAGTGCATTCCGATGGAAAGGAAGATCGGCGCGGTCTGCGGTGCAACATCAAGGATATCCCCGATGATGGTATCGCGCGTGATCTCGATCATATTGATTCACCTCCGTGAAAATTTGCTGAAGATAGTTTATCCCATTTTTCGTACTTTTTCAATAGGAAATCCACAAAAAAACGCAGTGCAATAAACGGAGGCTGCGCAAAAAAGAAAGGTGCCCGCCAAGGCGGACACCTTTCGTATCGGCAGTTACAAGAGCTTACTGCTCAGCGCGCATCTTGGCGAAGCACTCGCTGCAGTAGACCGGACGGTCGGACTTGGGCTCGAAGGGAACCTTGGCCTCGCCGCCGCAGGCTGCGCAGACTGCGGTGAAATACTCGCGGGGACCGCGAGCGGCGTTCTTGCGAGCGTCGCGGCAGGCCTTGCAGCGCTGGGGCTCGTTCTGGAAGCCGCGCTCCGCGTAGAACTCCTGCTCACCGGCGGTGAACACGAACTCGTTGCCGCACTCCTTGCAAACTAAAGTCTTGTCTTCGTACATGATTTTACCCTCTCTTTGAATCAGAAAAAATATATTGCGTTCAGCGTTTGCTGATATCGCCGGAGATGATGTGCTGCGCGGCCTTACGGCGCACGCGCTGCACGGCGTTGTCCACCGACTTCGGAGACTTGCCCACGGCCTCTGCGATCTCGCGACAGGAAAGGCCTTCCAAATAGTACCCTAAGATCTTCGCCTCGAACTCGGACAACTGCTTGCGGGTACTTTCGAGCAGGCTCTCCACATGGTCCCGCTCCGCGATAAGGAGCTCGGGGTCCGTGTGGCTGGGGTCCAAAGTACCGGGGGTGTAAGAAGTACTGTCAAAGAAAGGGGTATCAAGGGATATGGATTCGTTCAGCGGATAATGCTTGCCGCGGGAAGCGGCACGGAGCGCGGAAAACAGGCGGTTGCGGATACACGTCTCCGCATAGGTGCGGAAGGACGCCGTTTTGCCTGCATCGTACTCCCGTATCGCCTGAATGAGACCAAACATTCCCTCCTGGATGAGGTCCTCCCCGTCGCCGCCGACAAGGAACAGCGGACGCGCACACGCGCGGACCATACCGTAGTAGCGCGTGACGAGAAGCTCCTCCGCTTCCCTGTCGCCGCCGGCTGCTCGCGCGCACAGCTCACTGTCCGTGCAGGCCGCCAAATCTATATGGTGGTTCTCATTCTGATGATACTGCATGTATTATACCTTCTGTGCTCAGGTTTTGTCAAGTATTTACGAAAATTCAGTATTAGCGCTAATGATTTTACAGCATCTTTATCACATTGACCAAATTCTCGGCCGCGAGAAGCGCAATTTGTTCTGTTTTTGCCTCAACCATCACGCGGATCAGGGCCTCTGTACCGCTCGGACGTACCAAAACGCGGCCTTCGCCGGAAAGAGCCCCCTCCTCCTTCGCAATGGCTGCGCTCAGTGCGGCAGACGCCATGATGCCCTCCTTCACGCCGCGCTCATGCGAAACGGGAACGTTGAGCAGCACCTGCGGATACTGCGGACAGACGGACGCGAGCGCGGACGCCTTCTTGCCGCTGCGCGCGAGCACATCGAGGAATTGCAGCGCCGTGAGCTGACCGTCACCGGTCGTGGCATAGTCGGTGAAGATCGTGTGGCCCGACTGCTCGCCGCCGAGCTTGTAGCCGCACTCGTTCATTTTTTCAAGCACGTTGCGGTCGCCCACGCTCGTGCAGACAAGCCCCACACCGTTTTCGCGGCAGAACTCGTGCAGGCCGAGATTCGACATGACCGTCGCGACGATCGTGCCGCCGGAGAGCTTGCCGCGGCGCTTCATATCGGAGCCGCAGACGGCGAGCACCTTGTCGCCGTCGATGATCCCGCCCTGCTCGTCAACGAGCAGGCAGCGGTCCGCGTCGCCGTCGAACGCGACGCCGATGTCATAGCCGCCCGCGACTACCTTTTGCGCAAGGTCTTCCAAATGGGTCGAGCCGCAGTGATCGTTGATGTTCACGCCGTCCGGCTCGCGGTGGATGAAGTCACAGAAGCAGCGGAAGCGGCCGAACAGCTCCGGCGCGGTCGCGGACGATGCGCCGTTTGAGCAGTCGACAAGCACGCGAAGGCCCGCAAGATCGCTCTCGATCGTCCCCGCCAGATGGTCGATGTACGCCTCGCGCGACTGGCGCAGGCCGTGGCGCAGAACGCCGATCTCGCCGTGCGTCGCGGCAGGATAGATATCGGTGAGAATTTTTTCCTCCACCTGCTCTTCAATGGCGTCAGGCAGCTTGTAGCCCTTTTCATTGAAGACCTTGATGCCGTTGTGCTCGTAGGGATTGTGCGAAGCGGAAATGACAATGCCCGCATCCGCGCCCTTAAGCACGGTCAGGTACGCGACCGCAGGCGTCGGCAGCACGCCGAACGGCATCACGTCGCCGCCGACGGAGCAGATGCCCGCGATGAGCGCGCTCTCGAGCATATCGGAGGAAATGCGCGTGTCCTTGCCGATGGTGATGACCGGCTTTCTCCCCTTTTCTTCCTTCAAGACGGCCGCGATAGCCTTGCCCGTGCGGAACGCGAGATCAGCCGTGAGATTTTCCCCCACGACGCCGCGAATGCCGTCGGTCCCAAACAGTTTTCCCATAATATTTTTCCTCATCTTAAATTTAGATTCGCAAAACTCAATAAAGCAATTCACCTTTACAGACTGAGCTGCTCCGGCACTTCGTCCATGCTCTTGGGCACAGAGAGCCCCAAGTGCTCATACGCCTTGCGCGTGACGCAGCGGCCGCGCGGCGTGCGCTGCAAAAAGCCGAGCTGCATCAGATACGGCTCGTAAACATCCAGCAGCGTGACGGCTTCCTCGCCGATGGTCGCGGCCAGCGTCTCGATGCCGACGGGACCGCCGCCGTAGTTTTCGATGATGGCGCGCAGCATCCGGTGGTCGATGGGGTCGAGGCCCAGATCGTCGATCTCGAGCGCGCGGAGCGCCTCGTCTGCAACCTCTCTCGTGATGACGCCGTCGGCCCTAACATCCGCAAAGTCACGCACGCGGCGCAGCATCCGGTTGGCGATACGCGGCGTGCCGCGCGAGCGGCGCGCGATCTCGAGCGCGCCCGTCGGGTCGATATCGACATTCAGGATGCTTGCCGACCGCGTGACGATCTTCGCCAGCTCCTGCGGTGTGTAAAGCTCCAAACGCAGCGTGACGCCGAAGCGGTCGCGCAGCGGCGCGGAAAGCTGGCCCGCGCGCGTCGTCGCACCGATGAGCGTAAAGTGCGGCAGATCGAGGCGGATGGAATTCGCGCTCGGTCCCTTGCCGACGATAATGTCGATGGCGTAGTCCTCCATCGCGGGATACAAGATCTCCTCCACGCTGCGGTTCAGGCGGTGGATCTCGTCGACGAAGAGGATATCCCCCTCGTTCAGATTCGTCAACAGCGCCGCAAGGTCACCCGCCTTTTCGATGGCAGGGCCGGAGGTGATGCGGATGTTCACGCCCATTTCCTGGGCAATAATGCCTGCAAGCGTCGTCTTGCCGAGGCCCGGAGGTCCGTGCAGCAGCACGTGGTCGAGCGATTCGCCGCGCTTTTTCGCCGCGGCGATGAAGACGGCGAGGTTGCCCTTCGCCTTCTCCTGTCCGATGTATTCCGAAAGCGTCTTCGGGCGCAGCGAACCCTCCTGCGCGTCTTCGCTCAGGAAGGTCTTGGCCACGATCGGCTCTTCATAAATGTCGGTTCCAAAATCAATGCTCAAGCGCTCACGCTCCTTTTTGTGCTTTGCGAAGGAATAATCAGTACCTGATCACAAAATAAATCACATACAGCCAGCTCAAAAGGCCGTGTACAATCGCCCAACCCACGCTATGCCAGTTCGCATAAGAGATGACCATTGCAAGGCAGGTTCCAAAGGTAATCCCCTTTTTAGCAGCCTCTTTTGTATTCTCGTTCATTTATCGTTTCTCCTATTTTACCATTTTCTTTAAGCTCTGGCGCACGATCTCTTCGAGCGGCAGGTTCTCCGCGTCGATGCCCTTCATCGCCACTGCGATGTCCTGCTGCGTGTAGCCGAGCACCGTGAGCGCGGCGGCGGCCTCGACAGCCTTGCTCTTCTCCCCCGCGGCGATCCCCGGGGCGGCAGGCATACCGATCTCCTGCTGCTGCTTGGCAAGCTTGTCCTTGAGCTCCAAAATGATGCGCTGGGCGATCTTCTTGCCGATGCCCGGCGCGGCGATGAGCGCCTTTTCATCGCCCGTAATGACCGCCATCGCCAACGCCTGCGGCGTGCAGACCGACAAAATCGCGAGCGCCGCCTTCGGCCCCACGCCCGATACGCCGATGAGCTGCTTAAAGCTCCCGAGCTCGCCCTGCGTGGCAAAGCCGTAGAGGTCGAAAATACCCTCGGCGACGTGCAAATAGGTGTAAAGCTTTCCAGCTTTACCCACTTGAAGCTGTGAGATCGTCGTGCTGGTGGTCTTGCAGGCATAGCCCACGCCGCCGCAGTCGATCACGGCGAGATACGGCTCCACGTGGGCGACCGTACCGCTGACATAATAAAACATAAGCTGCCCCTCTCTCCCGCTCAGATGGTCTGCTTGACGTCGCCGCCGCTGACACGGCTCAAAAGCGACGTGGCGCTGCGCGCGTGACAGATGGCAATGGCCAGCGCATCGGCCGCATCGTCGGGGCGCGGCACGGCCTTAAGCTTCAGCAGCCGCCGGACCATGTCCATGACCTGCTTTTTTTCGGCAAGGCCATAGCCGACAACGGCCTGCTTGACCTGCATGGGGGTATATTCATAGAGCGGCACGCCGCTCTTTTCCGCAGTGCACAAAATGATGCCGCGGCCGTGCGCCACGGCGATGCCGGTCGTAATGTTGTTCGAAAAGAACAGCTCCTCGACCGCGATGGCATCGGGCTTTAATTGCGCGATAAGCGCTTCCATATCCTGCTCGATCTGCACAAGGCGGCGCGCCAGCGGCAGTCCCGCAGGCGTGTTGATCGCGCCGTAATTCAAAAGCCGCGTCTGCCCGCGCTCGGCTTCGATCAGCCCGAAGCCGACGATGGCGATGCCCGGGTCGATACCGAGTATCCGCACGCGCACCACCTCCCATGTTACTAATGGATCATTATATCAAACATTTGTCCGAAATGCAACGAGAAATCACGGCATGAAGAGACTGCCGAAAAAGTGGCTCTGCCGCTTTTTCGAGAAGGGTCCGCTGCGCTCTGCGCCTGCGGGCACGAAACTCTGCGAGGCTTTTCGACAAGTGAAAAGGCCGCTCGATGAGCGGCCTTTTGTTTCTTCTTATGCCCGCGGGTGCGCCTTCTGATAGACGTCCTTGAGGTGCTTTTTGACCACGTGCGTGTAGATCTGCGTCGAAGAGATATCCGCGTGGCCCAGCATCTCCTGAATGGAGCGCAGGTCCGCGCCGTTTTCAAGCAGATGTACGGCAAACGAGTGGCGCAGCGTGTGCGGCGTGATGTCCTTTGAGATGCCCGCGGTCTCCTGGTAGTGCTTGACGATCTTCCAGAACCCCTGGCGGCTCATGCGCTCGCCATTCATGTTGACGAACAGCGCCGTCTCCTCCGGGTCGGCCACAAGCTGCGGGCGCACCTCCTTCATGTAGTGCGAAAGCGCTTTGACCGCGGCGGGATAGAGCGGGATGATGCGCTCCTTGCCCTTGCTCTGCGCGCGGATAAAGCTCGCGCTCAGGTTGACGTCGTCCTCATTGAGCGAGATGAGTTCGGAAACGCGAATCCCCGTGGCATACAGCAGCTCGAGCATCGCGTGGTCGCGGTAGCCCTTGGCGTCCACGCACTGAGGCTGGTCAAGAAAGAGCTCGACCTCCTTACCGGTGAGGATCTCGGGAAATTTGTGCTCCACCTTCACCGCCGCGACCCCCTTGGCCGGGTTGATGTCCACCTCGCCGCTGAGCTGAAGATAGGCGTAGAATGACTTGATCGACGCGATGGATCGCGTGATCGTCGCAGCCGACTTGCCCTTGCCGCCCATCCAGGAAACATAGGTGCTGATGACCTCCTGCGTCACCTGCGGCAGCGGCACGGGGCTGAACTCGGTAAGATACGCGGCAAACTGGTGCAGATCGCGCATATAGGAGCTGAGCGTATTCTGCGAGGCGTGCTTCTCCGCAGCGAGATAGTCTTCATATTGCTTGAGATAGTCGGCCACGGACGCACGCCCCCTTCCTTTTTGATATCAGCGCGCCGCCAAAAGCAGGAACTGCGGCACAAGCCACAGCTCCGCAAGCGCAGCGAGCAATAAACACACACAACAGACGCCGAAGCGATACCAGTACGCGCCGCCGTAGGTGACCGCACGTGCGCGCTTGCCGCCTCCGCCAAGCGAGAGCAGCAGAAGCGAGCGGGACTTTTCCATCGCCGCCATGCCGAGCACGAGCGTGCACGGCAGCACCGCTAAAAGCCGCAGCCCAAAGAGCGCCAGCAGCAGCGGAAAGCTCCCCCGCCCGAGCGCGAGCGCGAAGCTGAAGAGCGAAAACGACAGCAGAAAGCCCTGGAACGCACACACCGCCGGGACCAGCATCACACCGATGGAGGCAAACCCCAGCAGAAAGACGATCACCGGCGCGCGAAAGTAGCACATCAGCGTCTCAGCCAGCGCCTGCGCGGAAAACGGCTCCCGAACACCGAGCGCAAAAAAGGAGGAAAAATACCGCTCCAATTCATCGCCCGTGCGTTGAGCCGACCGAAGCGCAAGCGCATAGCCGAGCAACACACCAAACACAACAAACACCGCCAGCACCATGAGCGGCACCGGCATGCGCCGCACGAGCGCGACGCGGCGCACTCTCTGATTCGCCCGACCGATCAAGCAGATCACCCCTTTGTAAAACGCTGAGGCAATGCTCCCGCGAGACCGTCAGGCGGCAGAACGTACCTATAAATATAGGACTTTTACAGCCGTTGCGCAAGCGTAATTGCCTATTTTTCCCAATTTTGTCTATTATGCTAAAATGTTATGTAAATTATATTATGTTAACTTTAGAAACAAGGCGGCAGATCGGAACGCATTCAACAAGATATGGGGTGCTTTTCCCATATCTTTCCAACATTTGCCAAACGCAGCTTCATTCACCACTCGCGTCAGAAAAAGTCGGTTTTCCGGTGTCCTGTCCTCCCGTTTGTGCAAATCGACGCAGGCCGCCGCGCCCCTCCCCCGCCAAAGCAGCTGAGCACAGCCGCGCGGTTATGTTCACCTGCGTCCGCGGCGCGCCCGCGCCCCGCTCCGTTTTCTCTTCCTCTGCCCCTTTCCGCATAAAAGCGACACCGCAGCCCCCGCAAGCATCGCCGCAGCCGTCATAAGCGCTCGGCCCGGCTCAAGCCCTCCGCCAACAAGAAATCCAAGCAGCTGCACCGTAAGCCATGCGGACGCTGCGCACGCGAGCGTCACCGGCAAGCGCTTGCTCGTCCGTCTGCTTGCCACCACACACCCCGTCAATGCCGCCAGAGCCGATGCTGTCAATGCCGCCACGCCGATCCGCTCTTCTCCGAGCACACCATTCAGCACCAGCACAGCCGTCAGCGCCAGCAGCGCAAATTCTGCCACGCAGCACACAAGCGCGCCCCATGCACACTTTTTCACATACCACAGCGTCGATATCGTCTGCTCCACATAAAAAACCTCCCCTGCATTCGCCTACATGAGCGTATGCCAGGGGAGGTTTTCTTATGCTGTTTTCTTTTCCCTTACTTGATCTCAGGGTCGAAGCTGGGCTTCTCTTCCTTTTCAGCCTTCTCCACAGGAGCCTCTACCGTCTTAGGCTCCTCCGCCTTCGCGGGCTCCTCTTCCTTCTTCTCGTCCTTCTTGACAAAGGAAGACTTCTTACCCTTCTGCGCGGCAGCAGCTTCCATCGATTCGGTGGACTGAATGCCCCACTTGGCGACCTCGATGCGAACGCGGTCCTCAGAGGTCTCGAAGACGACCGTCGTGTCGTTCACCTGAACGATACGGCCGACCATACCGCCGATGGTGGTGATGCGCTCGCCCTTTTTCAGGCTGTTGCGCATATCCTCCGCCTGCTTTTTGCGCTTGTTTTCCGGGCGAATGATGAGGAAGTAAAACACCGCGATCATTGCGACCAGTAAGATCATGCTATCCATAGTACAGTTGTTCCTTTCAACACAAAAGATATTGTTATTATAGCGGATATTCCCCCATTGTGCAAGGGGTTTCTTCGCGAGATCAGACTCTTTCCGAAAGCTTTCCGCTGTACTCCGCACGGAAGGCCGCAAATTCGCCCGCATCGAGCGCTTCCCGGATGCGCAGCATGAGCTTATTGTAGAAATACAGGTTGTGCATCACCGCAAGGCGCAGCGCCAGGATCTCCTCCGCCTTGAAAAGGTGACGCAGGTATGCACGCGAAAAACCGCGGCACACCGGGCAGTCGCACTGCTCGTCGATCGGCCTTTCGTCGAGCTTGTACTTCTCGTTTTTCAGGTTGATCGAGCCGCTCCACGTAAAGAGCTTGCCGTGGCGCGCGTTGCGCGCCGGCATCACGCAGTCGAAAAAGTCCACGCCGCGCGCCACACCCTCGATGATGTTCGACGGCGTGCCGACGCCCATCAGATAGCGCGGCTTGTCCTGCGGCATATAGGGCTCGACCGCATCGATGATGTCGTACATCACCTGCGTCGGCTCGCCGACCGCCAAGCCGCCGATGGCGTAGCCGTCGCAGTCAAGCTTTGCGATCTCCTTCATGTGCCAGATGCGAAGATCTCCAAACGTCGCGCCCTGATTGATGCCGAAGAGCATCTGCTGCGGGTTGACGGTATCCGGCAAGGCATTCAGCTTGTCATGCTCGGCCTTGCAGCGCTCCAGCCAGCGCAGCGTGCGCTCGCAGGAGTTTTTCGCGTACTCGTAGGTCGCCGGATTTTCCACGCACTCGTCGAAGGCCATCGCAATGTCGCTGCCAAGATTCGACTGGATGCGCATACTCTCCTCCGGCCCCATGAAGATGCGGTGACCGTCAAGGTGAGAGGCAAACGTCACGCCCTCTTCCTTGATCTTCCGCAGGCCCGCAAGGGAAAATACTTGAAACCCGCCGCTGTCCGTCAGGATAGGGCCATCCCAATTCATGAACCTGTGGAGGCCTCCCATCCGGCGCACCACATCGTCGCCCGGGCGCAGATGCAGGTGATAGGTATTGGAAAGCTCGATCTGGCAGCCGAGATCTTTCAGATCAAGCGCGCTCACGCCGCCCTTAATGGCCGCCTGCGTGCCGACATTCATAAAAACAGGCGTCTGTACCTCCCCGCCGTGCGCGCACTTAAATTTGCCGCGCCGCGCGCGGCCTTCATATTTGATGACTTGAAACATACTCTATCCTCAACCCTCAAGAAATAAACATCGCGTCGCCGAACGAGAAGAAGCGGTAGCGTTCCTTCACCGCTTCCTCGTAAGCGTGCAGCACGTGCTCGCGGCCCGCGAGCGCCGAGACCAGCATGATGAGTGTGGACTGCGGCAGATGAAAATTCGTAACGAGCGCATCCATCACCTTAAAGCGGTAGCCGGGGTAGATATAGATGCTCGTCCAGCCCGCCGAGGGCTCCATGTGTCCGTCCTCCCGCGCCCAGCTTTCCAGCGTGCGGCAGGACGTCGTGCCAACGCAGATGACGCGTCCGCCATTCGCCTTTGTCTCGTTGATGAGCGTCGCCGTCTCGGGCGGGATGACGCAGTATTCGCTGTGCATATCGTGCTGCTCAATGTCATCCTCCTTGACCGGACGGAACGTGCCGAGGCCGACGTGCAGCGTCACATAGCCGATGCCCACACCCTTCGCCCGTATCTTCTCCAGCAGCTCCGGCGTAAAGTGCAGCCCCGCCGTCGGTGCGGCCGCGCTGCCCTCGACCTTGGAGTAGACCGTCTGATAGCGCTCCTGATCGGCAAGCTCCTCCTTGATGTAGGGCGGCAGCGGCATCTTGCCGAGGCGCTCGAGCGTTTCGAGGAAGATGCCCTCGTAATCGAACCTTACCATGCGGTTTCCGTCAGGCAGCACATCCACGACCTCCGCCGTCAGCTCACCGCCGCCAAACTGCATTTTTGCGCCCTTGCGCAGGTGCTTGCCCGGGCGCACGATGCATTCCCAGGTCTTCTCTCCGCGGTCGATGAGCAGCAGCACCTCGCACGCGCCGCCGCCCGGCAGACGCTGGCCGAGAAGTCTCGCCGGCAGCACGCGGGAGTTGTTCAGGATCAGGCAATCGCCGGGCCTTAAAAACTCCGGCAGCTCATAGAAATGATGGTGCGACAGCGCGCCCGTCTCCTTGTCAAGGCACATCAGCCGCGAATGGTCGCGCTGCGCGAGCGGCGTCTGCGCGATCAACTCCTCCGGAAGGTAATAATCAAAATCTTTGGTCTTCATCGTTCTCTTTCCCGTTACATGATCGTAACGCCCGTATAATAGAATTGCAGGATCTCGCGGTAGGTGCGGCCAAGGCCCGCCATCGCGCACGCGCCCCACTGACTCATGCCGACATTGTGCCCGTAGCCGCTGCCCGTGATCGTGAAGCTGCCGCTGCCTGCGCTGCCGGCCGCGGCGCCCTGTCCCAGCGCTGCCGTACCGTTCGAGGTGATGACATACGCGCTGCCCGCGATGCTCACCGTAGAGCCGCTGCCGTCGATCACGCGCATCGAGCCGGAATCGACGCTCTCACCGCTCTCATTGACGCTGTAGCCGCCGCTGCCCGTGCCACCGGTGATGGTAAAGCGCTGGCTGCGCAGATTCAACACCGACCGGCACGCCTCGCGCGTGATGGTCTTCGTCCCGCTCGTGCCGACAAAGGTGACAGAATAGACATTTCCCATATCAGTATAGGCGGAAACATACATATTTTTCACCGTACCGACGCCGTAGCCCTTACTGCTCAAAAGATTCGTCAGCTCGGCGGCGGTATAGGTCGTAGACCAGTGATACTTTGAAATGCGTGAGGCGACCTGCGCCTCATAAGGGTCGATCTTGCCTTTAAGATAGGCAACCTCATTGCCCCAGACGTTCACGCTGTCCTCGCTCGCGCCGCCGTTGCTCGAATAGTAGACAGCCTCCTGCACGATCTGCCCGTTGTAATAGAGGCACTGTCCCGCCGTCTGGTCGACCGCGGAATCGGAATACGAACTGCTCGCCGCTGTTCCCTGATAGACCTGGCAGTGCGTCGTCGCGCAGATATCAAAGCCCTGCGAGCGGTGCTTGGTCTGGCAGGCGGCGTAGGTGCGCGCGCAGACCGCCTGCGCCTTGAGCGCCTCGATCGGCCAGTCGCTGCTCATCTCCCACGGAATAACACCCTTGACGTAGTCGTCCATCGGCACAACGTTGATGACGTTGATCGCGCCGCCGGTCACGCGCTGGTACTCAAAGCCGCCGTAGTAGCGGTAGCCGCGAAACCATGTGACCGTCTTCTGCCCCGCCTCGATAGGGCGGATGCCGAGCGAATAGAGGCCGCTTTGATCGAACTCGAAAAGGATGGTGCTCGTGCCCGTGACGATGACCGTCACGCCCGTGCTGCTGCCGCCGACGACCGTACCGGCCGCGCCGAGCGAATAGAGCGCGCTCTGCGCGCTGCCATAGTCGCTGTAATTGCCCACGCGCACCACGAACACGCCGTTATCGTAGGCCGCGAAGCCGCCGTACTGCGCCGCGCGCGCTTCGGCGCTCGCGCAGTCGTAAAACGACTCGGAAAGCTGCACGTGATAGGTCTTATCCTGCGTGACCGTAATCTTTTCATAGCTTGCAGGCAGCGCCGCGAGCTGCACAAAGCTGCGCGACGAGTCATAATACCCCAGCGCGTAGCCGCCGAAGGGCGAATAATTCTGTAAATTTGCCTCGTCCATGGCGGTGCTGCCGTATTTCAGCCCCACCTTGAGCATATCATGTTCTGCAGCCTGTGCACCGACGCACAGCGCGCCGCACAGCAAAAGCAGCAGCAGGAAGCTCCTGCATCGTTTTTTCATAGCGTCCTCCCCCGCCGAACGGCAATGCGATCGCATTGTTCCCCGGCAGACCTGCATCCATACGAATCGTATTTTACATTATACGACAGTTTTCCTCCACTTTCAAGCACGTCCCGCATCTTTTTGACCGCCGACAGGAGCCATCGGCGGCCGGATCTTTTGAAAAAGGAGTCGTTTTATGAAAGCAACCGTATTTACTGGCAGCGCCGTGGCCATCATCACCCCCTTTCGGGACGGCGCGGTGGATCTTCCCGCCTTCGAACGTCTTATCGAACGGCAGCTTCGCTGCGGCACCGATGCCATCGTCGTCTGCGGCACGACCGGCGAGGCCGCGACGCTGAGCTTCGATGAGCGCATGACGCTCATTGAGCGCTGCGTGCGCTCCGTGGACCATCGCGTCCCTGTCATCGCGGGCAGCGGCACAAACAGCACCGCCTCCTCCATCGCACTCTCCAAAGCCGCACAGAGCGCGGGCGTCGACGCGCTGCTCACCGTCACGCCGTACTACAACAAGGCCTCGCAAAGCGGCCTTGTGCGCCATTTTTCCGCCATCGCCGACGCAGCGGATATCCCGGTGATCCTCTATAACGTCCCCTCGCGCACAGGTGTGAGCTGCACGGTGCAGACCTATCAGAAGCTCGCCGAGCATCCAAACATTGTCGGCGTCAAGGAAGCGAGCGACGATTTCGATCTCATCCAGGACACCCTGCGCCTCTGCCCGCCGGACTTCACCGTCTGGAGCGGCAACGACGGCTCGACGACCGCTATCATGGCACTCGGCGGCAAGGGCGTCATCTCCGTCGCCGCCAACGTCGCCCCGCGCGAAATGCACGAGCTGACACAGCTCTGCCTGGAAAACCGCTTTTCGGAGGCAGGAGCACTTCAGCTCAAACTGCACCCGCTCATCCGCGCGCTGTTCTGCGAGGTTAACCCCATTCCCGTCAAAGCCGCGATGGAGCTTTTAGGCCTGTGCAGCGGTGAATTGCGCTTGCCGCTGTGCGGCATTTCCGATAGTCATTTAGAGCAGCTCGCGCAAGCAATGAACGCCTTCGGCACCTCCGCGTAAGTCTTATTCATCACTCATCCATTTTTATTCATCGAATATTTGCATTGTATTCACCGGATATTCGCTGTATTCATTCGAAATTTTTGCGTTGTGCATATCGCCAAAAAGAGAGGTCCCGCGCCCTTAACAGCGCAGGACCTCTCTTTGATTTTCAAGCCTTTTTCGGGAGCTCCGCTCTTACACCTTCACGCGGTGGAATACCTTCTTGCCCTTGCGGACGATGATGCCCTCGCCCTCAAAGCGCTCGCGCGCAAGGCTCTCGTCGATGGAGGCGACCTTCACATCGTCGATCGTCACACCACCCTGCTGCACAAGGCGGCGCGCCTCGCCGCGGGACGGGCACAGGCCGGTCGTGACCAGCATGGAGAGCACGTTGATGCTGCCGTTTTCAAAGTCAGCATCCGTGAGCACGCTCGTCGGCATGTTGGCAGAATCGCCGCCCGCGCCGAAGAGTGCCTTGGCAGATTCCTCCGCCTTCTTCGCCTCCTCTTCCCCGTGGACGAGCGCGGTGAGCTCGTAGGCGAGGATCTCCTTGGCGCGGTTGAGCTGGCTGCCCTCCCACTTGTCCATCTCATCGATCTGCTCGAGCGGCAGGAAGGTAAGCATACGGATGCACTTCAAAACGTCGCTGTCGCCCACGTTGCGCCAGTACTGGTAGAAGTCGTAGGGAGAGGTCTTCTTCGGGTCGAGCCAGACGGCGTTGCCGGCGGTCTTGCCCATCTTGTGACCCTGCGAGTCGGTCAGTAGCGTGATGGTCATCGCGTGTGCGTCCTTGCCGAGCTTGCGGCGGATGAGCTCCGTGCCGCCGAGCATGTTGGACCACTGGTCGTCGCCGCCGAACTGCATATTGCAGCCGTAGTGCTGGAAGAGGTGGTAGAAGTCGTAGGACTGCATGATCATGTAGTTGAACTCAAGGAAGGAAAGCCCCTTCTCCATGCGCTGCTCATAGCACTTGGCGCGCAGCATATTGTTCACGGAGAAGCACGCGCCCACCTCGCGCAGCAGCTCAATATAGTTGAGATTCAGCAGCCAGTCAGCGTTGTTGACCATGATGGCCTTGCCCTCGCCGAAGTCGATGAAGCGCTCCATCTGGCGCTTGAAGCACTCGGCGTTGTGGTCAATATCTTCCTTGGTGAGCATCTTGCGCATATCCGTGCGGCCCGAGGGGTCGCCGATCATGGTCGTGCCGCCGCCGATGAGCGCGACAGGCTGGTTGCCCGCCATCTGGAGACGCTTCATCAGCGTCAGCGCCATAAAGTGGCCGGCCGTCAGGCTGTCGGCCGTGCAGTCAAAGCCGATGTAGAACTTGGCCTTGCCCGCGTTGACCATTTCGCGGATCTCTTCCTCATTCGTGACCTGCGCCAGCAGGCCGCGCGCCTGCAGCTCTTCGTAAATACCCATTTTAGTTCCTCCTATGTTCATTTTCATTTGATTTTCGGACATTCCCGGGCGTTTCCGGGCAGCAAAAAACGCCCCCTGTCCGCATGGACAGAGGGCGAGCATCACTCGCGGTACCACCTCTGGTTCGCCGCCTTTTCGCAAAGGCAGCCTCACGGAGTGCAGACACACTCCCGCGCGATAACGGGCGCTCCCGGGGCGCGCCTACTGGAAGGATCTTCGTTCGGGCGCCGGCTCCGCGGTGTATTTGGGCATGTTCCCTCTCCTTCTTTCACCGACCGAAGGCTCTCTTTGCAGGGAAACTCTTGCTTACTTCTCCGCTTCATCACCGTAAACGCGATTATTGTACCGAAAAGGCTTGCGCTTGTCAAGCCTTTTGCGGGTGGTAGTTCATAATGAGCCTGCAAAGCCCTTCGCGCAGGAGGGCAACGTTCTCCTCGTCGATCTCCTGCGTCCCGCGCGGCAGGATGCAGCGGCCAAAGCCACCGACCTTTTTGCAGGCACAAACGACCGTACTGTGCGGAAACGCTGCATTATCCGACGGAAAGATGATCTGTCCGTCCACCTTCAAAAAGCAGGTCTTTTTATCGCTGTTGACAAAATTTTCGTTGATGGCGTCGAGCAGGTCGCCGTCCCAACGGCTCGCCTTGCTCGGCAGCACCAGCAGCTCATCCCCTTCGCCGACGCAGTCGACGACGAAGACCGGCTTATCCTTCAGGCACGGGTATTTACGGCGCAGCCGCTTGGCGCCCTTGCTCGCCTGCGCGCTGCCGTCGAGGAAAAGGAAGCACACCTCGCCGCGGTAGCGCGGCGTCAGCGCCTTGGCGACCTCCAGCAGCGTCACAACGCCGGACTCGTTGGCGTTGCGGTTGTTCTTCTCATCAGGGCCGTATTTCGGATAAAAGAGCGCCACAGCCAGAAGCAGCAGAAACAGCGGCAGCGTCATATTCGGGATGTTCAGCGGGAACGTCACCGCAAACGCGATCAAAAAGCTGCCCGTGATCAGCAGCAGCGGAAAAAGCGCCTGATAGAGCAAAAATGTGACGGGCCGCGTGGGACAAATGAGCGGCGGCAGGAGCTCCCTCACGCCCGTGTCGTAATGCGCCGCAAGAACGATCTTCGCCTTGTCGATATCGCCCACGACCACATTCGTCACGCTGCCGCCCGCGGCAAGCGCGCTCTCCCCGCTCTCCAGCCTCGGCGTGTAGCCAAGCTCCTTGAACGTGTGGACGAGCCACGTGCGAAATTCCGTCTTCTGTTTTTCCTTGCGCCGCACCGAAAAATCCCGTTCGATGCGCGCGGCAAACTCATTCATCCCGTTTTCCTTTCCCGAAAAGCGCGCGAAAGCGCACTTTCATCCCGCAACTATTTTTGCTTTACTGTAGTTTATTCTTAAAGGCTTCCGCCGCACTCAGCAGCTCTTCCGCGCCGGAGAGCATCGTCTCGCTCGGATGGTCGCCACCGCTCATGCGGGCGATCTCCGCGCGGCGCGCCGCGCGGTCGAGCAGGCGCACACGCGTCAGCGTGCGGCCATTTTCCTCGCCTTTTTCCACGCCGAAGTGCACATCCGCCATCGCCGTGAGCTGCGGCAGATGCGTCACGCACAATACCTGCCGCGTGCGCGAGAGCTTGGCGAGCTTCTCCGCCACGCGCTGGGCAGCGCGGCCCGAAACGCCGGTATCGACCTCGTCGAACACCATCGTCATCACGCTGTCCTGCTCAGCGAGCACGTTTTTGAGCGCCAGCATGATGCGCGAGAGCTCGCCGCCGGACGCGATCTTCTGGATCGGGCGCAGCGCTTCGCCCATGTTGGCCGACATTAGAAACGCGACCGTATCTGTGCCGTCCTCGGCAAGCTCCTTGTCCTGGAAATCGATGGAAAAGCGCAGCTTCGGCATATCGAGCTCCGATAATTCCCGGGAAATACGCGTCTCCAGCTCTTTCGCCGCCGCACGGCGCTTTTCCGAGAGAACCTTCGCCGCGTCACGCGCGGCGCTCTCCTGCGCCCGGAGCTTTTGTTCGAGCTGCGCAAGGCGATCGTCCGCATACTCGATGCGGTCAAGCTCCTCGCGCGACCGCTCGAGATACGCAAGCATTTCCTCCACGCTCGAGCCGTATTTCTTTTTCAGCCGGTAGAGCTGGTCGCAGCGGGACTCCACCGCGTCGAGCTCCTGGGGCGAAAAATCAAATTCATCCTTCTTGTCCCGAATCGTCTCGGCAAGGTCATACGCTTCACAGCGAAGCGTTTCCAGCCGGTCCGAGAGCGTGATGAACGCATCACCAAGGCTGCGGAGTGAGCGCAGCGCATCCTCAGCCTCCTTGATGGCGGATACCGCGCCAAGCCCCTCGTCGCCGCCGTTCAGACAGGCATCCGCCTCGGAAATGGCGGAGATGAACTTCTCTCCGTTGCGCAGGATGTTGCGCCGGGCAAGGAGCGCTTCCTCCTCCCCCTCCTGCAGGTCCGCGCGTTCGAGCTCGCCGATCTGATGGCGCAGCATATCCACGCGGCGCGCCTTTTCCGCCTCGTCCATTCTGAGCGCGTCCATCTCACGGCGCGTCGCGCGCCAGGCATCGTAGCGCGTGCGGTAGGCGTTCAGTTCCGCCTCCACGCGGCCGAAGCGGTCGAGGTAAATAAGGTGCTGCTCTTCATCCAGGAGCTGCTGTCCGTCGTGCTGACCGTGAATGTTGAGCAGGCTCGCACCGATGCGCCTGAGCTGCGCGACCGTCACCGGCCGTCCGCTCACACGGCAGACGTTTTTCCCGTCGCCGTACAGCTCACGCTGCAAAAGGAGCGTACCGTCCTCCTCCGGGGCCAATCCGTTTTCGGCAAGTCCCGGCAGCTCCGCCGGTACATCGCCGAACGCCGCGCTGACGAAGGCCTTTTCCGCACCCGTGCGGATGAGCTCGCGCGAGGTCCGCTGACCAAGCACCGCGCCAAGCGCGTCGATCACGATGGATTTTCCCGCGCCGGTCTCGCCCGTCAGCGCGTTGAAGCCGCACCCGAATTCGATGTCCGCCCGCTCGATGATGGCGATATTTTCAATGTGCAAAAGCTCAAGCATCGCTCATTCTCCTGCAAAACGTTCTCTTCTTACTTCATCTGACGCTGCTTCTGCATCTCTTCGATCTCGCTGCACAGCTCAGACGCCGACTCATTTTCACGCATCACGATGAGCACCGTATCGTCGCCGGCGACCGTGCCGACCTTGGACGATACCTCCATCCCGTCAAACGCCGCGCCCGCCGCAGGGCCGAGGCCCGGCATCGTCTTGATGAGCACCAGATTCTGCGCGCAGTCGACCGAAATAATGCTCTCGCGCAGGATGGTCTGCAAACGGTCGGCAAGGTTCAGCCGCACCTTCTGCGCGGAGACCGCATAGCGGTAAGTGCCGTTGCCGGTCGGCTCCTTGATCAGATGGAGCTGCTTGATATCGCGGGAGATGGTCGCCTGTGTACAGGAAATTCCCTCCTTGCGCAGGTTGTCGATCAACTGCTCCTGGGTCTCAATCGCCGAGGCAGCGATGATCGCGAGAATTTTCTCCTGTCTTTCATTCTTCATTGCTGAGTCCTCCCATCAACATTTTCTTTTGTAGAATTTCGCAAAAGCTTCGCTTGGTCAACCGGACCAGTTTGGTATCATACTTGGAACGGCGCACCTCCACGCAGTCTCCGCTGCGCAGGGAAAAGGCGCGGCCGCCATCCACACTTAAAAGCACGGGCTTGTAGCTGTTTTTCTCCGTCTGCACGGTGATGACCCGCTCGGGCGAGAGCACGTAGGCGTTGGCGTGAATGCTGTGCGCGCAGATGGGGGAAACGATGAAGTTCCGCGCCGTCGGCTCCACGACCGGTCCGCCCGCCGAGAGCGAATAGGCCGTCGACCCCGTCGGGCTCGCAACGATCACGCCGTCGCCCGCCACGTCCACGAGCTTGCCCTGCTCGGTGAAGATCTGAAGCCGGATGACGCGCGAGATATTGCCGCGCGCGATGAGCGCTTCGTTGAGCGCAAGATTCGAGTAAATGACGCGCCCCTCACGCAACACGCTTACGTCGAGCATCATGTGGCTCTCAATGGCATATTTGCCCGCGCACATATCCCGCAGGCGCGAGAGGTCCTTGCTCTCGAGCTCGGCCATAAAGCCGAGGCTGCCGAGATTCACGCCGAGCACAGGAATGTCCCGATGCGCGGCCGTTTTTGAAAGGTGCAGGATGGTCCCGTCGCCGCCGAAAGCGATGATCATATCCGCGCCGCGGAGCTCCTGCTGCAGCGGCTCGATGCTGAGACCATAGCCCTCCGGCTTTTCCTGATTGCGGAACGGCAGGCATACGACATTCGGGCAGCCCACCTCATCCAGCACGCGCTTGGCCTCCTTCGCCACGCGCAGCTGCGCGTCGCGGTAGGGATTCGGACATAAGATGACCTTTTTCAGCATCCGCCCCCCTCCTTCCCGTGATCAAGCGCCGCGTGCGACTGCTCGACAAGGCCGTGAAGGTCAAAGGTCTTTTCCACCCACTCGCCGCTTTCGAGATACCCGAGATATTCGATGTTCCCCTCCGGTCCGCGGATGGGAGAGAATGTGATATCAAGCACTGTAAAGCCGGAATCCTTTGCATGGTGCAGGAAATTTTCCAGCACCTCAAGGTGCACTGCCGGGTCACGGACGACGCCCTTTTTGCCAACCTTTTCGCGCCCCGCCTCAAACTGAGGCTTGATGAGGCACGCGACGTGTCCGCCCGCCTTCAGCACACGATGCACCGCGGGCAAAATGAGCTTCAAGGAGATGAACGACACGTCGATGCTGGCAAAATCCAGCTCATCGGGGATCTGCTCATGGTCGAGATACCGTGCATTCGTGCGCTCCATGCACACGACGCGCTCGTCGGAGCGCAGCTTCCAGTCGAGCTGACCGTAACCAACATCGACAGCGTAGACCTTTTTCGCGCCGTTTTGCAGCATACAATCGGTAAAGCCGCCGGTCGAGGCACCGATATCGGCGCAGACGCAGCCGTCGAGCCGTAAGCCAAAGGTCGTCATCGCCTTTTCGAGCTTGAGCCCCCCGCGGCTCACATACCGGAGCGTATTGCCGCGCACCTCGATCTGTGCGTCGTTGGGAACGGCGGTGCCCGCCTTATCCACGCGCTGCCCGTCCACAAAGACGAGCCCGCTCATGATCATCGCCTGCGCGCGCTGGCGGGTCTGCTCCAAACCGCGCTCCACGAGCAGCACATCCAATCTTGTCTTATTGCTCATCGCAGCACCTCCGCAGCTTTATTCGCAAGCGACTCCGCATCCAGTCCAAACTCTCTTTGCAGCTCCCCGAGCGTTCCCTGCGCAGGGAATGCCTTGCCTAAATTGCAAAGCTCCAGCCGTTCCGGAGCGATACGGTTCCAATCGAGGATGGCCGCCATGCGCTGGCCCATGCAGCCAACGCCCGCGCATTCCTCTGCCATGAGCAATGCCCTCGTCCTGCCGACGATCTCGCGCATATCGCGGTCATAGAGCGGCGAAATGGCGTTGATCTTCACAACGCGTGCCGATATCCCCCGCTCTTGCAGCAGCTCCGCCGCCTCCAGCACATTGTTGATCATCATGCCGTAGGCACAGAGGGTGATATCGCTCCCCTCGCGCAGCACGACGAGATTCTGCCGCCCGCTGTCTTCCTGATAGGCCCCCTCGCCGCCGCGCGGATAGCGGATGGCAACAGGACCTCTGATCTCGTTCACCGCGCGCGCGAGCATCGTGCGCAGCTCCGCAAAATTCGACGGGCAGAGCACCGTCATATTCGGGATCTCCGAAAGGAACGTCGCGTCGAAGATGCCGTGGTGTGTTTCTCCGTCCGCGCCGACCATACCAGCGCGGTCGACCGCGAAGACAACGTGCAGGTCCAGCAGCGCCGTGTCGTGGATAAGCTGGTCATAGGCGCGCTGCAAAAAGCTCGAATAGATCGCCACGACCGGCGTGAGCCCCTGCTTGGCCATGCCAGCCGCCATCGCGACGGCGTGTCCCTCGGCGATGCCGACATCAAAAAAGCGCGTGGGGTACTGCTCGGAAAAGTCGTGCAGGCCGGTGCCGTCGCGCATCGCAGCGGTGATGGCGCAAATCGTTTCGTCGTTTTTCGCAAGCCTGCAAAGCTCGTCCCCAAACACGGCGGAAAAATCCATCTTTCTCTCGCGCGGCGCGCCCATCTTCGGGTCAAAGCTGCCGACGCCGTGGTAGCGCTCCGGCTCCCGCTCGGCGGGCGGATAGCCCTTGCCCTTTTTCGTATGCACGTGCACGAGCACCGGGCAGTTCAGCTCCTTCGCCCATTTGAGCGTATTGGTGAGCTGCCCCACGTCGTGCCCGTTCACAGGGCCGAGATAGGTAAAGCCCATATCCTCGAACATCGTCGAGTTCGGGAGCAGCGCCTTTTTAAGATTCGTCTTCAGGTGGTGGTTAAAATCGTACACCGCGCGGCCGACCGCGTTGCGGTCGAGCACATCACGGTAAGCCTTTTTGAATTCGTAATAACCGGGCTTCGAGCGCAGCAGGCCCAAATGCTCGCTCACCGCGCCGACGTTGCCGTCAATCGACATCCCGTTGTCGTTCAGGATGATGATGAGCGGCTCGCCGCTCGCGCCCGCGTTGTTCAGCCCCTCGTAGGCAAGGCCGCCGGAGAGCGCGCCGTCGCCGATGAGCGCGAGCACGGAATAGTCCCCGTGCAGAAGCGTGCGCGCCTTGGCCATGCCGAGCGCCACGGAGACGGAGTTGGACGCATGGCCCGCAATGAACGCGTCATGCTTGCTCTCGTATGGCTTCGGGAAGCCGGAGAGTCCCTCATACTGCCGCAGCGTCGGGAACCGCTCCCGCCGACCGGTCAAAATTTTATGTGTGTAGCACTGATGCCCCACGTCGAACACCAGCCGGTCGCGCGACGTATCGAACACCCGGTGGATGGCCACCGTCAGCTCGACCGCGCCGAGATTGGACGCCAGATGCCCGCCCGTCCGGGAGACATTTTTCAGCAAAAATTCACGCAGCTCTGTGCAAAGAAGCTGCGTTTGCGGGTCATTCAGCGATTTGATATCGTTGGGGTCACGAATGGTTTCAAGAATCAATGCGATTTCCTTCTTTATCTGCCAAGATGCAGCACCGACAGCACCTTCGCCGTCAGGTAGATGACATCCTTGCTCTTTTTCATGGCGACCTTTTTGCCAATGGCCTTGCCGCCGATCGTCAATCCGGAAATGAGCGCCGTGACCACGGTGGATACGACGATACTGCGC
>URQY01000002.1 GCA_900550165.1 uncultured Eubacteriales bacterium
ACTACGCCATCGGCCCGAAGGAGGGGCGGCGCTGCAAGCCGTATCCCGATATGGTGGACGCGGCGCTCGAGGCGATGGGGATGCCGCGCGAGGGCGCGGTATACATCGGGGATTCCGAGGTGGACGTGCAGACAGGGCTGAACGCTGGCCTGCCGGTCATCGCGGTGAGCTGGGGATTCCGCCCGCGCGAGGTCATCCTCGCGGCCGACGCGACGGTCATCGCGGATGACGCGGGGCAGCTCGAAGCGCTGCTGCTGGCAGAATAAAAGAACAGAGAAGAATATAGGGGCAGACCGCCTGAAAAAGCGGTCTGCCTTTATTTTTTTGCAAAAAAGAAAAGACGTGCATGAGAACGTGCAACAAAATGGGGCGCGCGGGGTGGAGGTGAAAAGAGAAATACGAAATGGGGGGACACGATGGAGAAAAAGGAGCTGGGGCGCGAGGATGTGATCGAGGCGCTCAAGGAGATCGCGTTCGGACGGGTGAACCGCGGGGTGGAGCTGACGTATCTGAGCGAGCCGACGGCGCAGCTCATCCGAAAGATGGACTTGTCGGCGGTGGCGGAGTTCAAGAGAAACGGCAACGGCACGGTGGAGGTCAAGTTCGTCGACCGGGTGAAGGCGCTCAGCGCGCTCTATGACATGCTGGGCGGCGGAGACGCGGACGAGGCGGCGGAGTTCTTGCAGGCGCTGGAGCAGGCGGGAGAGGAGAAGGACGATTGGCGGGCGTGAAGCAGTTTTCCGCCAAGCAGAAGACGGCAATGACCTGGTGGGCGAATCCAGGGTACCAAGAGTACGACGCGATCATCTGCGACGGGGCGGTGCGAAGCGGAAAGACGCTGTCGATGGGGATGGGCTTTTTCCTGTGGGCGATGCGGCGCTTTAGCGGCGAGCAATTTGCGCTGTGCGGGAAGACGATCGTGTCGCTGCGGCGCAACGTGTTGCATGAGATTTTACCGAAGGTGACGGCGCTGGGCTTTCACTGCGAGGAGAAGCGGAGCGAGAATTTAGTGATCGTGCGAAGCGGGGGGCGGGAAAACAGCTTTTACCTCTTCGGCGGATACGACGAGGGGAGCGCGGCGCTCATCCAGGGCGTGACGCTGGCGGGGGTGCTGTTCGACGAGGCGGCGCTGATGCCGCGCTCGTTTGTGGAGCAGGCGAGCGCGCGATGCAGCGTATCGGGCAGCAAGCTGTGGTTCAACTGCAACCCCGAGGGGCCGATGCACTGGTTCTACCGCGAGTGGATCTTACGCGCGGAGGAGCGCGGGGCGCTGTATCTGCACTTTACGATGGACGACAATCCGTCGCTCTCGCCGCGCATTCGGGCGCGGTACGAAAAGGCATACAGCGGGACATTTTACCGGCGGTTCATCCTGGGCGAGTGGACGGCGGCGAAGGGGCTCATCTATGACTTCTTTACGCCGCAGGAGTATTGCGCTCGTGTGCCGGAAAAGCCGTGGGAGAGGGTGAGGATCTCCATCGACTACGGGACGGTGAATCCGACGAGTTTTGGCCTGTGGGCGCTCAAGGACGGGGTGTGGTACCGGGCGCGGGAGTATTACTTCGATTCGCGCAGAGAGGGGCGGCAGAAGACGGACACGGAGTATGTGGCGGACCTTAAAAAGTTTGCGGCGGGGGAGACAGTGGAAAAGGTGATCGTCGACCCGTCGGCGGCGAGCTTTATCGAGGCGCTGCGGCGCGAGGGATTCCCTGTGAGCAGGGCGGACAACGATGTGGCGGACGGCATCCGCGTGACGGCGAACCTATTGAAGCAGCGAAGGATCGTGATCTGCGAGGGCTGCGAGAGCTGCCTTAGCGAGATCGCGGCGTACTGCTGGGAGGAGAGCGGAACGGGAAGAGACCGGCCGAAAAAGGAGAGAGATCACGCGATGGATGAGATGCGGTATTTTGCCGTGTCGATCGCGAAAAAGGAACGCGGAGGCGGCATTGCGATGCGCGCGGTGGAGCGCGCGGCGCGATGAACAAAACGGAAAAGGAGAGGACAGGATGAAAGTACCCTGGCAGAAGGAGAGAAGCACGGGCGGCGAGACCGCCGTGCAGCTGCGCAGCGGCGGACGCAGTACATTCGGACGGCTTGAGAGCTATGTGCCGCTGCTGGACGGGGAGACAGCGCTTTACCGCGAGGTGCGCGAGGCGGTGCCGGTGGTGGACGCGGCCATCTGCAAGCTGATCCGGCTGACGGGCGGCGTGCGCGTGGCATGCGGCAACGAGCGGGCGGAGCAGGGCTTGCAGCGCTTTTTGCGCGAGGTACCGGTGGGCAGAGGGCAGAGGGGCATCAACGCCTTTTTGGACTGTTACCTCGATTCGCTTTTGACCTGCGGGCGCGCGGTGGGCGAGATCGTACCGGACGCGGAAGGACGCGAGATCGCGGCGGTGCTGTGCGCGGACGTTTCGCAGGTGGAGGTGCGCGAGGGGGACAATCCGCTCGAATTCTGCCTGTGCGGTGTGGATGGCGGCGGGCGCAGCGTGCCGCTGGAGTATCAGGACCTGCTGCTCTTCACACCGCTCAATCCAGAGATAGAGCATCCCTACGGTGTTTCGATGCTGCGCTCGATGCCGTACTTAACGGGGCTGCTGCTGAAAATTTACGACGCGATGGGAAAGAATTGGGACCGCTGCGGCAATGTGCGCTTTGCGGTGACGTATAAGCCGCAGGACGGCGAGCTCGACCGCGGGGCGGCACAGGAGCGCGCCGAGCAGATCGCCGAGGAATGGTCGCGGGCGATGCAGGAGGGCAGAAACGGCAGCGTGCGCGACTTTGTATCGGTGGGCGATGTATCGATCAAGGCCATCGGCGCGGACAACCAGATCCTCGACAGCGAGACGCCGGTACGGCAGATCTTAGAGCAGCTGGTGGCGAAGACGGGGCTGCCGCCGTTTATGCTGGGGCTGAGCTGGTCGTCGACCGAGCGGATGAGCTCGCAGCAGGCGGATATGCTGACAAGCGAGATCACGGCGCTGCGGCGCACGCTCGAACCGGTCATCGAGCGCGTCTGTACGCTGTGGCTTAGGATGCACGGCTACGGCTGCCGTGCGGTGGTGGACTGGGAGGACATCAACCTGCAGGATGAGGTGGAGGAGGCCAAAGCGGCACTCTACTTGCAGCAGGCGCGAAAGCTCAGGCAGGAAAATGATGAAGCGGAGGGGAAATGAGCATGGAAGTGAGAAAAGAGAGCAATGGGCTCAAAAACAGCATGGTGACGCGCGAGGAACTGGCGATCATCAATCAGTTCACGAAGCGCGCGCTCAAAGAGGACGAGGTCTACACCTTTGCCGTGCGGCTGTGCGACAACGAGGTGGACCGGGACGGCGAGCGCTTTCCGCGCGCGACGCTCGAAGAGCTCGCGGAGCTGTTTGTGGGCAAAAGCGGCATTTTTGACCACGAGTGGACGGCGAAGGGGCAGGCGGCGCGCATCTACCGCACGGAGATCGTGGAGGAAGAGGGCGTTTGCTCGCAGGGCGAGGGGCGCTGCTATCTCAAGGGCTATGCGTATATGCTGCGCGGTGGCGAGAACGACGCGCTGATCGCGCAGATCGAGGGCGGCATCAAAAAGGAAGTGAGCGTGGGGTGCAGCGTGGAAAGGTGCGTGTGCTCCATCTGTGGTGAGGACATCAACACCTGCGCGCACAAAAAGGGCGAAGTGTACGGCGGCAAGGTGTGCTGCGCGGAGCTTGTGAACGCGCAGGACGCGTATGAGTGGAGCTTTGTAGCGGTGCCGGCGCAGCCGAGAGCGGGCGTTTTGAAGCGCTGCGGCGGAGAGGACGTGGGCACGCTCAAGACGCTCGTCAAGCGGCGCGGGTCAAGAGCGAACCAGAGGGAGCTTGAAAGCCTTGAAAAGCAGGCGGAGGTCGGTAAGCGCTACTTGAGTGAGCTGCGCGGCGAGGTGAAGCGGCTGATGCTCGTGTGCGAGCAGGAGGCGGATGGCGAGGCCATTGAAAAGCTCGCGGAAAAGCTCGACGAGAGCGAGCTCAAGGAGATGGAGAAGCTGTATCGCGGGAAGATGGCGAAAAAGCTGGGGCTGCGCACGCAGCTCACTTACGGAGAGAAGACGAAAGCGGCGGAGGACGAGAGCGACTTTCGCGTGTGAAAAGGAACAAAAAGCAGCGGCGCTTTTTGGATAGAACAACAGATCAAGGAGGAACGGTATGAGCATTTCTTATGAGGGCATCGGCGAGTGGTGCGCAACATTTGTTTGCGGCGCGGTCAGCGAGGGCGACATTGTGAAGGTGAGCGCGAACGGCACGGTGGGCAAGTGCACGGCGGGCGACGGCTTCTGCGGCGTGGTGCGCGCCGTCGCACATGACGGCAAGGCCTGCACGGTGCAGCTCGGCGGCCTTGCGAGCGTGAAATACAGCGGCACGGCGCCTGCGGTGGGCTTTAGTGAGCTGGTGGCGGACGGCTCGGGCGGCGTGAGCAAGGCGGGCGAGAACCAGAGCGGCAGCAGCTATCTTGTGCTGAGCGTGGACAGCGCGGCGGGCAAGGCTGTCATCAAGCTTTAAGGAGGAGAAGGACAAATGGCTTATCAGTATGAAAATGTGAAGCTCGAAAAGGGCATGTACGGCCAGAACGGCAGAAGTTTTCTGAAGGTGCTCGAATCGCTCGACCCGAGCGAGAACTACAAGGGCACGGCGCTCGAGGGACTCGACGCCTTCCAGCGCCAGCTCAAGCGCTTTGATATCCACGTCAAGGGCGCGGGCAGCGACATGGTGGAAAAGTTTTTCCACACGAGCGAATCGTCCGTGCTGTTTCCGGAGTTCGTCTCCCGCGTGGTGCGCCAGGGTATGGAAAGCGACATCCTGCCCGACATCACTGCGACCGTGACGAATTTTGACGGCATGGACTACCGCTCTATCGCGTCCGTTCCGACGGATGACGACAAGGAGCTCAAGCGAGTGGAGGAGGGCGCGGGCATCCCGACGACCAGCATCCGCACGCAGGAAAATCTCGTGAAGCTCCACAAGCGCGGCAGAATGCTGGTCGCGTCCTATGAGGTTATCCGCTTCCAGCGACTGGACCTCTTCTCTGTGACGCTGCGCCAGATCGGCGCGTACATCGCGCGCATGCACTTAAAGGACGCCATCGACGTTTTGATGAACGGCGACGGCAACAACAATGCGGCAACAAGCTATACCATCGGCGATGGCGGCATCGGCGGCACGAAGGGCACGCTGAGCTATGACGCGCTGCTGGGCTTCTGGTCGCAGTTTGACCCCTATACGATGAACACGATGCTGATGGGCAGCGACATGATGCTCGCGATGCTCAAGCTCTCGGAGTTCCAGAACCCGCTGACGGGCCTCAACTTCCAGGGCACGGGCACGCTCGCGACCCCGCTGGGTGCGAAGCTCCTGCGCACGAGCGCAATGCCCGCGGGCAAGATCATCGGCCTTGACAAGAACTATGCGCTCGAGCGCATCTGTGGCAGCGAGGTGCTGGTCGAGTACGACAAGCTCATCGACCGCCAGCTGGAGCGCGCGGCCATCACGAGCATTTCGGGCTTTGCCAAGCCTTATCAGGAGGCCTCGAAGGTGCTGTCCTTACAGTAAAAGAGTAAGGAGGGAGAGTAGATGGCAGAGAGCATGAGCGAGCAGATCTTTGCGATCGCGTGCGCGCTGACCAAGGCAGATGAGGGCGAGAAGGAAATGCTCGCGATGCTGTGCGCGGCACAGGAGGAGATGCTCGAGCAGCGGCTGAGAGAGGGCGTTTCCAAAGAAGCGTGCGCGAGCGCGTTTGTCTGCGCGGCGGCATTTTTGTCGGCGGCGGCGCTGCAAAGCGCGAAGGCGGGCGGGGAGGAGCTATCCTCCCTGCGCGCGGGCGACCTGACAGTGACGAAGTGCTCGCCCGGCGAGAGCGGCAAGCGCCTTGATGCGCTGCGTGAGCAGGCGTGGGCGCTGATGCGACCCTATACGAAGGATGGCGCATTCTGCTTTTTCGGGGTGCGAGGATGAAAGAGCTGTTGAGCGAGGCGTTTGTGCACTGCGGCATGAGCGTGGAGGTGCGCCGAGGTGAAGACACGGTGCAGATAAAAGCATTTGTCCAGCCGCTGCGAAGGGAAAGCGGCGAGGAGCCGTTTTCCGTGACAGCGCTGGGCGCGGTGAGCGAGCAGTGCTGGCGGTATCTGGGGCCGGCGGAGACGGCGGTCACGATGGGCGACCGTGTTATTTGCGGGGGAAGGCAGTATGTCGTGCGCAGGGCGGCGCCGTTTTATGCAGGCGGGGAGATCGCCTATTACTGGGCGATACTGCATCCGGAGGAGACGACATGACGGCAGTAAAGCAGGTGAAGCGCGCGGTGGTGAAGGCGATCGCCGACGCGGGCGGCATGGCGGTGGAGAGCTACAGCGCGGAGAAGTTCAGAATGAGTGAGCGCGCCATGACAGCGGTGGGCGCACGGGAGACGGTCATCGAGCCGCGCGGCGGGCTTGAATACCTCGGGCAGAGGGCGGATGAGAAGACGCAGGAGGTGCGCGAGGTATATGGGCGAAGAATGGCTCTCACGCTGTCGCTGGACATTTATGCGCCGAGAGAGCTGGGAGCGGATGGCTGCGAGACGGCGGCGGAGACCGTGATGCAGGCGCTGATGACAGCGCTGCCGGAGGGACTCAGGCTGCGCGAGATGCAGCTCGGGCAGACAGAATGGGACAAGGTGACGGGGATGTTCCGACTGTGCGCGAGCGCGGGATATGCGGCGTATTTCCTTTGCGAGCGGGCAGAGGACGAGACGGTGTTTACCGATTTTGTATTGAAAGGCACGGTGAAAGAACGTGAATAGTACGATCCATGAGCGGCCGGGCGTGTATTCGTCCTACGACGCATCGAGCGTGGTAAGCGCACGCGCGGCGGCGAAGACCATCGGCGCGGCGGCGGTGGCGACGAAGGGAGAAGCGAACAAGGTGCAGCTCATCACCTCATACGAAGAGGGAAAGAGCGTGTTCGGCGAGGACGCGAGCGGCGTGTATGGCATGAGCGCGCTGCTGAAGGTCCTGTTCCAGAATGGCGCAGGCGCGGTGAAGGCGGTGGCCGTTGGCGAGGACCCGGACGGCGCAGCGGACTATGCGAGTGCATTCGCGGCGCTGAATGAGGAGGAAGATGTTGGCGTTGTGGTGTGCGACAGTGCGGAGACGAGCGTGCACCAGAGCCTGAAAACGAGCGTGGAAAACGCGTCGGCGGCAAGACGCGAGCGCATTGCGGTCGTGGGCGGCACGGAGGAAACGGTGACGCAGATGACGGACCACGCGAAGGCGATCAACAGCGAGCGCGTGGTGCTGGTCGGGCCGGACGTTACGCCGGATGGCGGCGCGGAGGCGAGTGCGGTGCTTGCGGCTGCGGCGGTCGCGGGCGTGATCGCGGGAGGCGGCGACGCCTCGGTCCCCATCAACGGCGCGGAGCTTGCGGGGATCAATGGCGTAAGCAAGCGGCTGAATGACAACGAGATCGACCAGCTGGTGCGCGGCGGCGTGACGCCCATCGAGTGTGTGGGCGGCGTGTGCTCGCCGGTGCGCGGCATCACGACGAAGACCTCGAGCGGTGGAGCCGCTGACACGACATGGCGCGAGCTGACGACCATCCTGATCGTGGATGAGGTCATCCCGACGATCCGCACTGCGCTGCGCACGCGCTTTGCCCGCAGCAAGAACACGGCGCAGAGCCGCGGAGCCATCCGCTCGCAGGTGGTGCTGGAGCTCGAGGAGATGAAGACACGCGAGATCGTGGACGGCTACGGCGAGGTGAAGGTGACGGCGCTCGAGAGCGACCCGACGGTGTGTCTGGTGGAATTCAGCTTTACGGTGGCGCACGGGCTGAACCGCATCTATCTGACGGCGCACATCACGGTGTAAGGAGGAAAGAATATGGCAAACACGGTATTGCCGCTGAGCAGCGACATTTATCTGGAGGTCGACGGCAAAAAGGTGGCGGTGGTGCAGAGCTACACGACCAAGGCCACCCGCACGAGCCGTGAGATCGAGGCCTTTGGCGAAAACGAGCCGGTGGCGACGATCGCGGGCGCGAACAAGTACACGCTGGAATTAAGCCGCCTGTATGCGACGGACGAGGCCATCGGCGACGGCATCAATTTCTATGATCTGAACGACTTTTCGCTCGTGATCTGCAAGCCGGACAAGCGCATCATTTACTCTCAGTGCCGCTGGAGCAGCATTGAAGAGGCTGGAAAGCTCGGCGATCCGGCGGCGGAAAGGGTGACGATCATCGCGCGTAAGCGCATGGAGATCGCAAGCTGATGGACGAGCTTCTGCTGAACTTTTTGGGGCGCGAGCGGGAGAAGACGGTGCGCATCGGGGAGAGAACGTGCGCGATGCGGCTGCTTTCGGCCCGCGAGACGCTCGCGCTGCGGCGCGAGATCGCGCAGCTCGACTGTGCCGACGAGGAAGAGCGCGCGCTGCGCGCGAATGCGGCACTGCTCAAAAGAAGCCTGACGGAGGGCGGAGAGGCGGCCTTTGCAAGCGCGGAGGACGTTGAAAATGCACTGAGCGTCGGCGAGATCAACGAGCTGGTGCGGTGCTACGCGCTGCTTGACGGGGTGGAGAACCCGTCGAGCGAGGACGGGCGCGAGAAGGTGGAAGCGCTAAAAAAAGCATGGAGCACGCGCCCTACGAACGGCTGAAATGGCGCGTGCTCCGATATGCCGCCGCGCTGCCGAGCGAAAAGCGCGCGCAGGAGATGACGGACGCAGACTACCTCTATTGCCTTGTGCACGAGATGCTCGACCGCGAGGAGGCGATGGAGCGGCTGTGCCCCGAGTGCCGGACGCGCGCGGAGGAGGCACGGTGCAGCATTTGCGGCGCAAAGCTCGGCGAAACCGCAGGCGGCGGCAACACGAGCTTTGACATGGCGCGCTTTATCCGCATGAAGGAGGGGCGAAAACCTTGAATTACATCGAATGGGCGCTGCAAAGAGGCACAGAGCTGTGGCGCGCGCGGGAAGAGGCGCTGAAAAAGCGCCTCTCCCTTGTGCCGGAGGGCGCAAAAGAGGGAAAAACGGGGAATGCACCGCGCACTGAGAATGAGCCGGCGACGCAGGATGCGCAGATGCGGGAGAGCGGGGAAAGCACAGCGCCGGACGATCCGACGGCTGCGGCTATGACGAGGCTTGGCCGAAAGCTCGGGCGGGGCGCGCAGCGGGAAGACGGAGGAACGGGGGAGACGGGCGTGCTCTCTGCCGATCCGGTGAGCACTGCGGCGGAACGAGCTGCGCTTTTGCGCGTAAAGGGTGCAGAAAGCGCGGACGATGCGTCCGGCTGGATGCAGAAGCTCCTGAGCGCAGACGGCCGCGGCGGGGCAAGTGCGGCGGCAGCGCGGGAGAAAAATGACTTTTCACTTGCGCGGGAGCAGGAAGTGCGCGAGACGGAGTCGTTTTCCCTGAGTCTGGAGCGCGATGCGCGGCGCTATGACGGCGGCTTTTTATTCTACTGAGAGAGGACGAGAGAAGAATGAACCTTGCACCGATGCGATACAAGGACTATGTGTGGCCGCACAATCCGGAGACATACACCATCCGCTTTCAGCGGCGTGTGGCGGTGGCGAAGGTGCCCTTCGGGCGCTACGGGATGCAGGATCTGGGGCTGAGCTACCGTGTGATGGAGGGCGAGGGCGTCTTTGCGGGGAAGGGCGCCTATGATGAGTTCAAAAAGCTGGCGTCGGTCTTCTATGGGGGCGGCGCGGGACTGCTGATCCATCCGGTGTGGCAGGCGGCGCAGGCGTATTTTGTGTCGCTCGAGCTTGCCCAGCAGCCGCTCGAAAACTATGTGCGCTACCGCTTTGCCTTCTGGGAGACGAGCCCGCTCGATACGTCGCTCATCCGTGTAAACGGAACGGGCGGCGGGAGCGGCACGGCGGCTGCGCCTTCTCAGCGTGCGGGCTGCTACACTGTGAAGCGCGGCGACACGCTGTGGGGCATCGCGAGCACTTGCGGCGTGACGCTCGCAGCGCTGCTGGAGGCGAATCCGCAGATCAGGAACCCGAATGTCATCGCGGCGGGAGAGCGGGTGATGCTGCCGTGATGAAGGGGTATATCACGACGTGCGACGGTGTGCAGTTCGAGCTGCCGACGCTGCTGCAATGGGAATTTTCCTACACGGGAAGCGTGCCGTGCGACAGCTTTACGCTGAGGTGCCCCTATGAGGCGGCAATGGCGGAGACGCTGCGCCGCGCGGTGCGCTTTACCGCGAAGGAGAACGGCGCGGTGGAGTTTGCGGGCGTTGTGGACGAGACGAGCGTGACGTGCGACGAAAAGGGCTTGCAATTGGAGCTGAGCGGGCGCGGCATGGCGGCGCTGCTGCTCGACAACGAGGCGGAGGCGGTGAGCTATCAGCGGGCGACGATGGAGGAGATCCTCAAAAACCACGTGACGCCGTATGGCATTATTTGCTCGGGCTATGACGCGGTGACGGCCGCGAGCTACCGCGTAGCGAACGGGTCGAGCCAGTGGAAGGCGCTGAACGACTTTGCGGCGCTGCACGGGGGCGTTGAGCCGTACTTCGACAAGGCCGGTACGCTGGAGCTGAAACGGACGCACAGAGGTGCGGACGTGACGATCGATGCGCAGACGAGCGTGACGGCGCTTGCCTACTGCGACAAGCGCTACGGCGTGATCGCCGAGGCGTTGGTGGTGGACAAACGAGCGGGCGCGCGGCAGAGCGTGAAAAACGCGGATTTCTGCGCGCGCGGCGGAACGAGCCGGAGGGTATTCTACGTGCCGGCGAAAAGCGGTGCGCAGACGATGCGCTGCACGGGCGAATATCAGATCAAAAAGTCGAAGGAGGGGGCGGAGACGCTGCGCATAACGATCGCGGGAGGCTTCTCCGCCGCTCCTGGCGACACGGCAAACGTGAGCGGGACGAAGCTTGGGATCGGCGGGCGGTTTCGCGTGATCGAATGCAAGCGGCGCTTCGGCGAGAGCGGAGAGGCGAGCGAAGTGAGCCTGCAGAAGGAGTGAGAGACTATGTGGCTATCGAGAAAGCTGGCGGCGCACGAGATACAGGATGTGGCCTCGGCGCAGGGCGGCACGGTGACGATCGAGGGGGAAGAGACCGCGGTGTTCAGCAGCGGGGAAAAGCGCGAGGTGAAGACCGTAGGCCCGGGCGGTTATGAGTGGCAGCCGTGCAAGGGAACGGATGTGCTGGTCGTGCGCGGGGGGACCTTCGGCGAGGAGAGCTATGCCGTCGGCGCGCTGGACCGGGCGAGCGATGACCTTGCGCCGGGCGAGGTGCGCATCCGCTCCGCCGCTGCGGGAACAGAGATCGTGCTGCGCAACAGCGGCAGGATCGATATCAACGGCGTGCTGTTCATCAACGGGATGCCGTATCTGCCGCTGGGAGGATGAGAGATGGAATTGAAGATCAGGGACAGGGATTATGTGTCTGACGGCGCGGGCGGGCTCGTGCGTGTGAGCGGCTGGGAGGAGATGCTCCAGCGCGTGCTCTACAAGCTGATTGTCCGGCGTGGGAGCTTTGTGCTTTCGCCGGACTTGGGCAGCGAGCTGCACCTTTTGTGGCGGGAAAAGGGCGAGAGCCGCGCGACGGCGGCGAAGCAGTATGCGGCCGAGACGCTGGCGGGGGAAACGGGCCTGACGGTGAGCGATGTGACCCTGGAGCAGCAGGGAGACCTTTTGACGCTGCGCCTCGCGCTGCTCTATGAGGGAGAGACGCGCGAGGTCAGCGTAACGATCGGGGGAGAGTGAGAAAATGGAAGAGCTGAGGACGATCTACGAGCGGATGCGCGCGGTATTCGCAGAGGAGACGGGCTTTGTGCCAAATGACGGCAGCGATATGATGGTGCGCCTTTACGCGCTGGCGGCGGAGGTGCAGTCGCTGCTGGCGCAGGCGGACTGGGTGCTGGACCAGAGCTTTCCGCAGACGGCGCAGGGGCAGTATCTCGACTATCACGCCGAGACGCGCGCGCTGGCGCGCCTTCCGGCGGCGAAGGCGGCGGGGGGGCTGCGATTTTCCGCGCCGTCGGCGGCGGTGACGGACTATGAGATCGATGCGGGGAGCGTTGCGATGACGAGCGCTGGCGTGCGATTTGAAACGGCGGAAAAGGCGACGCTCCGAAAGGGCGAGACGAGCGTTGACGTGCCGGCGCGCGCCGTGGAAGCGGGGGCAAAGGGCAATGCCATCGCGGGCGCAGTGCACATCATGTCGGTCTATCCCGTGGGCATCACGCAGTGCACAAATCCGGAGGCATTCTCCGGCGGCAGCGACGAGGAGAGCGACGAGAAGCTGCGCGAGCGCGTGTTGGAGAGCTACAAGCGGCTGCCAAACGGCGCGAACGCGGCCTTTTACGAGCAGGAGGCGATGCGCTTTCCGAGCGTAGCGGCGGCAAAGGCGGTCGGCCGCGCCCGCGGTATCGGCACGGTGGATGTGTACGTTTCGACGCATGCGGGGGCGCCGGAGGAAGAGCTGCTCGGTGAGATCAGGGCGGCCTTGCAGAAAAAGCGCGAGATCGCGGTGGATGTGGAGATCAAGGCACCGACGGAAAAAACGATCAATGTGAGCGCGGAGCTGACGGCAGAGCAGGGCTGGACGATGCAGGAGATCACCGGTGCGGCGACGGCGGCGCTTCAGGCCTACTTTACCGGAGAGCGGTTGGGCGAGCCCGTCTATACGGCGAAGCTTGCGAGCATCCTCTACGGTGTGGAGGGCGTAAAGAACTGCCATCTGCTCGCTCCGGACGAGGATGTAGGCATCAGTGCAACAGAGCTGCCGGTGCTCGGCACAGTGACGATCACAGAGATCGGGACGGGTGAAGACGCATGACATATTATGACTATCTCTGCCGCCTGATAGAGCCGATGCGCATTTACCGCACAGAGCGGGGCAGCATCAGCGGCGGCGAGCTGTATGCGGCGGGCAAAGCGCTGGACAGTGCGGATGATGCGATAGGATACGCCGAAAAAGAGGGGCTCTTGCAGACGGCGGAGGGCGAGGGCCTTACGAGACGGGAAAAGCTCTTTTCCCGCTGTCCGGTGCACGTTTCGACCGCGCTGCGGCGCGAGGCCATCGCCGCGCTTGCGCGCATCAGCGCCGACAGCTTCACGCTGGACGCGATCAACTCGACGCTCGGCGGCTGCGGCATCAAGGCGCTGGCAGAGGAGACGGAGAAGAAGGGGACGGTGAAGGTCTGGTTCCCGAACACGGTGGGTGTGCCGGATGAGTTTTCGCAGGTGGAGCGCATCATCCTTGATATCATCCCCTGCCATTTGCTGGTGGAGTTCTATTTCCGCTATCTCACATGGCGCGAGTGCGAGGCGCAGGGCTTTACATGGAGAATCGTGGAGGACGAAAAGCACCACACGTGGGAAAGCTTTGAAAAGGCGGTGGCGGATGCATGACGGAACAGGAGCTTTCGGTCAAGCTGACCGAGACCGAGCAGCGCGCAAGATCCAACACGCACCGCATCGAGCGGCTGGAACAGCAGCAGAAGGACCTGAATAAGCTGGTAACGGCGGTGGAGGTGCTTGCCTCGCGTGAGATGGGTGTGGAGCGCGACGTGAAGGAGATCAAGGCGGATGTGAAGACCATCACGCAAAAGGGCGGGAAGCGATGGGACGCGATGATCGACCGCGTGCTGTACGCGCTCATCGGGGCGGCAATCTCCCTGCTGATGACCGGGGGGAGCGTATAAGAATGAAGAAAAAGAAAATGAGCTTTTCCAAGGTATTGCTGCTGCTCGAGAGTGCGATCGTGCTGTATACAACGTATCAGGGCTTTGCGCTGGCGAGGCTCGCGGTTGCGTCGGGTTTTATGGGTACGCTGCCGTGGATCGCGACGATGGTGACGGCGGCATGGGGCGCCTACGGGACGAGCGCTGCGTGCTATTACGCAAAGGCAAAGGCGGAAAATACGAGCGGCGGCGTGACGTATGAAACGGCGTGCCGCGGGCAGGACTGCGAGGGGTGAGGGTATGGAGCTTGTGAAAAAGAGACTGGCGAATCTTCTGAGTGTGAAGAGCATCGTGACGATCTGCCTGACGGTCACCTTCTGCGTCCTGACGGTGCAGACAAAGGTGACGCAAGAGTTCAACACGGTGTATCTTATGGTGATCGCGTTTTATTTCGGCACACAGAACGGCAAAACACAGGAGGAGACGTAAAATGCGGCACAGCCGGGACATTGATGATCTGCGCGCGGACGTGGCGGCAAACTGCCGGTCGCTGATCGCCCTTGCCGAGCGCGAGGGACTGCACGCGCTGGTGACCGAGACGGTACGCGACGCCGAGTATCAGAGAATGCTCGCGGAAAAGGGCTACGCCGCCAAGGGAGCGGTGGTGCCTTCGTTCCACGCCGATCATGCAGGATTGGCCTTCGACATTTGCAAAAATGAAGCGGGCCACGAGTACGACGACCCTGCGTTTTTCGTGAAGATGGGGAATCTGGGGAAAAAGGTCGGCTTTTCATGGGGCGGAGACTGGCGGAGCTTTCCCGACCGGCCGCATTTTCAGTGGGACGCGGGCGGAACGTACACGAGCGCGATGGTGCGCGCGCGGCGCTATCCGCCGCCCATGCCGCGATTTGAGGAGGAAGAGATGACACAGCAGGAGTTCAACGAGCGGATGGAGACCTATCTCAAAACGCTTGCGCAGCAACAGCCTGCGCACTGGAGTGCGGAGGCGCGCGCCTGGGCGGAGAAAACGGGGCTGATCGCGGGCGATGAAACAGGAAACCGGCAATACCGCAGCTTTTTAACGCGCGAGCAGTTGGCGGTGCTGCTGCACCGATACGCGAAGCTGACAGGACAGACGAAAAACGAATAAGAGCGACGAAGAGAGCCGGAGGGAAGACCCTTCGGCTCTCTTTTTGCGTGCGTGGGGGAGGGAAAACGATGCTGATATTGCAGGAAAACTTGCAAAAAAAGGGCGTTTTTAACAAATCAAACGGACGTACATTCACGGAAACGACAAAAAACGAGCTGAAAATTTGTTCAGTTTTTTTGAATCTTCTGAGCCGATTTTCATTGATTTCATGCGGGAGTTCCACTATAATCTAAACTGAAGCCTGTATGAGCACCAATCTGCGGATTTTTGAAGGAATCCATGCAAGATGCTCATTGGCCATAAAACACGTTCATCAAAATCAGGGAGGGTTTTATCTTGAATAAGGTCATGACATTGCACGATGCCGTTGCAAAGTACGTCGAAAACGGCGATACCCTTGCGATCGGCGGCTTCACCACCAACCGCAAGCCCTATGCTACGGTCTCCGAGATCCTGCGCCAGGGTCAGAAGGACTTCATCGTTTACGCCGGTCCCGGCGGCGGCGAGGTCGATATGCTCATCGGCGAGGGCCGTGTGGCGGCTTACATCAACTGCTACACCGCCAACTCCGGCTATACCAATGTTTCCCGTCGTTTCCGCGCGTTCATCGAGCAGGGCAAGCTCACGTATGAGGACTATTCTCAGGACGTTCTCATGCTCATGCTCCACGCCTCTTCTCTCGGCCTTCCGTTCCTGCCGGTGCGCCTGATGCAGGGCAGCGGCCTGATGAAGTTCTGGGGCATCAGCGAGGAAAAGCGCAAGCAGATGCCCAAGATCGAGGATCTCAAGTGCGCCGAGATCGACAACCCCATGGTTCCTGGCCAGAAGGTCGTTGCTGTTCCTGTTCCCAAGATCGACACCGCCATCATCCATGTTCAGCAGGCCTCTCCGGACGGCACCTGCATCATCTGCGGCGACGAGTTCCACGACATCGACATCGCGATCGCCGCGCGCAAGACCATCGTTACCTGCGAGGAGATCGTCTCCGACGAGTTCATCCGCCGCGACCCGACCAAGACCCGTATCTTCGGCGAGTGCGTGCAGGCGGTCGTCAAGGCTCCCTACGGCGCATGGCCCTCTCAGTGCTATGCCTACTATGACGACGACGATGCCGGCCTGAAGGAATACGACAAGGCTTCCAAGTATCAGGATGCCGAGGATGCCGTCAAGCAGCTCGAGAAGGCTGCTGCCAAGGCTGCCAAGGCGCTTGAGAAGGCCCCCGAGGACGAGAAGCTCAAGCTCGCCGCCGAAAATGCGCAGAAGGCCTTCGAGCTCGCCAAGAGCGGCGAGAAGGTGCCCGAGACCTTCAAGGATTACGTTGAAAAGTGGGTCTACAGCTGCGAAGATCAGGCCGCGCTGCTCGACAAGATCGGCGGCAGCCGTCTGATGCGCCTGAAGAACGAGCCGCACCTCGGCTATTCCACTACACACTAAGGTTTGGGAGGCTAAATAGAAATGTCTGATTATACAAAGTATACCAAGCAGGAAATGCAGGCTTATGCCATTGCTAAGAACATCAAGGAAAACCAGATCGTCATTGTCGGTACGGGTCTGCCGCTGATCGGTGCGTCCCTCGCCAAGCGCGCGGTCTGCCCCAGCTGCCACCCCATCGTCGAGTCCGGCCTGATGGACTGCGACCCCGTTGAGGTCCCCCGCTCTGTCGGCGATAACCGCTTCATGGCGCACTGCGCCGTGCAGTGGCCCAACATCCGCTTCGTCGGCTTCGAGGCCAACGAGTGGCTGCACGACGAGGATCGTCTCGTTGCCTTCATCGGCGGCGCTCAGATCGACCCGTACGGCAACGTGAACTCCACCTGCATCTTCGGCAAGGGCGACTACCTGCAGCCCACCACCCGTTTCACCGGTTCCGGCGGCGCCAACGGCATTGCCACCTACTGCAACACCATCATCATGATGCAGCACCAGAAGCGCCGCTTCATGGATCACGTCGACTACATCACCTCCTGCGGCTGGATGGACGGCCCCGGCGGTCGTGAGCGCGCGGGTCTGCCCGGCAACCGTGGTCCTCAGATGGTCGTCACCGACCTCGGCATCATGAAGTTTGATGAAGAGACCAAGCGTATGTACCTCGCTTACTACTACCCGTTCTCCTCCCCCGAGATGGTGCAGGAGAACACCGGCTTCGAAATCGACGTTTCCCGCGCCGAGCTGATGGAAGGCCCCTCTCCGGAGATCATCCGCCTCATCCGCGAGGAGATCGACCCGGGCCAGGCGTTCATCAAGGTCCCCAAGGATAAGTAATTTGTTATTTTAATAAGAAGGAGAACATAACATGAGCGAATATTCCATGCCCTCTTATTTCCAGAATATGCCGGTGATCGGTAAGGACATCAGCACGTTCCATGAGGACAACGCCGCTGAGATCCAGGCGGTCGAGCAGGAGATCCATGAGATCCGCGAGGCCGCTCTCGAAGCCGGCAAGAGCACCGAGGCTCTCAACGAGTCCGGTCAGTGGACCGCGATGCAGCGCATCATGGAGCTTGTTGACGAAGGCACCTGGTGCCCCCTCAACAGCCTCTACAATCCCCAGGACAACAAGAACGGCAGCGTCGGCATCGTCAAGGGCCTCGGCCGTATCGACGGCAAGTGGGCCGTCATCATCGCCAGCGACAACAAGAAGCTCGCCGGCGCCTGGGTCCCCGGCCAGGCCGACAGCCTGCTGCGCGGCAGCGACACGGCCAAGCGCCTGCGCATCCCCCTCGTTTACGTGCTGAACTGCTCCGGCGTTAAGCTCGACGAGCAGGAGAAGGTCTATCCCAACCGTCGCGGCGGCGGCACCCCGTTCTATCGCAACAGCGAGCTCAACCAGATGGGCGTGCCCGTCATCGTCGGCATCTACGGCACCAACCCCGCGGGCGGCGGCTATCACTCCATCTCCCCGACCATCCTGATCGCGCATCAGGACGCTAACATGGCGGTCGGCGGCGCCGGCATCGTCGGCGGCATGAGCCCCAAGGGTCATGTGGATAAGGAGGCTGCCGAGGCGCTCATCAAGGCACAGAAGAACCTCAAGAGCGACATCCCCGGCACCGTCGCTATCCACTACGGCGAGACCGGCTTCTTCCGCGAGGTCTACGCCGATGAAGAGGGCGTGCTCGCCGGTATCCGTAAGTACATGGCCATGCTGCCCGCTTACGATCCCGAGTTCTTCCGCGTTGACGACCCGAAGGAGCCCCTCTTCGACGCGAACGATCTCTACAGCATCGTTCCCTTCAACCAGAAGCGCTCCTACGACATGGTCGAGGTCCTCGCGCGTCTGTTCGACGGCTCCGAGTTCATGGAGTATAAGCACGGCTACGGCCCCGAGATGATCACCGGCCTTGCCAAGATCGACGGTCTGCTCGTCGGCGTTGTCGCTAACTATCAGGGTATGCTGATGAACTACCCCGAGTATAAGATGGCGACCTACGGTCAGGCGATGGGCGTTGGCGGCAAGCTGTATCGCCAGGGCCTCATCAAGATGAACGAGTTCGTCACCCTCTGCGCTCGTGACCGCATCCCGATGCTGTGGGTCCAGGATACCACCGGTATCGACGTCGGCAACGACGCTGAGCGCGCCGAGCTCCTCGGCCTCGGCCAGAGCCTGATCTATTCCATCCAGTCCAGCAAGCTGCCGATGATGGAGATCACGCTCCGCAAGGGCACCGCCGCTGCGCACTACGTCCTCGGCGGTCCGCAGGGCAACGACAACAACGCCTTCTCCATCGGCACCGCCACCACCGAGATCTACGTCATGCACGGCGAGACCGCTGCGGCCGCCATGTATGCCCGCCGTCTCGTGAAGGAAGAGAAGGCCGGCGAGGATCTGCAGCCCACCATCGACAAGATGAACGCGCTGATCCAGGACTATGCCAAGAAGTCCAGCCCGAAGTTCTGCGCCAAGGCGGGCCTGACCGACGAGATCGTCGACATGAACGACATTCGTCCCTACATCCAGGCCTTCGCCAACGCCTGCTATCAGAATCCCGAGAGCATCTGCCCGGTCCATCAGATGCTGCTGCCGCGCGTCATCCGCGACTACGACGCGCTCAACGCGCAGTAAGTCAAGCGCATAAAATACGCTTTCGCGGCGCAGACTGCGCGGCGGCAAGACCGCGCAGTCTGCGATCATGAAAACGGAGAGAAACGATGAGCATTTATACCATGGGTATCGACGTGGGCTCTACCGCGTCGAAGTGTGTGATCCTGAAGGACGGCAGCGAGATCGTCGCAAAGTCCCTTGTCGCGGTCGGCACGGGCACGTCCGGCCCCTCCCGCGCGATCGCGCAGGTGTTGGAAAACGCGGGCAGGACGCGCGAGCAGATGGACTTTGTCCTTGCCACGGGCTATGGCCGCAACAGCCTTGACGGGCTTGCCGATATGCAGATGAGCGAGCTTTCCTGCCATGCCAGGGGCGCGGCCTTCCTCTTCCCGAACGTCCGCACGGTCATCGATATCGGCGGCCAGGACGTAAAGGTCATCGAGATCGAAAACGGCATGATGAAGAACTTCGTCATGAACGACAAGTGCGCAGCCGGTACCGGCCGCTTCCTCGATGTCATGGCCCGCGTGCTCGAAGTGAAGGTCGAAGACCTCGGCGACCTTGGCGATAAGTCGACCAAGGAGGTCGGCATCAGCTCGACCTGCACGGTCTTTGCCGAGAGCGAGGTCATCTCGCAGCTCGCCATGGGCACCGACAAGTGCGACATCATCCACGGCATCCACAAGTCCGTCGCGGGCCGTGTTTCCGGCCTCTGCCACCGTATCGGTGTGCGCGACGACGTGGTGATGACCGGCGGCGTCGCCCAGAACCACGGCATCGTGCAGGCGCTGCGCGAGCAGCTCGGCCACGAGATCCACACCACGCCTCTCACGCAGTACAACGGCGCGCTCGGCGCCGCTCTGTTCGCTTATCAGAAGGCTCTGAAAAAGCAGTAGATCGTATTCAATTATCAATATCGCATTAGGAGGAATCAATCATGGCTAAACAAGTCAGTCCCGGCGTGCTTGCCCTGCGCAAGGTCGTCGATGACGTCTATGCCGACGCCCGTGAAGCGAAGAAGCAGGGTAAGCTGGTCGGTTGGTCCAGCTCCAAGTTCCCCTGCGAGCTTGCTGAGGCCTTTGACCTCAACGTGATGTACCCGGAGAACCAGGCTGCCGGTATCGCTGCCCAGCGCGACGGCGAGATCATGTGCCAGGCCGCGGAAGACCTCGGCTTCGACAATGATATCTGCGGCTATGCCCGTATCTCCCTGGCTTACGCCGCCGGTAAGCGCGCGAGCCGCAAGTTCGACCCCGAAACGCTCGAATTCATCATCGACCCCAACAGCGGCAAGCCCCTCAAGGACGAGAACGGCAAGGTCGTCATCGATCCTGAGACCGGCAAGCCCAAGAAGGACCCCAAGACGCAGGTCCCCTACACCGTTCTTGACGATATCTATGAGATCGAGGCTCTGCCCGAGACCACCGAGAAGGAGATCGCCTACAAGAACTTCCGCCGCGAGGCCATCAAGCCCTACAAGCAGATGCGCATCCCCCAGCCGGACTTCGTCCTCTGCTGCAACAACATCTGCAACTGCATGACCAAGTGGTATGAGAATATCGCCCGTATGTGCAACATCCCCCTCATCATGGTCGATATCCCCTACAACAACACCGTGGAAGTCAGCGATTCCGCTGTCAAGTACGTCCGCGCCCAGTTCGACAACGCCATCCATGAGCTCGAAAAGCTCACCGGCAAGAAGTTCGACGAGAAGAAGTTCGAGCTTGCCTGCAAGCACGCGAACCGCACCGCGCAGAACTGGCTGAAGGTCTGCGACTTCCTGCAGTACAAGCCCGCCCCGATGAGCGGTTTCGACCTCTTCAACCACATGGCCGACGTCGTCACCGCCCGCGGCAAGGAAGCTGCTGCCGACGCCTTCGAGCTCCTTTCCAAGGACCTGCAGAAGAACATTGAGGAAGGCACCTCCACGCTGCCCTTCCCCGAGCAGTACCGCGTCATGTTCGAGGGCATCCCCTGCTGGCCGAAGCTTCCGAACCTCTTCAAGCCCCTGAAGGAAAACGGCATCAACGTTACCGCCGTTGTTTATGCGCCCGCGTTCGGCTTTGTTTACAACAACATGGACGAAATGGCCCGCGCTTACTACAAGGCTCCGAACTCCGTCTGCATCGAGCAGGGCGTTGCTTGGCGTGAAGGCATCTGCCGCGACAACAAGGTCGACGGCGTGCTCGTCCACTACAACCGCTCCTGCAAGCCCTGGTCCGGTTACATGGCCGAGATGCAGCGCCGCTTCACTGCGGACCTCGGCGTGCCGTGCGCCGGCTTCGACGGTGACCAGGCTGACCCGCGCAACTTCAACGAAGCGCAGTACGCGACCCGCGTGCAGGGCCTGGTCGAGGCTATGGAAGCCAACAAGAAAGACTAAGGAGGGCGTGAAAAAATGAGTATCGAAGCTATCGTGAATGAATTTTCCGCCATTGCCGCCGATCCCAAGGGCCAGCTCAAGGCCTGCAAGGATGCCGGTAAAAAGTGCATTGGCGTGATGCCTTATTACGCGCCCGAAGAGCTGGTCTATGCCGCCGGCATGATGCCCTTCGGTATGTGGGGCAGCAACAACAAGACCGAGCAGCGCGCCAAGGAATACTGCGCGACCTTCTACTGCACCATCGCGCAGCTCGACCTCGAGATGCTGCTCGACGGTACGATGGATCTGCTGGACGGTGTGATCACCCCGACCATCTGCGACACGCTGCGCCCCATGAGCCAGAACATCCGCGTCGCCATGAGCGAGAAGCTGCCCTGCATCTTCCTCGCCCATCCCCAGAACCGTTTTGCCGACTGGGGCAAGCAGTTCTGCCTTGACCAGTACAACGATGTCAAGGCCGGTCTTGAAAAGATCGCCGGTCACGAGATCAAGAGCGAAGACATCGCCGCGGCCATCAAGGTCTACAACAAGTCCCGTGCTGCCCGCCGTGAGTTCGTCAAGCTCGCAAGCGCCCACTGCGACGTGATCGACCCGATCATGCGCTCGGCCGTCCTCAAGGCTGCCTGGTTTATGGATAAGGCCGAGTACACCGAGAAGCTCGAGGCCCTCAACGCTGAGCTCAAGGCTCTGCCCGAGGCTAAGTGGAACGGCGTCAAGGTCGTCACCTCCGGCATCATCTGCGACAACCCGACCCTCCTCAAGATCTTCAAGGACAACAACGTCGCTATCGCGGCGGACGATGTTGCCCACGAGTCCCGTGCCTTCCGCACCGACGCGAGCGAAGAGGGCGACCCGATGATGGCCCTCGTCGAGCAGTTCACCAACACCGACTACGATGTGCTGCTCTACGATCCGCAGTCCAACAAGAACCGTCGCGGTGAGTTCGTGGCCAACATGGTCAAGGAGTCCGGCGCGCAGGGCCTGGTGCTGTTTATGCAGCAGTTCTGCGACCCCGAGGAGATGGAGTTCCCGTACCTGAAGAAGGCGCTCGACGCTGCGGGTATCCCCTTCATCAAGCTCGGCATCGACCAGCAGATGCGCGACTTCGGCCAGGCGGCGACCGCTATTCAGGCGTTTGCCGACGTGCTCTCCGTGCAGTAAGGAAAGTCTTTTTTCCCTCCTGCCCGTTTACAAGGCAGGAGGGAAAAGCTGTTAAAAATGCGCAAAATGTGCATACGCGCTTGCAAATCCCGCAATCGCTTTGCTATAATCCAATATTGAAAGGTAAAAGGAAGAAATGGAATACAGTAGCCTTTTCGTCACCCTGATGGGTATCGGCACGGTGTTCTTTGGCCTGATCTGCATCATTTTCCTCACCATGGCAATGGGTGCAATTCTCAAGGGCAAGGAAAAGGCACCTGCCGCCGCTGCCGCTGCTCCTGCTGCCGCTTCCGCACCGGCCCCCGCGCCGCAGGGAATGCAGCCCGAGATCGTGGCCGCGATCACTGCCGCTCTCTCGGAAGAGGTCGGCATTTCCTCCCGCAGCATGAACATCGTCAACATTAAAAAAATCTAATTTTATTTTAGGAGAGAACAACCATGATCAAGCAGTACAATGTCACCGTTAACGGTACCACCTACGAAGTCACCGTCGAGTCCGCCGCCGGCGGCAACCGTATGGCTTCCGCTCCCGTCTCCCGCGCTGCCGCGGCTCCTGTTGCCCGCGCTGCCGCTCCCGCTCCCGCTGCTGCTCCTGCCGCCGCTCCCGCTGCTGCTCCCAAGGCTGCCGCTCCCGCAGGCGCCGGCACTGTCTCCAGCCCCATGCCCGGCACCATCCTTGATGTGAAGGTCGCCGCTGGCCAGGCCGTCAAGGAAGGCGATCTGCTGTTCATCCTCGAGGCCATGAAGATGGAGAACGAGATCTTCGCTCCCTGCGCCGGCACCATTTCCTCTGTTGCAGTTTCCAAGGGCGCTGCTGTCAACCCCGGCGACGTTCTGTGCGTCATCGGCTAAGTCAGGTACCTCTTGCTCAATAAACTGTGAAAGGAATCTAAACATAAATGCCTGCTATTATCAATTTCATGCAGCAGACCGGCTTCTATATGTTTGGTCAGGAGGGCAACTGGAAATGCCTCATCATGATCGGCATTTCCTTCGCGCTGCTGTATCTGGCCATCGTGAAGGGCTTTGAGCCGCTGCTGCTCCTGCCCATCGCGTTCGGTATGCTGTGCACCAACCTTCCCGGTGCGGATATGTTCCACGAGATCTTATTCGCCGGAGGACACGTCCATTGGGACCTCTTCGGAGGGGCGCCCATCACGCAGGAATTCCTGACAGAGATGTCGGAGGCCGGCGTTGCCGATGCGGTGCTTGCTCCGTGGGCGGTCGGCAGCACCGTGAGCCTCGGCCTGCTCGACGTCCTCTACCTCGGCGTTAAGCTCGGTATCTACCCCTGCCTGATCTTCATGGGCGTCGGCACGATGACAGACTTCGGCCCCCTGATCGCCAACCCCAAGTCCCTGCTGCTCGGCGCTGCCGCTCAGCTCGGTATCTTCATGACCTATGTCGGCACCCAGTTCATGGGCTTCACCTATCAGCAGTCTGCCTCCATCGGTATCATCGGCGGCGCTGACGGCCCGACCGCGATCTTCGTCACCTCCCGTCTCGCCCCCGAGCTGCTCGGTCCTATCGCCGTTGCCGCTTACTCTTACATGGCGCTCGTTCCGGTCATCCAGCCCCCCATCATGAAGGCGCTGACCACCAAGGAAGAGCGCAAGATCGTGATGCGCCCGCTGCGTCAGGTCAGCAAGCGCGAGAAGATCATCTTCCCCATCATGATCACCGTGTTCGTGGCGCTGCTCGTTCCCTCTGCCGCTCCTCTGATCGCGTGCCTGATGCTCGGTAACCTGTTCAAGGAGTCCGGCGTTGTGGATCGTCTGCAGAAGACCGCCGGTAACGAGCTGATGAACATCGTCACCATCTTCCTCGGCTTCACCGTCGGTGCTACCGCCACCGCCACCACCTTCCTTTCCGTTCAGACCCTTGAGATCATGGCAATGGGTATCGTCGCGTTCGGTTTCGGCACCGCGGGCGGCGTGCTGCTGGCCAAGCTCATGAACCTGTTCCTGAAGGAAAAGATCAACCCGCTGATCGGCTCCGCCGGCGTTTCCGCCGTCCCGATGGCCGCGCGTGTTTCCCAGGTCGTCGGCCAGAAGGAGAACCCCGCGAACTTCCTGCTCATGCACGCCATGGGCCCGAACGTTGCAGGTGTTATCGGTTCCGCTATCGCCGCAGGCGTCCTGATGTCCCTGTTCGGCTAATTCGGCTGATAAAAGAAAGAGAGCACCCGTATGGGTGCTCTCTTTTTGTATTTATAGGGTGCGCCTGATTTTCCGGCTCGACATAAAGGAAATTTAGCGCTTATATGTTTCCCTGCGTGAACAGGGGGATAAACAGCATAAGGGAAGGATTTTTGCCGGGGGGAGGGAAAATCATCTTCTTTGAATTTTCGAGGGGGAAAGCGCGCTTCTGAGCTTCCAATAGACTGCCGCGTTGAAGTATTGCTTGCCTGCATGAAACGCCGGGTGCAGCAAAGGCGGGATATCTCTTTTGCAAAAGAGATATCCCGCCCTGATCTGTATTCCTATGGGACACAGCAAACAGGATGCAGCGTCCGTGACTGCGAAGTGTGAGTTACATCGAGATCCAGCCAAATGCGTTGGCGATAGAACTGATGAGGATGATCGCGGCGAAGAACGGGCACAGGAAGCGGATCATAGCGTTGAAAATCTTTCTTCTGCGGAAGGGTGCACCGTTCAGCATGACCTCGTCTGCGATGCGGTCGACACCGATCACGCGGGAGACGAGGATGCAGCTTGCGATGGCTGCAATGGGCATCATCACGGAATTGGTCAGGAAGTCGAAAAAGTCCAAAAACTGCATCCCAAGAACCGTGACATTGGCCAGCGGGCCATAGCCGAGGCTCGACAGACTGCCGAGGAGGACCATGGAGACACCCATGATGCTCGTAGACTTCCTGCGGCTCCAATGCAGCTCATCCTGCAGGGTGGAAACGGCGCTTTCCGTCAGCGCGATGGAACTTGTCAGCGCAGCAAACAGCACCAGCAGGAAAAAGGCAATGCCAATCACAGTACCAAGTCCCATGGAGTCGAAAACCTTCGGAATGGTGATGAACATCAGCGAGGGGCCGGCCTTCAGCGCGCTGGGATCTCCGCTGGAAAAAGCAAACACCGCAGGGATGATCATCAGGCCGGCCATGATGGCGATCGCCGTGTCAAAAATTTCCACATTGCGCGTCGATTCCTCAATGGAAACGTCCTTTTTCATGTAGGAGCCAAAGGTGATGAGAATGCCCATGGCGATGGACAGGGAGTAGAACATCTGCCCCATGGCGGAGACGACCGTCATCCAAGAGAAATTCTCAAGATTGGGCACGAGGAAGTACTTGACGCCCTCCATCGCACCGGGACGCGTCACGGAGTAGACAGCGATGATCAGCGACAGCACCACGAGAATGGGCATCATGATCTTGGACACGCGCTCGATCCCGTTTTCCACGCCGGCGAAGATGATAGCCAGCGTCATGGCTGTGAAAATCAAGAAGCAGAGCTCCGAGGAAACACCGTTGGAAATGAAAGCGGAGAAATAGCCATCCTCAGCGACCAGATGAGCCTTGCCAATCAGGTACTCTGCCAGATATTTGATGACCCAGCCGCCGATCACGGAGTAATAGGGGACGATCAAAATGGGAATGATGGCATTGATCCAGCCGCCCGCACGCAGCGTGGGTTTATTGCTGAAGGATTTATAAGCGCCAACCGGACTCTTGCCGGTCATGCGGCCAATGGAGGTTTCGGCAATGATCATCGTATAGCCGAAGGTCATTGCCAGAATGATGTAAATCAAAAGGAAAATGGCACCGCCATATTTAGCGGCCAGATAGGGAAAGCGCCAGATGTTTCCGAGGCCTACGGATGCGCCCGCAGCCGATAGGACAAAGCCGATCTTACCGGAAAAGGAACCTCTTTTGTGATCCATGAAGAATCTCCTCTCTTTATGCAGCGTACAATTATTTACTATATCATAGAAGGAGAATGAAAACAATCCTAAATCCGGAGAAAAGGATGCAATTTGTCGTTGACGGCGCACTGCGCTGCGAAACAAAAAGGAAGACTCTCGTAAGAGTCTTCCTTTTTCTGTGTTAAGACCATAGTGCCTGCATCGCAAGGATGGCCAGCGCGCCGGCGATGAGAAAAACACCGCCGATCAGAAGGCCGGCCTTCAGCGCGCCGCCGATGGCGGTATTGCGCTCCTCGCGGCTCAGCTCGCCGCTCGTGTCCCACGGGCGGTCATTCGCCGCGGGAGCATCGGGCTCACGGAAGTCCGCGCGGTCGCGGCGCTTGCGGATGCGGGGGATGAGCATCGGCTGCGGCTCAATGCCGCTCATGTCGGCAACGGTGCGGCCGTCGTCATCCTCGTAGATACGCTCGTTTCGCCTCATTTATCGTAGAGGTGGCAGCACACGAAGTGGCCCGGCTCGATCTCGCGCTGGACGGGGGCTTCTTCCTCACAGCACTTCATGCAGTTCGCGCAGCGGGTGTGGAACTTGCAGCCCTTGGGCGGGTTGGCGGGGGAGGGGATGGAGCCTTCGAGCACGATACGCTTCATCTTCACCGTCGGGTCGGGGACGGGGATAGCGGAGAAGAGCGCCTTCGTGTAGGGGTGGAGCGGATTGCGGAAGATATCTTCCTTCGCGCCGTATTCGACAAGGTTGCCGAGGTACATGACGCCGACAGTGTCGGAGATGTGTTCCACAACGGATAAATCGTGGCTGATGAAGAGGTAGGTCAGCTTGTACTGGTCCTGCAGCTCATTCAGCAGGTTGATGATCTGCGCCTGAATGGACACGTCGAGCGCGGAGACCGGCTCATCGCAGACGATGAATTCGGGATTGAGCGCGAGCGCACGCGCAATGCAGATACGCTGGCGTTGACCGCCGGAGAACTCGTGCGGATAGCGGTCCTTGTGGAAGGGCTGGAGACCGCAGTTGTCCATGACCTGATCGATGTAGTCGTTGAATTCATCCTTCGGCACAAGGTTGTGCTCGCGCACGGCTTCACCGATGATCTCGCCGACCGGCATACGCGGGGAGAGCGAGGAGAACGGGTCCTGGAAGATGATCTGCATCTTTGTGCGCAGGGCGCGCAGCTCCTTGTGGGAGAGATCGTAGACCTCCTGCCCGTTGAAGAGGACCTGACCGGCGGTCTTGGAGTCGTACAGGCGGAGAATGGTGCGGCCCGTGGTGGTCTTGCCGCAGCCCGACTCGCCGACGAGACCCATCGTCGTGCCGCGCTTTAAGTTGAAGGTGACACCGTCGACGGCCTTGACATAGCCGACCGTGTGAGCGATCATGCCGCTCTTGATGGGGAAGTACTTCTTCAGGTGGTTGACCTGAAGAATGTACTGCGGGTCATACTCCACGGGGGTGAAATTGGGGTCCTGGAACGGATTGTCCTTGTGTTCAGCCATCTTTATTCACCCTCCTTGCTCATATTTTCGGGATAGTAACGGTAGCAGCTCACCTTATGCGTCGGGGAGAGGGAGATCTCATGCGGATAAGCGCCCTCGCAGCCGTTCACGCACATCTCGCAGCGGTCCTTGAAGTAGCAGTAGTTCGGCATATTGATGGGGTTGGGGACCTTGCCGGGGATGGAGTAGAGCTTGTCGACCTGCTTGCCGACGACCGGCTTGGAGGCCATCAGGCCGATGGTGTAGGGATGCGCGGGGTGGGCGAAGATCTCCTCCGCCGTACCCTGCTCGACGATGCGGCCGGCGTACATGACGACCACGTAGTCCGCCATCTCCGCGATGACGCCGAGGTCATGCGTGATGAACATGATGGAGGAATTGATGCGGTCCTTCAGGTTGCGCAGCAGGTCGAGAATCTGCGCCTGGATGGTCACGTCGAGCGCCGTGGTGGGCTCGTCGGCGATGATGAGCTTGGGGCTGCACGCGAGCGCCATGGCGATCATGACACGCTGGCGCATACCGCCGGAGAGCTCGTGCGGGAACATCTTGTAGACGCCCTCGCTGTTGGCAATGCCGACCATTTCGAGCAGCTTGATGGTGCGCTCCTTGATCTGCTCCTTGTCATGGCCCTCTTCATTGTGCAGGGCGATGACCTCATCGACCTGGTCGCCGATGCGGAAGACGGGGTTCAGCGCGGTCATCGGCTCCTGGAAGATCATGGAGATGAAGTTGCCGCGCAGATGCTGCATGACACTGTCCGGGGCCTTCGTCACGTCGTAAGCCTTGTCGCCGAGATTCAGGCGGATCTCGCCTTCCACGACCTGACCCTGCGGACGCTGCAAAAGCTGCATGATCGAAAGGCTCGTCACGGATTTGCCGCAGCCCGACTCGCCCACAACGCCCACCGTCTTGCCGATGGGGACATTGAAGGAGATGCCGTCTACGGAGTGCACCGTGCCGACATCGGTGAAGAAGTAGGTGTGCAGATTGTCGATCTCAAGGACGTTGGCACGGTCCTTCATCTGCGTCAGATACTCGCTCTCGGGCACATTCTTGCGCTTGTGCTGCTTTTCGAGCTGATTGGTGATCTTGCGGTTTGCTTTGGAAATACGGCGTGATTCCTTTGCGGAAAGATAGCCGTCGTTGTTCTTTTTCGCCATTTTCTGATGCCCTCCTTCCTTAACGCTTCATCTTCGGGTCGAACGCATCGCGCAGACCGTCGCCGACGAGGTTGAAGGCGAGAACGGTGAGCAGAAGCAGCAGGCCCGCGGGGATCCAGATGAACCAGTAGGTCGTCAGCACGTGGGTGTTGTTGACGTCGTTGATGATGTTGCCCCAGGAGGCGAACGGGAACTTGACGCCGAGACCCAGGAAGCTGAGCGTGGCCTCCGTGATAATGACGGAGCCGAGGCCCATCGTGCAGTTGACGATCAGCTGGGGAATGACATTGGGGATGAGGTGCTTGAAGATGCGGCTCCTGACGCTGATGCCGCAGGCCTCGGTAGCGGTCATGAACTCCTGCTCGCGCAGCGACAGGATCTGACCGCGGACAAGACGGGCGATACCCGCCCAGCCGAGGATACCGAGAATGAGCATCAGGTATATGAGTCGCTTGCCGGGCTCCACGCGCTGCTGGTCCATGGCTGCGCCGAGGATCAGGATGATGGGCATGGAGGGAATGCAGTAGAAGATATCGACCAGACGCATGATGAGGTTGTCGATCCAGCCGCCGAAGTAACCGGCGATACCGCCGAGGATGACGCCGAGCACGGTCTCGATGATGATGACGATAAAGCCGATCATCAGGGACACGCGACCGCCGTACATCAGGCGCGTGAGCATATCCATGCCGTACTTATCCGTGCCGAGCCAGTGCTTGGCACTGGGGGAGCTGTAGGAGTCGTACTGGCGGGAGGTCTGCTGCTGGCGGATGATCCAGTTGGCATGATTCTGGCTGCGCTCAATGGTGTACTCCGCCGTTGCGCTGGAGACCGTGCCGTCCTCCTCGGGCAGGCCGTCGTCCATGGCGCCGATCCCGGCCTCCTCGCCGTCCGTGACAGCGTCGGTCTCATCGTCAAGGATGAGAGACTCGTCGGTGTAGGTGAACTTGGTCTCACCGGCGGCGATGGTGTCGATCAACTTTTCCTTAAAGTCGCGGGAGAGGAAGATATCGGGCATAATGGCCTGCACGATGTAGCGGCTGATGTAGGCGACCTCCTTGTCGCCCTGCAGCACGCCGCCGTCTTCGTCAATGGTGTACGCAATGCCGTCGACCGTGAAGGTCTTGGCGGCGGGAGCGCCGGGCTCGACGGGCTCTGCGGTATCGGCGGGCGCATCGTCGGTGGCGCCGGTCGCTTCGGAGGCGCCGGCAGTCTCCTGCGCGGCCTCGTTCTCGAGCTCCTGCTCGAGCGCGGCGTGGGATCTGAGCGCGGCATAGACGAACTCAAAGCTCAGCGCCTGCCCCTCGGTCGAGGAGCTGACGACGTCCTTGTACGCGATGCCGACGACCTTGCCGCCGGAGGAGACGGAGTAGAAATCCGTGCCCTCGGGCGTGAGGGTGTAGCTGTTGCCGCCATAGGAGAAGGTCTCACTGCTCTTCTGGATGGCGAGCATGGTCTGCGCCTGCACGGGCGAACCGAACAGGGCGGAGTCCTTGGCCATGTAGCGGAAATCGCTGTTTTCCGTCACAACGGCGAACTCCTTGTTGATCTGGTCGTCGCGGTAGAAGAATTCATCCTCGCCGTAAGGGGAGAGGAGACCGCCGATGAACGAAAAGACGAACATGAAAATGAGGATGCTCAGGCCGACGACCGCGAGGCGGTTGCGGAAAAAGCGCTTGGCGACGAGCGCACCCGGAGAGAGGACCTTGACGCGGCGGTCATCGTTGAGGGAATAGTGTTCCCCATTGCTGCCGGAGGGGGTATTGTCCTGCTTAGCGTACTTGTCCTGATTGTCATCCGTCGCGCGCTTGGCGGCGTTCTCCGCCATACCGGAAGCGTGGAAAGGCTTCCGGTTATCCCGGTTTTTATCGTAATCAAAAACGCTCATGATCTTCCCCCTTTCTTAAGCGATGCGCACGCGCGGGTCGACCACGGCGTACAGAATGTCGGAGATGAGGTTACCGAGCAGCGTCAGCACCGACAGGAACACGAGATAAAACATGGAGAACGGGATATCGCCGCCGACCATCGCCTGATAAGAGGTGTAGCCGATGCCGGGGATGGCGAAGAGGGTCTCCGTGATCAGCGCGCCGGAGAACAGACCCGGCAGGCTGCCGCCGATGATGGTGACCAGCGGGATCAGCGTGTTGCGGAAGGCGTGGTGATAGACGACCTTCTTTTCGGAAAGACCCTTGGCGCGTGCGGTGCGGATATAGTCCGCGTTGAGCACCTCGAGCATATTCGTGCGGGTGTAGCGCATGAGAGAACCCGTGCTGATGACGACCAGCGTGATGATCGGCAGCACAAGATGGTTCGCCTTATCCATGACCTGGCCCCACGCGCTGAGCTGGTTGTAGTTGCGCCCCACGAGGCCGAACAGGTCAAACCAGCCGAGCTTGACGGAGAAGACGAGCTTTAAGAGCGATGCGAAGAAGAACGTCGGCAGCGAGATACCGGCCAGCGCGATGATAGAGATCGTGTAGTCGGCCTTGCTGTACTGCTTCGTCGCGGCGATGACGCCGAGGGGGACGGCGATGAGGATCTCGAGGATGAAGGCGATGCCGCCCATCACGAAGGAGAGCCACACGCAGTCGTTGAACTTTTCAAGCACCGGCACGGTGTAGAGCCAGCTGTCGCCGAACTCGCCGCGGATGGCGGTGCCGAGCCAGGAGAAGTAACCGGGAATGATGCTCTTGTCCATGTTGTACATGGCGTTGAGCTGCGCCATCCACTCGTCAAAGCTCTTCGAGCCCGGCTGCATGGACTTCTGGCGCGCCATGTTCTCGATGAACGAGGAGGGCAGGCAGCGCATCAGCGCATAGATAATGAATCCCACAAAGAAGAGGATCACAATGGAAATCAAAATTCGTTTTACTATGTATTTTCGCAAGCAAATTACCTCCGTTCTGATGTGCTGCTCTCATTTGCTATCTCTCTCATATCCTGCTGCACATCAAGCGGCGCTCCTGCGGTCAGAAGCGCTCCTTGCCGCGCAGTCGGGGCAGCCCGACGGCCGGTGAAGACCGCCGGGCTGCTCGTGTGGTTCAGGTCATGGACCCGAAAGAAGGCCGGTGGGAAATCAGTTGAGCTCGACCTTCTCGATCTCGCTGTGCCACTTGTAGAAGGTGGTGATATCGGGGGTCACGGTGCTCATGTTGACGCGCTCGGTGGAGAAGATGATCGCGTTCTGGCGCTGATAGACGGGGACCTCGACCGCCCAGTCGACAACGATGTCGAGGCAGGCCTTGTACATGGTCTTACGATAGCTCTGGTCGAGGGACTCACGAGCGGTGAGGATCATGTTATCGAGGTCAGCATCAGCGATGCAGTACATTTTGTTGGAACCACCCTGAGCAGGGCCGCCGTACGGGTTCTTGCCAACGCCGGGGTCGCCATTGTGGTCGGCAACGTCGGAGTAGTAGATCTGGTACATATCCGGGTCAATGGTGGCACTCCAAGCGGCGCACCACATATCGACCTGGCGGGCGTCAATGCCGTCCCACAGGCCGGAGGAGTCGCTCAGGTCGGTGACGATGAGGTTCATGCCGATCGTGGCGAGAGCCTTGGAGGCCTCGGAGATCATCATGAAGGAGGGGTGGTCACCGGAACCGTCAGCGGGGATCTGGACCTCGTACTCGAGCTTGGCACCGGCGGGAGCCGCGGTCAGCTTGCCATCCTCGACCGTGTAGCCGGCAGCCTCGAAGTAGCCGAGGGCAGCCTGCAGAGCGGCGTCGTAGCGCTGCTCAGCGGTCATGTCGGAGGTGTAGATGTCGTTGCCGTTCACGTCAACGGAGAAGGCGACCTTGTAGCCGTCGTCCGTGGGCTGGGGAGCGGCCCAGGAGGTGTTGGAGATGGGGTAGTTGATGACGCTCGCGCGCTCGCCATAGTAGGACTCGATGGCGACGTTGCGGTAAACAGCGAAGACGGTGGCGAAGGCCTTGCGCAGGTCCTTGGAAGCCTCGCTGCCCGGCTCGCCGCCGACGTTCACGCAGGCAGAGCTGATGCCGAGGTAGCCGTAGCCGAGGTTATCGACGGTATCGGTCGTGATCTTATCGCCGTCCAGCTCGCCGCCGTTGGCCTTGGTGATGGCGTCAACGGTGTCGTTGGAGAAGGAGGGGTCGGCAATGTCGATGGTGCCGGTGATGACGCCGTTGAGCTTGTCGTCATCGCTCAGGCACTGCTGGAAGTTGAGGTACTTGGTCTTGGGCGCGCCGAGATAGTAGCTGTCGTTGGCCTCGAAGTAGACAACGCCGTCCTCGAACTTGAGGAACTTATAGGGGCCGGCGCCCATGGGCTGGGTGGTCTTGGCGCGGACGGAGCTCAGATCGCCCTTGGTGAAGCCGAAGCTGTTGTTGTCGTAGTCATAGAGGGAGGGATCGCCGTAGTAGTGCATCGGGGCGATGGTCACGCCGAGCTGATAGATGGCGGTCGCGTCGACCTTGTCGAGGGTGACGGTCATGCTGTAGTCGCCGGTCTTCTTGATGCCGGAGATGTTGGCGGCGGACTCGCCGGTCTTGACGCCGGTGGTGGGATAGTCGTTGTAGACGTCCTCATCCATCAGATCGACCAGCTTGTCGGAGTTGCCGACTTCCTTTTCCATAGCGGAGAAGGACCAGGCGTACTGGTTGCCGATCTCCATGGCGAACTCCTCCACGGTGGTGGATTCACCGGAGAAGCCCCAGGCGGCACCGGCGGCAGCGACGTCGCCCTCAGCGGCGGCACCGGCCTCAACGCAGGCGTCAACAATGCCCTGGGCGAAGGGAACGAGACCCTTGTCGAAGTTATCCCAGAACTTGGTCTGCTGCTCTTCGGTCCAGTAGGTGAAGTCGGTGTTGTCGCGGCCGGCCGCGGCGAGCGCCTTGGACAGCGTGGTCATACCGGAGCGGTAGGCCTCCATACCCTGAATGGGCACGGCATACAGCGTGGAGTTGCCGTCATAGGTGGGGTCGCAGAGGACGTACATGGAGAAGATGACGTCGTCGATGGTCATCTTTTCGCCGTCGGAGAAGGTGATGTCCTCGCGCAGCTTGAAGTTGTAGTCGACGGTGCCGTCAGCGTTCTCAACGATCTCGCAGTTGGCGGGGCCATAGTAAGTATAGTCGGTACCGTTGTAGCTGTAGGTCTCGCCCTCGATGCCGTTCATGATCATTTCACCCTGACGGCCATTGTTCAGCAGGGCGACAGAGGTCATGAGCCAGACATCCTGGTCATACTCGGTCTCAGAGAAGAAGGGGGAGAACTTTTCGTTGAACGGGGCATAGCCGACGACCAACGGCGTGGTTTCGTCCTTCGTCTGATCGCCCGTATTCTTGTCGCCGCAGCCGGCGAGAAGACCGAGGCACATGACCAGAGAAAGGATCAGTGCAAGTGCTCTTTTCATTGAATCTACTCCTTTTTATTATTTTGCTAAAACGGGCCGTGGCCCGTGCAGCACAACACAGCGCCCGCGCGAGATCGCGCGGAAAAGGGCGTACGCCCTTTATGGACACCTGTACACGCAAAAACAGCGCACAGAATTTTTTCAATTATAGCATGAAATACGCGGCGATGTACAGAGTAAAAATTTACCGATCTTCACATTTTGGTACTTTTGCCCAATTTTGCTCATTCAGCTCGCGCCGTATGGTCAGTGCGCAAATGAGAGACAGTACTTTTAACATAACAAAAAGTAAGGCGGAGAAAAGCTGCCCGCCGTGGCCGGACAGTGCAAGATAGAGCAGCTCGCACAAAATGCCGGCCGCGGCGAAGACGGCGGCGCACAGCGCGCGCCCCGGAAGGGCCGGGACCGTGCGCTCGTAAACATATTCGCGCACGGCGCTCCAGTCGCGTCCGAGCTTGACGACGGCCCACACAACGCTGACCGCCGCGATCAGCTCGCCAAGAAACGGCAGGATGACGTAAAAGCAGTTCTGCATCCCCGGTGCGGGGATGCTGCCGCTCAGAAGCGCCGCAAGGAGCAGCAGGGCCGTACAGCCCCAGAGCCTGCGCCGGCTTTTTTTCTGCGTGACGGGGTCCGACTGACAGGCATAGAGCGCGCCGTCGTAGATATATTCGCCTGCAAGGTTGGGGTGAAAATCGTTGAGATACGAGTTTTCGCCGCGTTTTCCGCGTTTCTTTGCCATCACTCGATGCCCGTGAGGTCAAAGTCGTTGAGCGCCTTTTCCGCCTCGGCGCATACGCCGCGCAGACAGCTTTCGTCAAACGGGCTTTCGAGACCGGCGTTTTTGAGAAGGTCGGTGAACGTCCGGCTGCCGCCCTGCACGGTGTAGGCCATGTAGTGCTGCCAGGCGTTTTTCATATCCTTGCGGATCATCGCCCAGAATTCGAGCGCCACGGTCTGGGCAAGGCAGTAGTCGATGTAGTAGAAGGGGCTCGAGTAGATGTGGTGCTGGCGCTGCCAGCCCATGCCCTCGGAGTAGAAGGGGATCTCGCCGTCGAGCTTCATCCACGGCATATAGACGCCGAGCAGCTCCTTCCACACGGCGTGGCGCTCAGCGGGCGTCATCTCCGGCTTTTCGTAGACGATGTGCTGGAAATGGTCGACCATCGTGCCGTAGGGGATGAAGGTCAGCGCGCCGGAGAGGTGGCTGTAAAGGAACTTCTTGGCGTCGCCGCCGAAGAAGCCGTCCGCCCACGGCTCGGCGAAGAACTCCATCGACATCGAATGGACCTCGCAGGCCTCAAGGCTCGGCCAGATGTAGTCCACGGGGATGCGCTTGCGGTTCGTCCACGCTTCAAAGGCGTGACCGGCCTCGTGCGTCACGACCTCGACATCGTGCTGCGTGCCGTTGAAGTTTGCAAAGATGAAGGGGACCTCATAGTCCATGATGCTCGTGCAGTAGCCGCCCGCCTGCTTGCCCTCGGTGGAAAGCACGTCGAGCAGCTCATTGTCGAGCATGGTCTTGAAGAATTCCTCCGTCTCGGGGGAGAGCTCACTGTAGAACTTCATGCCCTGGGCGAGGATATCATCCGGCGTGCCGACGGGACGGGGGTTGCCGGAGCGGAACTCGAGCGCGTTGTCGGCAAAGCTCATGGGATAGCTCTTGCCGAGGCGCTTGGCCTGCTCGCGGTAGACCTTGTCGGCCACAGGCACGAGATACTTCACGACCGCCGCGCGGAACTTCTCAACGTCTTCCTTCGTGTAGCAGTTGCGGCACATACGGTAGTAGCCGAGCGTGGTGTAGCCCTCGTAGCCGAGCTTTTTGCCCATCGCATCGCGCAGTTTCACGAGCTTGTCGTAGAGCTCGTCGAACTTTGCCTGATTGTCCTTGTACCACTGGCCCTCGGCTTTCCATGCGGCAAGACGCTTTTCATCGTCCGCGCAGGTCTTGAACGGGGAGAGCTGGGAGAGCGTGTAGACCTTGCCCTCAAAGGGGATCTGCGCCGAGGCGAGCAGCTTTTCATACTCCTGCGTCAGCTCGTTCTCCTGCTGCATCTCGGGGATGATCTCGGGAGAGAAGGTCTTGAGCGCGAGCTCTGCGTTGACGAACATCAGATCGCCGAACTCCTCGGCAAATTCCGCGCGGAACGGGCTTTCGAGCATCGCCTTCGTCCACGCCTGATTGTACTCCTCCAGCTCGGGGAAGAAGCTGTTCCAGAACTTTTCCTCCGCATCGTAGAAGGTGTCGCGCGTGTCGATCGAGTGGCGGACGCTCGCAAGCGTCGAGGCGGTGGAGATGTGCTTGGCCTGCTCCTGCTGGGCGAGAAAGACCTCGCGGGCCGCCTCGTAGCTCTTGGCGGATTTGAGCTGCTCGGTCAGCTCCCTGAGGTGCTGCTTGGCTTTCTCGGGATCGGGACGGGTGTAGGTCATTTCGGAAAATTTCATGTTGTTTCCTCCATCAAATTTTTATTGCTGTGATCGGGCGTTACTGCTGGCGGTTGTAAATGGCGGAGACGGCCTTGCGTCCGCCGCCGATGACAACGACCGCCGCTGCCGCGGTGACGAGCATGAAGCCCGTCAGCACGCCGCGTGCGGGGAGAAAAGCCGTCAGCGCGCCCGCGATCAGGTTGCCTGCAAAGCTGCCGACGGTGTTGAGCATATTGAACGCGCCATTGAAGCGGCCCTTTTTCTCATCGGGCACGTAGCTCTGCGTGGCGGAGATGCGGATGGTGTAGCTTGTCACGCCCAGAATGCCCGTGAGGAAGCACGAGGCCATCATCACCGGCAGCGGGCAGTAAAGGTAAAAGCCCTCACACAGCGAGATGATGACGTAGACCGTGAGCGCGATGGAATACTTCTTCTGCACGGGGAGACTCATCTTATAGTGGATGCCGCCGCCGATGGCGCGGCCAAAGATCGCCATGCCCCAGACGAGCATATAGATGTATTCGCCGTTTTCAAAGGTCGATTTGAAATACGGCAGCGTGATGACGCTTGATGCGCCGTTGGCAAGCGAGCTGACCGCAAAGTAGATCGCAACGCAGAGAAGCCCCTTCTCGCTCAGAAGGTAGCGGAAGCCCTCCTTGATGTCGTGCAGCAGGCGGCGGCCGGAGGCACATTCTTGCTCCTGCGCGAGCGCGGCGCGCTGCTTTTCGATGTAGTGCTCCTCGGCGCGGATCTGCGTCTCGGCAGAGGCGGCGAGGAAGAAGCACAGCGCGTTGATGCCGAGCAGCGTCGCGATGCCGAAGAGATTGTAGAAATACGTCGCGATCGGGATGATGAGCGCCGAGAGCGTTTCGAGCACGCTTGCAATGGAATAGGCCTTGGAGTAGTTGCCCTCGGAGATCAGCAGCGGGTAGAAGCTGTCGTAGGCGACATAGTAAACGCTGTTGATCGAGCCGATGATGAAGCAGAACACCGCGAGCATCGGGAAGCTGAACCATCCCCTGCTCAAAATCAGCGCGGCGATCAGATAGACACCCGAGGAAAGAAAGTCCAGCGTGTAGATGGTCTTTTTGCGCGAAAAGCGGTCGAGGATCGCGCCGGAGAAGATTGGCATGACGATCTGCGGCAGGGTAAAGGTCGCAATATAAATGGCATAGAGCAGGTTGGAGCCCGTGTAGTCGAGCACGAGCAGGCTCAGGGCAAAGCCGGACATCGAATTGCCCAGCATCGAGATCACGCTGCCGAGCGTGATGATGGTAAAATCCCGCGTCCAGAGCTTGGCGGCCGGCTGCGGCGCGGGAGAAGAAGCGTTGTTCATAAAGGGGAAAGACCTCCTTCAAAATAGGGGGACGGGCGGCACCGGGGCGGCAGGGCGCGCCGGAGAGAAGCGTAATGCTTGCCCCGCGCAGCGCGGGAGCGACGGCGAGGCGTATGCTGATTATAAGTCCTGCGCGGAAAATAAGCAACAAAAAATCCGGCTGCGTTGAAAAAATGCGGGAAAACGACCGTTTTTGTGCAAGCGTGGTAAAGTGCCGCCTTGCGGGGAAATGCCCTCTGTGTTATACTGTCAGGCATAAGATCAAGAGATTGCGGAGGAAGACACCATGGACCCTACACCGGCAAGAGAACTGCTGCATTTTATCAAAAACAGCCCCACCTGCTACCATGTGACCGAGAACATTCGAGGGAAGCTTCTCAAGAACGGCTACACCGAGCTTTCCGAGCGTGAGAGATGGACGCTTGCGCCGGGCAAACGCTATTTTGTCCGTCGCAACGGCTCGAGCACCATCGCCTTCCGCGTGCCGGAGACGCTTACGGGCGGCTTTGCGATGGCGGCGGCACATTCCGATTCGCCGACCTTCCGCTTAAAGGAGCGTCCCGACCGCCGCGATGCGCATTATGTCCGGCTCTCGACCGAAAAATACGGCGGGATGCTGATGTCCACATGGTTCGACCGTCCGCTCTCCGTCGCGGGGCGCGTCTTCGTGCGCGAAAACAGCGAGATCGCGGAAAGGCTTGTGAACGTCGAGCGTGACCTGCTCGTGATCCCGAGTGTTGCCATCCACATGAACCGCACGGCCAACGACGGCATGAAGTACATGGCGAATGTCGACACGCTGCCGCTGCTCGGCGGCAAAGAGAGCGGCGGCATCCTGCCTATCGTTGCTAAGGCTGCGGGCGTTGCGGAGAGCGACATCCTCGGCAGCGACCTCTTCCTCTATTGCCGCGGCGAGGGGACGCTGCTCGGCGAGAATGAGGAATACATCCTCTCGCCCAAGCTCGATGACCTGGAGTGCGCCTGCGGCTGCCTTGAGGGTCTGCTCAATGCAAAAGAGAGCGAGAACATCGCCGTCTGCTGCATTTTTGACAATGAAGAGGTCGGCTCTGCGACCAAGCAGGGCGCGGGCTCTACCTTCCTGCGCGATACGCTGCGCCGCATTGCCCTCTGCCTTGGCAAGGACGAGCAGGACCTCCAGATGATGCTCGCGCGCAGCTTCCTCGTTTCGGCGGACAATGCGCACGCCCAGCACCCCAACCACGGCGAGTACGCCGACCCCGACAACTGCCCCTACATGAACGAGGGCGTCGTCATCAAGTTCAACGCAAACCAGCGCTACGCAACCGACGGCCGCTCCTGCGCCGTCTTCCGCAGCGTGTGCGAGCGCGCAGGCGTTCCCACGCAGGTCATGTCCAACCGCTCCGACCTGCCCGGCGGCTCGACGCTCGGCTCCATCGCCGATACGCTCGTGCCGGTGAGCACCGTGGACATTGGCCTTCCCCAGCTTGCGATGCATTCTTCGTGGGAGACTGCCGGCGTGCGGGACTATGAATCCCTCATCCGCGCGATGACGGAGTATTACGGCAGTACACTGTGAAGGAGCTTTGCATCGCGCCGTGGACAAAACGGCGGATGCGTGCTAAAATAAACTGATTTTTCGCATACGATATGCTTTCAAACATAGAAAGGAAGAAGAGAAACATGGACGTTAAGGAAATTCTCAAGCACGTGGACCATACCCTCCTCAAGCAGACCGCGACCTGGGAGGACATCAGGGAGATCTGCGATGACGGCATCAAGTACGGCTGCGCGAGCGTCTGCATCCCGCAGACCTTTGTGAACCACGCTGCGCACTATGTTGCCGAGCAGCAGCACTTCGGCTTCGGCCAGCTGCCCATCTGCACCGTCATCGGCTTTCCCAACGGCTATACGCCCAGCGGCATCAAGTGCATGGAGGCAGAGTCCGCCATCGCCGACGGCGCGACCGAGATCGACATGGTCATCAACCTCGGCTGGGTCAAGGAAGGCCAGTACGATAAAATTCTTCAGGAGATCAACTCCGTGAAGATCTCCTGCCACGGCAACATTTTGAAGGTCATCATCGAGACCTGCCTTCTCACCGATGAGGAGAAGATCAGGCTCTGCGAGGTCGTCTCTGCCTCTCATGCCGACTACATCAAGACCTCCACGGGCTTTGCCGGCGGCGGCGCGACCCGCGAGGACGTTGCCCTCATGGTGAAGCACATGACGGGCGGCAAGAAGGTCAAGGCCGCCGGCGGCATCGGCAGCTTACAGGATGCCGAGGACTTCCTGAACCTCGGCGCCGACCGTCTCGGCACGTCCCGCATCGTCAAGGCGGTGAAGGAACTCGAGGCCAAGGGCCAATTCTGAGAAAGAGGAGGGCTTTTCTATGCCGACTCCGCACAACAGCGCCGTAAAAGGCGATTTTGCCAAGACTGTCCTGATGCCCGGCGACCCGCTGCGCGCAAAATTCATCGCCGAAACGTTTTTGGATGAGCCGAGACTCGTCAACAATGTCCGCGGCGTGCAGGGCTATACGGGGACTTACAAGGGCGTGCCCGTCAGCGTGATGGCCAGCGGCATGGGCATGCCGTCCATCGGCATCTATTCCTATGAACTCTTCACGCAGTACGATGTGGATAACATCATCCGCGTCGGCTCGGCGGGCGCCCTTCAGAAGGAGCTGAAGCTCGGCAGCATCGTTGCGGGCATGGGCGCCTGCACCAACTCAAATTACGCTGCGCAGTACGGCCTTGGCGGGACGTTCGCCCCCATCGCGGACTTTGCGCTCCTCTCCGCCGCAGTGCAGTCGGCAAAGGAGCTGGGAATCGAGATGCCGGTCGGCAATCTCTACTCGTCCGACACGTTTTACGATGCCTCCGCCTCCTCCCTCAAGTGGGCGGAGATGGGCGTGCTCGCCATCGAGATGGAGGCCGCCGCCCTCTACTGCAACGCCGCCTATACGAAAAAGCGCGGCCTTGCCATCTGCTCCATTTCCGACAATATCGTCACCGGCGAGGAGCTCTCGCCCGAGCAGCGGCAGACGGGCTTCACCAATATGATGAAGCTTGCGCTCGAAACGGCCGTAAAGATGGCCACGCTCTAAATCTGCGAAAAAAGGAGATGTCACGCCATGCGTGTTATTGACATTGAAAATATTGTGACGAATATGCGGGACGATACCCGCTTTGTCCTGCGCTGCGAGGAGGTCTTCCACGACAAGATCAGCTCCGCCGCGGCGAGCATCCTGATGAATAAGCGCCAGAAGCCCATCGTCTGCCTGACGGGGCCGAGCGGCTCGGGCAAGACGACGACCGCCATGCGCCTGCGCGAATACCTCGAAAACCTCGGCGTGAAGGTGTGCATGCTCAGCATGGACAACTTCTTCCTGCCGCTCGATCAGCGCCCGCCCGAGGCGAGCGACTGGGAGTCGCCCTACTGCGTGAACCGCCAGTGGCTCATCGACGATATCCACCGCCTGATGGACGGCGAGCTCGTCAAGCTGCCGGTCTACAACTTTAAGGACGGCATCGTCGGCGGCTACAAGCCCATGCAGGGCGATAAGGATGCCATCATCATCGCCGAGGGCATCCATATGCTCAACCCCCTCATCTTTGATGAGCTCAAGGGCGAGGCCACGGGCGTTTACGTCGCCCCGCGCACGCGCATCATCACCGAGAAGGACCGCATCGTTCGTCCCGAGCAGCTGCGCGTGGCGCGCCGCATGATCCGCGACTATCAGGGCCGCGGCCATTCCCTGCGCCAGACGGTCGAGCGCGCCGAGAGCGTCGATCGCGGCGAGCAGAACTACATCATGCCCAATAAGCCCAACGCGAGCATCCACATCGACACCTTCCACGACTACGAGCCGTGCATCCTTGCGCGCTACCTCAAGGACATTCCGGAGTTCTACAGCCAGCTGGACGATACCTTTATCGCAGAGCACGGGCTGAGCGACCTCTTCGACGTTGTCAACTCCGTGCCGCCGCTTCGGACCGACTATGTGCCGCTCGATTCCATCGTGCGCGAGTTTGTCGGCGGCAGCTGCTTTGAGTATTAAATTGGCAAAATATGACAACAAAATGTAATTTTTCCTATGAATTATACGAAAGATAATCGAAATCCGGCGTTTTGACGCGAAAAAGGGAGGGAGAGCAAGTGCATTCTGACGAGCGGCGCAAAGCTATCGCGAGCATCCTGCGCGCGGCAGACGGACCTATCAGCGCCTCTGCGCTGGCGGAGAAATTCTCCGTTTCCCGGCAGATCATCGTGGGCGATATCGCGCTTTTGCGTTCCTCCGGCGAGGAGATCCTTGCGACCCCGCGCGGCTATGTGACGCCGAAGGAGGCGCGCGGCCTTCTTCGTCAGATCGCGGTGAAGCACACGCCGCAGCAGATGGAGGCTGAGCTCAACACCATTGTCGACAACGGCTGCACGGTGATCGACGTGATCGTTGACCACCCGGTGTACGGGCAGCTCACCGGCCCGCTGCAAATTGCCAGCCGCTACGAGGTCGGGCAGTTCATCGAGCGGTGCAGGAATGCAGAGCCGCTCTCCCGCCTGACTGACGGCATCCACCTCCATACGCTCCTCTGTCCCGACGAGGCGGCCTTCGAGCGCACGAAGGATGCGCTGCGCGCGCTTGGGCTTTTATTGGAGGAAAGCGGAAATTAAGGGTTGACAATCCTGCGACAAGCGATTATAGTGTCATGGACACGTGTCAAGACACGTCGTCCGTGACACTATTTTTTAGGTTGTGAGGATATCATGGAAACAATAAAAGCATTCTGCAAGCGCAAAAACATTGAAGTTTCGGCCAAGCGCTACGGCATCGACGCGCTCGGCGCGATGGCGCAGGGTCTCTTCTGCTCGCTGCTCATCGGCACGATCATCAAGACGCTCGGCGCACAGCTCGGCGTCCCGTTTTTGACGGATATCGGCACTTATGCAATGTCCGTCTCGGGCCCTGCGATGGCCGTCGCCATCGGCTACGCGCTCAAGGCTGACCCGATGGTGCTCTTCTCCCTCGCGGCGGTGGGCTATGCGGCCAACGCCGAGGGCGGCGCGGGCGGCCCGCTCGCCGTGCTCATCATTGCCGTCGTCGCCGCCGAGTGCGGCAAGGCCGTGAGCAAGGAGACGAAGATCGACATTTTGGTCACGCCCGCTGTGACGATCTTGGTCGGCGTGGCGCTCGCCAAGTGGATCGCGCCGCCCATCGGCACGGCGGCTTCCGCCTTCGGCATCGTCATCGACAACGCGACCAAGCTCCAGCCGTTCTGGATGGGCATTGCCGTCTCCGTCCTTGTCGGCGTCGCGCTCACGCTGCCGATCTCTTCTGCCGCCATCTGCTCGGTGCTGGGCCTCACCGGTCTTGCCGGCGGCGCGGCCGTTGCGGGCTGCTGTGCGCAGATGGTCGGCTTCGCCGTGATGAGCTTCAAGGAAAACCGCTGGGGCGGCCTTGTTTCGCAGGGGCTCGGCACCTCAATGCTCCAGATGCCGAACATCGTCCGCAATCCCCGCGTGTGGATCGCGCCGACGCTTGCCTCCGCCATTACCGGCCCCATCGCAACGTGTGTGTTCCGTCTTGAGATGAACGGCGCGCCCATCAACTCCGGCATGGGCACCTGCGGTCTCTGCGGACCCATCGGCGTGTGGACGGGCTGGCTCGCCCCGAGCGAGGAAGCTATCGCCAAGGGCGCAGCGGCGATGGCGCCCACGGGCTTTGACTGGCTGGGCCTTGTGCTCGTCGCCATCGTGCTGCCCGCCATTCTTGCCCCGCTCATCAATATGGTCTGCCGCCGTCTCGGCTGGGTCAAGGATGGCGACCTCAAGCTCGATTGAGGATATGACGTGTAAAAAGTGTGGACTTTTTGTAAAGAATCCCATCAATTATCACAAAAAAAGTAAAATCGGGGAGAATCGGACTTGATTCTCCCCTTTGCTTTTGCTATACTGTCAGACGAAGTGCGTCCGCACTTCAAAATAAACCGGAGGACGGGGGACCGTCTGCCGGGAAAATAAGGAAGGATAGAAGAATGAAGAAGTTTTTTGCAATGCTTCTTGCTCTCGTTATGGTTCTGTCCCTCGTTGCCTGCGGCGATAAGAAGACCGACGACAACCAGGACAACAACACCGACGATCAGCAGGGCGCGACCGTCACTTACACCAATCCCGATGACATCGAGGACAACATGACGTCCGAGGACGGCAAGTATGAAGTCGCTTTCGTCACCGACGTTGGCCAGCTGAAGGACAAGTCCTTCAACCAGGGCACTTTCGACGGCGTGAAGCTCTATGCCGCCAACAACGGCCTGAGCTACAAGTACTATCAGCCCGCCAACGGCGATCAGGCCACCGATGACGACCGCTACGACGCTATGAAGGCTGCCGTGGACGGCGGCGCCAAGGTCATCGTCTGCGCCGGCTTCATGCAGGGCGCTGCCCTCGAGAAGGCTGCTAAGGAATTCACTGACACCAAGTTCGTCTTCATCGACGGTTGGTCCCTCGGCCTTGACAACGTTGCGGGCATCGCCTTCAACGAAGAGCAGTGCGGCTACTTCGCCGGTTACGCTGTCGTCAAGGAAGGCTACGAGAAGCTCGGCTTCACCGGCGGCGGCGGCGGTACCAACCCCGCCTGCATCCGTTACGGCTGGGGCTTTGCTCAGGGCGCGAACGACGCTGCCAAGGAAATGGATAAGACCGTCGACCTGAACTACTCCTGGGAGTACGGTGCTTCCTTCCAGGCTTCTCCCGAGCTGCAGACCATGGTCTCCGGCTGGTACTCCAACGGCACTGAGATTGTCTTCGCCTGCGGCGGCTCCATGTTCCAGTCCGTTGCTGCTGCCGCTTCCGCTGAGGACGGCAAGGTCGTCGGCGTCGACGTCGACCAGTCCAGCGAGTCCGAGACTGTTGTGACCTCCGCCATGAAGGGCCTGAGCGACGCTGCCTCCTGGGCCATCGCCAAGGTCTACGACGGCACCTGGGACGAGATCGGCAATGCTGCCACCTCCCTCGGCGTTGCCGAGAATGCTGTCGGCCTGCCGACCGCTACCTGGTCCATGGAGAACTTCACCGTTGCCGACTATGAGGATCTCTTCCAGCAGGTTCTCAACGGTGACATCACCATCGACAACAACTCCGAGATGGCCAACCCCGCTGAGGGCGGTCTGACTAACGTCAACGTCAACTACATCGGCGGCTGATCTTCAATATGCAACATAAAAAAGAGCGGAAAGCCTCTGGCTTTCCGCTCTTTTTTCGCTTTCTGACAGCAAAGGACAGAAGAAAACCTTTTGCTTTTCTGCCTGTGGTGTGGTATAGTATACCATAACTATGGTTTCCGTCCTCGCAGCGCAGCGCGTGCGGGCCATCAAAACGGAAGGAGGGCGAAAAGCTTGGAGAATCAGTATGCCATCGAAATGCTGAACATCACGAAGAAATTCCCCGGTATTATCGCCAACGACAACATCACCTTACAGCTCAAAAAGGGTGAGATCCATGCCCTGCTCGGTGAAAACGGCGCGGGCAAATCGACCCTGATGTCGGTTTTGTTCGGCCTTTACCAGCCGGAGGAGGGCGTCATCAAGAAAGATGGCAAGGTCGTGTCCATCAAGGACCCGAACGACGCCACCGCGCTCGGCATCGGCATGGTGCACCAGCACTTCAAGCTGGTGGATGTGTTCACCGTGCTCGACAACATCATCCTCGGCGCGGAGACGACGAAGTGCGGCTTTTTGCAGAAAAAAGAGGCGCGCAAAAAGGTCGAGGAGATCTCGAAGCGCTACGGCCTGAATGTCGACCTTGACGCCAAGGTCGAGGATATCACGGTCGGTATGCAGCAGCGCGTCGAAATTCTGAAGATGCTGTATCGCGACAACGAAATTCTCATCTTCGACGAGCCGACCGCGGTGCTCACCCCGCAGGAGATCGAAGAGCTGATGGCCACGATGAAGGAGTTTGCCCGCGAAGGCAAATCCATCCTCTTCATCTCCCACAAGCTCAACGAGATCATGGAGGTCTCCGACCGCGTGAGCGTTCTGCGCAAGGGCAAGTACATCGGCACGGTCAACACGAGCGAGACCACCAAGCAGGAGCTGTCCAACATGATGGTCGGCCGCCCCGTGCAGCTTGAGGTCACGAAGGACGAGGCCAAGCCCGCGGGCGAGGTGCTGAAGGTCGACCACCTCTGCGTCCACTCCCACGTGCAGAAGCGCAACGCCGTGAACGACGTTTCGTTCAACGTCCGCGCGGGCGAGATCGTCTGCATCGCCGGTATCGACGGCAACGGCCAGACCGAGCTTGTCTACGGCCTGACGGGTCTTGACAAGCCGTCCTCCGGCACGATCACCCTCTGCGGCAAGGATATTTCCCATGCCTCCATCCGTCATCGCGGCGAGCATATGAGCCACATTCCCGAGGACCGCCACAAGCACGGTCTCGTGCTCGACTTCACGCTCGAGCAGAACATGGTGCTCCAGCGCTTCAACGAGCCGCGCTTTGAAAACCGCGGCTTCATCAACAACAAGGCCGTGCGCGACTACGCCGAGGAGCTCATCCAAAAGTTCGACGTGCGCAGCGGTCAGGGCCCCATCACGCGCGCCCGCTCCATGTCCGGCGGCAACCAGCAGAAGGCGATCATCGCCCGCGAGGTCGACCGCGACAAGGACCTCATCGTCGCCGTGCAGCCCACGCGCGGCCTTGATGTCGGCGCGATCGAGTTCATCCACAGCCAGCTCGTCGCCGAGCGCGACCGCGGCAAGGCGATATTGCTCGTCTCGCTCGAGCTGGACGAGGTCATGAGCCTGTCCGACCGCATCCTCGTCATGTACGAGGGCGAGATCGTCGGCGAGCTCGACCCGAAGAAGACCACCGTCGAAGAGCTCGGCCTTTACATGGCCGGCGCAAAGCGCGCGGCAAAGGAGGAGACGGCAGTATGAAAAAAGAACACTTCCTGCAAAGCGAAGGCTTCAAGACCGTCGCAGCCTCGGTCCTCTCCATCCTCATCGGTCTCGCCGTCGGCAGCATCGTCATCCTCATCGTGGGTCTCACGAGCCCCAATCTTTCGCTCTCTTCCGCATGGGACGGCATCCGCATCGTGTTCGGCGGCCTCTTCTCCACGGGACGCAGCGCCTCCGGTACGCTGACGTGGGGCTTCAACCCGACAAACATCGGCAATATGCTCTTCCGCGCCACGCCGCTCATCATGACGGGCCTTTCCGTCGGCATGGCGTATAAGACGGGCCTTTTCAATATCGGCGCGCCGGGCCAGTACCTTATCGGTACGCTCGTGTCGCTCTCCATTGCCCTCGGCCTTCCGTCCGAGACGATGTCCACCACGCTCATCTGGCTGCTGGCCTTCCTCGGTGGCACGCTCGCGGGTGCGATCTGGGGCGCGATCCCCGGCCTTTTCAAGGCGCTGCTCAACATCAACGAGGTGCTCGCCTGCATCATGACGAACTGGATCGCGGCAAACCTCGTCACGTGGCTTTTCGATATCAGTAATTTCAAAAATGTGACCGAGTCCACCAAGACCGGCTACATCTATAAGACGGCCTACAACGGTGTCGCCACCGCGAAGATGGGCCTTGACAAGCTTTTCCCGAGCTCTCAGGTCAACGGCGGCATTATCATCGCCGTCCTCTTTGCCATCGCCGTTTATGTGATGATGTCCAAGACGACCTTCGGCTATCAGCTCAAGGCCTGCGGCGCCAACCGTCATGCCGCGCGCTATGCCGGCATCAATGACAAGCGCAATATCGTCGTCTCCATGGCCATCGCGGGCGGACTGAGCGCGGCGGGCGCTTCGCTCTATTACCTCTCCGGCAATACGGAGTTCTTCTGGTCCACGTACCAGTCGCTCCCCGCCATCGGCTTCAACGGCATCCCGGTCGCGATGCTTGCCTCCTGCAATCCCGTCGGCATCATCTTCACCTCGCTGTTCATGTCGATGCTCGATATCTCGGGCCTGCAGCTGACGAACCTGACGGCCTACAATGAGTACATCACGGACGTCATCATCGCCGTCATCGTCTACCTGAGCGCCTTCTCTCTGGTCATCAGAATGTGGATCGGCAAGCTCGGCAAGAAAAAGGACGGCGGCGCGGACGCCAACGCGGAGAGCACACCGGCGGCAGCTCCCGCAGCGGCCGATGTACAAGCGGAAACGGAGAAAGGAGGCGACGCAAAATGACATTCCTCATTCAGCAGACGCTCATTTATGCTGTCCCTCTGATGATCGTGGCGCTCGCAGGCGTATTTGCCGAGCGCAGCGGTATCATCAACCTGGCGCTTGAAGGTATCATGGTCTTCGGCGCGTTCATCGGCGTGTGGTTTGTGCGCATTTTGCAGACGAGCGACGCCATCCTCTCCCTCAAGCAGAGCGGCAACTGGGTTGCGCTTCAGGGCGTCGAGCTGCTCACGATGCTGGTCGCGGCGATCTTCGGCGCGCTCTTCTCCCTGCTTCTGAGCTTTGCGTCCATCAACCTGCGCGCCGACCAGACCATCGGCGGCACGGCGCTCAACCTGATGGCCCCCGCGCTCGTGCTGTTCTTCATCCGCATCATCGCCAACCAGAATACGCTCCAGATGCTCACGGGCGACGCGGCGAGCTGGTTCATGATCAAAAAATCCACGCTCGGCATCGACAAGAGCACCGACCTGGGCTTCCTTGGCGAGACGTTCATCAACAAGGTCTACCTTGCAACCTACATCTGCATCCTGCTGTTCATCATTCTGTCGATTTTGCTCTATAAGACGCGCTTCGGCCTGCGCCTGCGCGCCTGCGGCGAAAATCCGCAGGCGGCGGATTCGCTGGGTATCAACGTCTATAAGATGCGCTACGCGGGCACGACCATTTCCGGCGCACTTGCCGGCATGGGCGGCTTTGTCTACGCGCTGACGACTGCGAACTGCGCCTCAAACGGCGACGTTGCGGGCTTCGGCTTCCTTGCGCTGGCTGTTATGATCTTCGGCAACTGGAAGCCGCTGAACATCGCGGGCGCATCCCTGCTGTTCGGCCTCTTCAAGTGCATCGCGGCAAGTTATGCGAGCATCGACATCAACGGCGACGGCGTTTTCATGCTGGCGGAGATCGGCATCAGCGCCCATCTCTACCGTATGCTGCCCTATATCGTCACGCTGCTCGTGCTGGCGTTCACGTCCAAGAGCTCCCGCGCTCCCAAGGCCGAGGGCATTCCCTACGACAAGGGTCAGCGGTAATGTACATCAAAAAGCGGTATGGCAATGCCATACCGCTTTTTTGCAAACGAAATCTATGGAGAGAACTATGGAGATCAGAGAAATTACGACTCCCGATGAAAAGCGGCACATTACGCGCTTTATTTTAGAATCACTGCCCGACTGGTTTGGTATTCCAGAGGCGCGCGAGGAATACATCGAAAAGAGTGTTAAGCAGCCGTTTTTCGCCGCGTTCGACGGCGAGAACGCCGTCGGCTTCCTTTACCTTGCCGAAACGGGGAAGGATACGGCGGAGCTTTGCGTCATGGGCGTGCTGAAAGAATATCATCGCCATGGCGTCGGCAAAGCGCTCTTTGCGTCGGCGAAACAGCGGGCGAAGGAGCTTGGCTACTCGTTTTTACAGGTCAAGACCGTGCAGATGGGAAAGTATCCCGAGTACGACGCGACGAACCGCTTTTACCTCGCGCTCGGCTTTCGGGAGTTCGAAGTCTTCCCAACACTCTGGGACGAATGGAATCCGTGCCAGATCTACGTGATGAGCCTGAAATAAGAAAATTTTGGAACTTTCTCCCGCCGTTTTGCGTCTATAAAAGCAAAAGACAGAGGAGGGAAGCATATGACCGTCCGCGAACCGAAAAAACGTTCCGATCTGCGCCTGAAGCTCGGCGGCGCGTATTTCAGCACGCAGCGAAAGCTCAGATGGGTTTCGATGCGGAAACATTTTGCGCGCGAGCGCAGCGGGGAAGACTTAGCATATCAGGCGTTTTCCCACCATACGCCGCTCATGCGCAAGCTCAGGGACGTCGATATGCAGCTTCAGCGCAACAAGGTGACGAATCTCCGCCTCGCCTGCGCGCGGCTCGACGGACTTTTGCTGCACCCCGGCGAGATAATGAGTTACTGGTATCTCATCGGAAAGCCGACGGCGGGGAAGGGGTATCTGCCGGGGATGATTCTGCGCAACGGCGGGTATCTGGCCGCGCCGGGCGGCGGACTCTGCCAGCTCTCGAACCTCATCTACTGGATGACGCTGCACACGCCGCTCACGGTCGTCGAGCGCCACCGCCATGGCTACGACGTCTTTCCCGACGCGAACCGCACGCAGCCCTTCGGCAGCGGTGCGACCTGCTTTTACCCCTATCTCGACCTGATGATCCGCAACGACACGCAGGAGACGTATCAGCTGCGCATCCGCGTTGGCGAAACGGACCTCGAGGGCGAGTGGCGCGTGAGCGCGGCACTCGCAGAACGCTACGAGGTCGTTGAGCGCAACCACGAAATGCGCGCGCAGTACTGGGGCGGCTACATCCGCCACAACGAGCTGTACCGACAGAGATTTGATCTGAGCGGCTCGCTGCTTGAGGAAGTACCCGTCGCGGTGAACGACGCGGTGATGATGTATTCGCCGTATCTGGAAGAAAGCAAAAAGGAAGGCTGAAAGCCTTCCTTTTCTCTTATTCCGCCGTTTCTTCGGCCTTTTCTTCTTCCGCGGGTTCTTCCCACGGCTGCATCGTGGCGACGCAGCGGTTGATGTTCTTGCTCTCGGCGTAAAACTTGGCCTCGTAGTCGGTCATCACGCCGCGCTGTCCGTTTGCGTGCAGGTCGCGCGTGACCTCGGAGAGGGCAAAGCCGAACTGCGGGATCTCCTTGATCGACCATTCAAAGAGCGGGTCGTTGTCGGTCTTGAAGTGGATCTGGCCGTTTTCCTTGAGCACCTTGCGGTAGAGCTTTAAGAAATTGCCGTGCGTCAGGCGGCGCTTGGCCTGTCGCTTGGGCGGCCACGGGTCGCAGAAGTTGACATAGATGCGGTCGACCTCACCTGCGTCAAAGATCTCGGGCAGTTGATTGGCGTCGATGTCGATGAAGAAGACATTGTGCAGCCCCGCGCCTGCCGCGCGCTCCATGGCGACGACCATCGCGTCGGGCACCTTTTCGACCGCGATGAGCAGTACGTCGGGCTCGGCGGCGGCGGTCTCGACGGTGAAGCGGCCCTTGCCGCAGCCAAGCTCCACGCGGATCTCCCTCGCCTCGGGCATCAAGTCGCGCCAGTGGCCCTTGCGCTCGTAGGGGTCCTTGATCTGATAGGCTTCGCAGCGCTCCATGCGGGGGAGCAGATTTTTCTTTTTGCGCATTCGCATAAAAAACGCCTCATTTTTCGTAAAGTCATCTGCTATCATATCGGAAAAGTGCGCGGGAGACAAGCCATTCTTGAAAATTTTGCACAGGTTCCGCGATGAAAAGCGGAGAGTTCGTTAAAAATGCAACATTTCCTGCAACGATGGATGAAATTTCGGAATCTTTTTTGAAAAAAGTGATTTTTCTCTTGCAAATCACCCGGACCACCCATATAATAGGGAGCAGTTGAAAGGAACAGGAGGAGACAGACGATGTCTTTTGTCAAATATGAGCCCAAAGGCAATATCGCTTACCTCATTATCGACCGCGAAAAGGCGCTCAACGCGCTGAACTCTCAGGTCCTTGCAGACCTTGACGCGGCGCTCGATGCCATCGATCTTGATACCGTTCGCTGCGTCATCGTGCGCGGCGCGGGCGAGAAGTCCTTTGTTGCGGGCGCGGATATCGCGCAGATGAAGGATCTGAGCAAGGAAGAGGGCGTAGCCTTCGGCAAGCAGGGCAACGACGTGATGCGCAAGCTCGAGGCGCTGCCCGTTCCGACCATTGCGGCGGTCGGCGGCTATGCGCTCGGCGGCGGCTGCGAGCTCGCCATGAGCTGCGATTTCCGCCTCTGCTCCGATACCGCCGTCTTCGGCCAGCCCGAAACGGGCCTCGGCATCACGCCGGGCTTCGGCGGCACGCAGCGCCTTGCGCGTCTGGTCGGCCCCGGTATGGCCAAGCAGATGATTTATACCGCCCGCAACATCAAGGCGGATGAGGCGCTGCGCATTGGCCTTGTCAATGCCGTCTATCCGCTCGATGAGCTCTACGCTGCGGCGGAGAAGATCGCGGGTCAGATCGCGGCCAACGCGCCCATTGCGGTGCGCGCCTCCAAGAAGGCCATCAACGAAGGCCTTCAGGTCGATATCGACCGTGCGGTCGTGATCGAGGAGCAGAACTTCGGCTCCTGCTTTGAGACCGCCGACCAGCAGGAGGGCATGGGCGCCTTCCTCGAAAAGCGCAAGCACGCGCCCTTTACCAATCAGTGATAGTCCATTAGGATTTCATTATATTTAATTTGTAGGAGGATATACAAATGAAAGTTGCAGTTTTCGGCGCCGGTACCATGGGCAGCGGCATCGCTCAGGTCTTCGCGGCCAAGGGCCACACCGCCCTGATGTACGCTTCCAGCGTCGCTTCCGCTCAGCGCCACAAGGATAAGCTCGCCGCTTCCCTGCAGAAGCGCGTCGAGAAGGGTAAGATGACCGAAGAGGCCAAGGATGCCATCCTGAACAATATTCTCGTCGAGGAGAAGTCCGCTGCGGCCGACGCCGACCTCGTCATCGAGTGCGTGGCCGAGAACATGGCCACCAAGCGCGAGCTGCTCGGCGAGCTCGACGCCATGTGCAAGGATTCCACCGTCTTTGCGACCAACACCTCTTCTCTGTCCGTCACCGAGATGGGTCTCGGCCTCAAGCACCCCGTCATCGGTATGCACTTCTTCAACCCCGTGCCCAGCATGAAGCTTGTTGAGGTCATCCGCGGCGCCAACACCACCCAGGAGACCTTCGATTTCATCTACAATCTCTCCAAGGAGATCGGCAAGGAGCCTGTCGAGGTCGCCGAGGCTCCGGGCTTCGTCGTCAACAAGATCCTGATCCCGATGATCAACGAGGCCATCGGCCTGGTCGAGACCGGCGTTGCCTCCGTTGAGGACATCGATAAGGCCATGATGCTCGGCGCCAACCACCCGATGGGCCCCCTCGCTCTGGGCGACTTCATCGGTCTCGACGTCTGCCTCGCCATCATGAACGTCCTCTACAGCGAGACCGGCGACCCGAAGTATCGTCCCGCCCTGCTGCTGAAGAAGATGGTCCGCGGCGGTCAGCTCGGCAAGAAGTCCGGCAAGGGCTTCTATGATTACAGCAAGAAGTAAACTGCAAGCATCCCTGTCTATGAGAGGGCGATCCTGCCGGATCGCCCTCTTTTTTGCTTATTTTTGTCAATATCCTTCTGTTTTGGAAAGGAAATGATTCCAAATAATGGCGGAACGCTGTCATTTTGCGTGCGAAAGCGCCAAAATCGAAGAGGGGAATTCAGCAGAAGGGATAAATTCCGAAAAGGAATGCAGTTCCCCTTGCGAAAACTTAACGGAACAGATATAATTACGATTACGGAACTGATTTGTGAAAAATTAGACAATCCAATTATTTTTATAGTGAAGGAGCAAAAGACTATGGATTTCCATCTGTCCAAAGAACATCTGCTGGTCCGCAAAATGTATCGCGAATTCGCAGAAAATGAAGTCAAGCCTTTAGCTGAGGAGCTCGATGAGGAGGAGCGCTTCCCCATGGAGACCGTCGAAAAGATGGCCAAGCTCGGCATGATGGGCATTTACTTCCCCAAGCAGTACGGCGGCGCGGGCGGCGATGTTCTCAGCTATGCCATGTGCGTGGAAGAGCTCGCAAAGGTCTGCGGCACCACCGCTGTCATCGTTTCTGCCCACACCTCCCTGTGCTGCGCTCCCATTTTTGAGAACGGCACCGAGGAGCAGAAGATGAAGTATCTGCCCGACCTGCTTTCCGGCCGCAAGATCGGCGCGTTCGGTCTGACCGAGCCCGGCGCCGGTACCGACGCTTCCGGCCAGCAGACCACCGCTGTCAAGAACGAGAACGGCGACTACGTCCTCAACGGCAGCAAGTGCTTCATCACCAACGGTAACGTTGCCTCCACCTTCGTCGTGTTCGCCATGACCGACAAGAGCAAGGGCAACCACGGCATCACCGCCTTCATCGTTGAGAAGGACTTCCCCGGCTTCTCCACCGGTAAGCACGAGAAGAAGATGGGTATCCGCGGCAGCTCCACCTGCGACCTCGTTTTCGAGGATTGCGTCGTTCCCAAGGAGAACCTGCTCGGTAAGGAAGGCGAAGGCTTCAAGATCGCCATGAAGACCCTCGACGGCGGCCGTATCGGTATTGCTTCCCAGGCTCTGGGTCTTGCCGAGGGTGCCATCAACGAGGCTGTCAAGTACACCAAGGAGCGCGTCCAGTTTGGTCGCCGCCTGAGCCAGTTCCAGAACACCCAGTTCCAGCTGGCCGATATGCACACCCGCACCCAGGCTGCCCAGTACCTCGTTTACGCTGCCGCTATGAAGAAGCAGAATCACGAGGATTACTCCATGGACGCTGCCATGGCCAAGCTCTTCGCGGCCGAGACCGCTTCCGACGTCACCCGCCGCGCTGTTCAGCTCTTCGGCGGCTATGGCTACACCCGTGAGTATCCCGTTGAGCGCATGATGCGCGATGCCAAGATCACCGAGATCTACGAGGGCACCTCCGAGGTCCAGCGTATGGTCGTCGCCAAGTATCTTGGTGTGAACTAAAAAAGGAGGTAAAGATATAATGAAGATTCTTGTTTGCGTTAAGCAGGTCCCCGATACCTCCGGTAAGGTTGCCGTCAATCCCGATGGTACCCTGAACCGCGCTTCCATGCAGACCATCATCAACCCCGATGATATGAACGCCGTTGAGGCCGCTCTCAAGCTCAAGGACGAGCTGGGCTGCACGGTCACCGTCGTCACCATGGGTCCCCCGCCGGCAGAGGGTATGCTGCGCGAGCTGATGGCCATGGGCGCTGACGATGGCTACCTTGTTTCCGCCCGTGAGTTCGGCGGCTCCGATACTTACGCCACCTCTCAGATCCTCGCTGCCGCGATCGACACCATCGGTCTCGACGAGGACGATATCGTCTTCTGCGGCCGTCAGGCTATCGACGGTGATACCGCTCAGGTCGGTCCTCAGATCGCTGAGAAGCTGCACCTGCCCCAGATCACCTACGCTGCCGACATCACCAAGGATGGCAACACCCTGTCCGTCAAGCGTATGCTCGAGGATGGCTACATGACCATCAAGGCCCAGACTCCGTGCCTGATCACCTGCATCAAGGAGCTCAATACCCCGCGTTACATGAGCGTCTCCGGTGTGTTTGAGTGCTACGCCAAGCCCATGAAGGTCCTCGATTACGAGGCGCTGAAGGATCACCCCCTCATCGACGCCACGACCATCGGTCTCAAGGGCTCCCCGACCAACATCCTGACCTCCTTCACGCCCCCCCAGAAGGGCGCTGGCCAGATGCTCGAGGGCAACGACATGGCTACCTGCGAGAAGCTCGCCGGTATCCTGCTCGAAAAACACATCATTTAAGGAAAGGAGATCAATACGATGCGTAACGAAGTGAAACTTGCTAACCCCAACTATGACTCCTCCAAGATCGAAGAGTTCAAGAACGTATGGGTCTTCTGCGAACAGCGTCAGGGCCAGATGATGTCCACCTCCTATGAGCTGATCTCCGAAGGCCGCAAGCTGGCGGACGAGCTGGGCGTGAAGCTCTGCGGTCTGCTCGTGGGCGACAATGTTGAGGGCCTCGCCGAGAGCATCGGCGGCTACGGCGCCGACGAGGTCATCGTCTGCGACCACCCCCTGCTGAAGAACTACACCACCGACGCTTATTCCAAGGTCATCTGCGACGTCATCTCCGAGATGAAGCCCGAGGCCTTCCTCATCGGCGCGACCAACATCGGCCGTGACCTCGGCCCCCGCTGCGCGGCTCGCCTGCACACGGGCCTGTGCGCCGACTGCACGCACCTCGATGTTGATATGCCCATCTACAAGGACTTCCTGCGCGGCGCTTCCACGCTCCCCGAGGAGAAGATCGAGAAGATGGCCACCGCTAAGGTCATGGGCAAGGACCACGACGTCTCCCGCGACCTGAAGATGACCCGTCCCGCCTTCGGCGGTAACCTGATGGCTACCATCATCTGCCCGCGCTTCCGTCCCTCCATGGCGACGGTCCGTCCCGGCGTTATGAAGAAGGCTCCTTATGACGAGGCCAAGGCCAAGGCTGTCAAGGTCACCAAGTATGACGTCAAGCTCGACGCCGCCGATCTCCAGACCGAGGTCGTCGAGGTCGTCAAGGCTGCCAAGAAGCTCGTCGACCTGATCGGTGCCGATTACATCGTCTCCGTCGGCCGCGGCATCAGCAAGGACGTTGAGGGCGGCATCAAGCTCGCGCACGAGCTCGCCGACGTGCTCGGCGGCGTTGTCGGCGGCTCCCGTGTTGCCATCGACTCCGGCTGGCTCACTGCCGACCATCAGGTCGGTCAGACCGGTAAGACCGTCCACCCGAAGGTCTACGTTGCTCTTGGTATCTCCGGCTCCATCCAGCACAAGGCCGGTATGAGCGAGTCCGAGTGCATCATCGCGGTCAACAAGAACGAGACCGCGCCGATCTTCGAGATCGCCGACTACGGCATCTGCGGCGACCTGTTCAAGGTCACCCCGATGCTGATCGAGGCTTTCAAGGCTGCGAAGGCGAGCAAGTAAAATACTCAAAAAAAGAGGACACCGTAAGGTGTCCTCTTTTTTTGCTTTTTACACCCGCTGCGCGCAGAAATTGCTTGCCGCAGGCAAGCGATTTCCACACTTGCGGGCGAGAAGTATTTTTCTGACGCACATGTCGTCAGAAAAATAATTATAATTATTTCGCGCCTATAGGCGCGAAACTCTGCGAAGCTTTTTGCCGAGTTGGTGTCGGTGACATGCGTTTTGACAAAATTTACGTCTGGTTTCTTCTTGTTTCGTGCGCATACTATTGCCGGGTATCGCAGGAGATGGAAATAAGGAGAAATGCAGCAATGAAGCAGAGTCTTGCCATGCTTTTTGTGACGGTGCTGCTGCTCTTCTCGCTCGCGGGCTGCGGCGAGAAGAAGGATAACAGCACCGCCAACACTCCGCCGAGCGGCACGACCGACAACGGTACGACCGACAGCGGCAAGAAGGACGATACTATGCCCGGTGACGACATGAGCGGCAAAAATACGAAGGACAACAGCGTGACCGGCGACGGCATGATGGGCGACGATATGAACGGCAACGAAAGCGCAGCAGGGCGCAGCACGAGCCGCCGCAACGCCGCCGCGAGCGCCAGCGACCGCAGCCGCTATTTCGGCAGCGACAAGACCATCACGCATGAAAACGGCAACCTCTACGGCAAAACCTATCTGAATCCCGAGACCGATAAAAGCGCGAATGCGCAGCTTCGCAGCAACGGCCGCAGCATGACCGGGATTCCGACGAACAGCGACAATGATCTTCGCTACCGGCAGATGCTGTCGAACGGCCGCGTGCACGACACGGACGGTTTTTTGCTCGATGGCGAGAACACGCACTACAACACCCTGAAGTGAGATGAGAGGGAGCGGGGCGCTCCCTCTTATTTTTTGCCGTATTGACGGAACGGGGCCGCTTCGATATAATCAAAACAAGAAGGGAAGTGCTGCCGAATGGATCGAGAACTCCGCGTGGTCATCTCCAGCAGGATATTTACGGACCAGAAATGCTTTGGCCCCGGCGTGGCCCAACTGCTCAAAAAGGTGGACGAGCTGCACTCGCTGCGCGCGGCGGCGCTGTCGATGTCCATGGCCTATTCCAAGGCGTGGACGGTCATCCGCAGCGCCGAGGAGGGGCTGGGGTTCAAGCTGCTCACCTCCACCGCAGGGGGGAAGCACGGCGGCGGCGCAGAGCTGACGGACGAGGCGCGGCAGATGATCGCCGCCTACGACGCGTACTGCGAAAAGCTGCGTGCCTACGGCGAGAAGCTCTTTGAAGAGACCTTTGCCTTTTACGATGACATTCCCAAGCAGGAAGTGCATAAAAAGGAGGAACGATATGCTCGGTAAGCTTTGCGTCTGCGGACATGAAATGAAGCCTCAGGGGAAGCAGACCCTTGAGATGAACGGCTCAAGCCTCGGTTCGAATATCTGGACCGACCATGTGGAGGTCGATTTCTACGTCTGCCCCTGGTGCGGCCGCATGGCATTCTTTGAGCCGGAGGAGATGCGGCTTGAGCGATTTACAGAGCTTCATCGGGGAAAGACTGATGAAGAGCTGCGTGAAATTGTGGACGGCGACTATTCTCCGATCGAAAAGCAGGCGGCGAAGGTATGGCTCAATCAGCACGCTGAAAATGCTGCGCGGGAAGCAGAGCGGGAGCGGAAAGAGACAGAGGGCCGTGAAAAGCGCAAAAAGTTCTTCTCCGGTCTTCTTGGCAGGGACGAGGAGGACGACGGCAAGCCGCCCAAAAACCGCCCGCCGGAGTTTTGATGAATTTATTGTAAAAGTGCGCACACTGTGCGCACTTTTTGCTTGACAAACGGGCGCGGCGGGTGTACACTCCCATCATCAAAATGGCACGGATAGGGAAGAAACCGGAGTTCGCCGCCAAGAGAGGGACGCATTTGGTGCAAGCGTCCTGCGTGCAGAGCCGGCAGTACCACCCTTGAGCCGCCCGCGAAACAAGCGGGACGGGATCGCCCGTTACAGCGGACACAAGCGGCGCGCAACGCGCAAGCAGGGTGGAACCGTGGAGTATTTCGATGCTTCACCCCTGAGAACATCGGGGGTGGAGCTTTTTTGCACCCTCAAGTAAAAATGGAGGTAAATAACATGTCTGAAGAAGTCAAGATCAGCGAAGAGAACCAGTTCTCGTTTGAAAATCCCGAGTACCGCAAGACCTATTGGCACACCTGCTCCCATGTGCTGGCGCAGGCCGTCAAGCGCCTCTGGCCCGAGGTGAAGCTCGCCATCGGCCCGAGCATCGACAACGGTTTCTACTACGATATGCTCGCCCCGTTCTCCTTCACGCCGGAGAATTTGGCTGAGATCGAAGCCGAGATGCGCAAGATCTGCAAGGAAAAGCTCAAGCTCGAGCGCTTTGAGCTCCCGCGCGCCGAGGCCATCAAGTTTATGGAAGAAAAGGAAGAGCCGTTCAAGGTCGAGCTCATCAACGACCTGCCTGAGGATGCCGTCATCAGCTTCTACAAGCAGGGCGAGTTCACCGACCTCTGCGCCGGTCCGCACCTCGACTCCACCGGCCGCATCAAGGGCAACGGCATCAAGCTGACCGCCTGCAACGCCGCCTACTGGCGCGGCGACTCGAACCGCGAGGTGCTCCAGCGCATTTACGGCGTCGCTTTCCCGAAGAAGGAAGAACTGGACGCCTACCTCAAAGAGCGCGAGGAGGCCGTCAAGCGCGACCACAACAAGCTCGGCCGCGAGCTCGAATACTTCACCACCGTCGACTGCATCGGTCAGGGCCTTCCGGTGCTGCTGCCCAAGGGCGCGCGCGTCGTGCAGGTGCTCCAGCGCTGGGTCGAGGATACCGAGCAGAAGCGCGGCTATCTTCTCACCAAGACCCCGCTCATGGCCAAGCGCGACCTTTACAAGATCTCCGGCCACTGGGATCACTATCTCGACGGCATGTTCATCCTCGGCGACCCGTATGACGAGACGAAGGAGTGCTTCGCCCTGCGCCCGATGACCTGCCCGTTCCAGTATCAGGTCTACCTGAACCGCCAGCGCTCCTACCGCGACCTGCCGATGCGCCTGGGCGAGACCTCGACGCTGTTCCGCAACGAGGATTCCGGCGAGATGCACGGCCTCATCCGCGTGCGTCAGTTCACGATCTCCGAAGGCCACCTCGTCCTGCGTCCCGACCAGCTCGAAGAGGAGTTCAAGGGCTGCCTCGACCTTGCCAAGTACTGCCTCGGCACCGTCGGCCTTCTTGACAAGTGCACGTTCCGCTTCTCCCAGTGGGATCCCGCGAACCCGAACAACAAGTACGAGGGCACGAAGGAGCAGTGGGATCACGCCCAGAGCGTGATGGAGCGCATCCTCAAGGACCTCGACGTCGACTACACCGTCGGCATCGACGAGGCCGCATTCTACGGCCCGAAGCTCGACATCCAGTATAAGAACGTCTACGGCAAGGAAGACACCCTCGTCACCATCCAGATCGACATGTTGCTCGCCGAGCGCTTCGGCATGTACTACATCGACGAAAACGGCGAGAAGAAGCTGCCGTACATCATCCACCGCACGTCTCTCGGCTGCTATGAGCGCACGCTCGCCTACCTCATCGAGGAGTATGCCGGTGCGCTGCCGACGTGGATGGCACCCGAGCAGGTGCGCTTCCTGCCCGTTACCGACCGCGCCGCCGACTACTGCGCCGAGCAGGCCAAGAAGCTCGAAGACATGGGCTTCCGCGTCGAGGTCGACTACCGCAACGAGAAGATCGGCCGCAAGATCCGCGACGCGCAGATGGAGAAGGTCCCCTATATGCTCGTCGTCGGCGACCGCGACATGGAGAACGGCACCGTGTCCCCGCGCCACCGCGCGGACGGCGATCTCGGCGCAATGAGCATGGACGAGTTCTCCGCCATGCTCAAGCAGGTCGTGGACAATAAGGAAAAGAAATAAAAATCATATTCAGCATGGGAAAAATGAATAAGTAGCATTCTGAGCTTTTACAAAAACCGGGGCAGCTATGCGCTTCCCCGGTTTTTGATTGGCTGCGCAAATCGGGAAACCAAACAAAAAGGCAGGCGCGAGGAGCCCTGCCTGACAAAAATTGGGCAATATATTTCGGCGAAACGCCTAAATTCTCCAAAGTGGGTTGAAATAAATTATTCATTCTGTTATAATGCGACTGTCCTGAAAAGGGCGAGTAAGTTTAGACGCCGCCCGGCGCAGACGTAGGGTCCGCAGCGTGCCCCCACACGGTGCGAACGGTGCGAATGACGCCGCGGGCGTTCAAACGAATCAAAAAGGAGATTGCGTATGAAAAAGTTCTTAGCTCTTATTCTCTCCCTCGCGATGGTCTTTGCTCTGGTCGCCTGCGGCGGCGAGAAGACCGATGACAGCCAGGGCGACACCAGCAACGACGGCAGCAATTCCTCTTCTCCCGTCAGCATCACTCTGGCCACCGGCGGTACCACCGGTACTTATTATGCTGTTGGTAACGCGCTTGTTACCACGCTCGACGGCAAGCTGAGCCTCTCCAAGCTCACCGCTGTTGACTCCGGCGCTTCCAAGGCGAACGTCCAGCTCGTCACCGCCGGCTCCGCTCAGATGTCCATCCTCCAGTCCGACGTTCTGAACTATGCTCATAACGGCGCGGGCGGCGAGACCATGTTCGACGGCGCTGCCGATACGAACTCCCTCTGGGTCGCGGGCGTTTACAACGAGACCGTTCAGCTCGTCACCTCCCCTGACATCACCGATATCTCCCAGCTCAAGGGCAAGACCGTCTGCGTCGGCGACGTTGGCTCCGGTACCGCTCTGAACGCGGCGCAGGTCCTCGAAGCCTACGGCATGACCTTCGATGATATCAACGTTATGTACGACTCCTTCGCCGGCGGCGCTGACGCGCTCAAGAACGGCCAGTGCGACGCTGCCTTCACCGTGGCCGGCGCTCCCACTCCGGCTCTGACCGACCTTGCCACCACCTACAGCTTCAATATGCCCTCCCTCAGCGATGAGGCCGTTGCTTACCTGACCAGCAACTATCCCTTCCTGGTCCAGGATAACCTCGCCGGCGACACCTATCCCTGCCTCAACGGTGAGGAGATTGTCTGCGTCGCTGTCAAGGCTGTCTTCACCGCTTCCAAGGATCTGAGCGAGGATGTCGTCTACGAGATCACCAAGGCCATGTTCGACAACCAGGCTGAGCTCGCCAACGCACAGGCCAAGTTCGGTTTCCTGAATCCCGAGGATGCTGTCGCTGGTTCCTTCGACCTGCACCCCGGTGCTGAAAAGTACTACAAGGAGATCGGCGTTCTGTAAAGAAAGCCCTTTCCTGAAAGAGTGCAAGTGTGCATCTGCGTAAACGTTTAAGCACGGCCGCTGCAATAATACTGATTATTGCAGCGGCCCTACTCTTGACCGCCCGCGCCGGTTTCTATCTGACGCTGAGGAACAAAGATACCGGCAAGCTCTATGCGCGCTACCGCATGGACGAGGGAGAGCGGTTCTCCATTACCTACAAGCATTCCGTCAACCAGTACCCTTTGACAGACACGTTCGAAATATGTGATGGCAAGCTCTATGCCGAGGAGTGTAAATACTACGCCTACGGCGCCGGTGTGCAGGTCGAACTCAACCCCGGGGAGGAACTGAGCTACACTGAGGACGGAGCGCTGCTTATCACCGGGATCCATCAGGATCGAACCGGGGTGTGCTATGCCGTCGCCACCGTTTACGACTTTTTCCTGTCGGTGAACGGCGGAGATGACATCAGTCTGCGTGATTTGTGTGGAAGAAATGCACTGGTGCGGCTCGATTACGAGTTTTTCGCATTCTGACGCGCCGTGTGCTGCAATAAAATAAGGAGGATAACATTCAATGGCTGACATTGATAAGAAACTTCAGGATCAAGCGATCGTTGAAAATGATGCCGATATCGGCACTGCTGCCGATGTCGATGAGATCATGAAAAAGTACGACCGTGAATCCAACGTCCGCATCTGGGAGGGCGTGCCGAAGCAGATCGTTCGCTTTGTGCTCGCTGCCTTTATGCTTTTCATGGTCTATATGAACCTGTGGGCGACCTGGAGCGGCCAGATCCGCCGCTGCCTGTTCGTCGGTATGGTCGTATTATTTACGTTCTTTGTTTATCCCGCGAAAAAGGGCAATGTGAAGCCCAACCATATGCCATGGTACGATATTTTGCTGGCGATCGTCGGATGTATTCCGTTTTTCTATTACGTAGCAAACTTCAACCGCATCGTCTCCATGGGTATTGCCATCGGCCAGACGGAAGTCATCCTCGGCATCATCGGCATTCTGGTCCTTGCCGAGTGCTGCCGCCGTGCCGTCGGTATCCCCATCCTGTGCGTGGCGAGCGTCTTCATTCTCTACGCGTTCATCGGCCGCGGTATGAGCCTGCAGTTGGTCGTTTACAATGTGTTCTACACCACCAACGGCATCATCGGTACGCCGATCTCCGTCTGCTCGACCTACATCGCGCTGTTCCTGATGTTCGGCGCCTTCCTTGAAGCGACGGGCGTTGCCAACTTCTTCATCGACTGCGCGAACGCGCTGGTCGGCTGGGCGAGCGGCGGTCCTGCAAAGGTTGCGGTCGTTTCCTCCGCCCTCTGCGGCATGGTCTCCGGTTCCTCCGTCGGTAACACCGTTACCACCGGTTCCGTCACCATCCCGATGATGAAGAAGACCGGCTATCCCGGCGAGTTCGCCGGCGCGGTCGAGGCTGCTGCCTCCACCGGCGGTCAGATCATGCCCCCGATCATGGGCGCTGCGGCGTTCATTATGGCGGAAATGACGGGCTTTGAGTATTCCCAGATCATCGTCCGCGCGATCCTGCCCGCGTTCCTGTACTTCCTCGGCATCTTCCTCGGCGTGCACTTCAAGGCCAAGAAGCTCGGCCTTAAGGGTCTGCCCCGCGAAGAGCTGCCCAAGTGGGGCAAGCTCCTTCCCAAGATCTACCTGCTCGTTCCCCTGGTCCTGCTGGTCTACATGATCGTCGCGGGTGAGACGATGGCCAAGAGCGCCATCTATGCCACCCTCGCGGCCATCGCGGTCAGCCTCATCAACAAGGATGACCGCATGACCCCGACCAAGTTCGTCAACGGCCTTGAAAACGGCGGTAAGAACTGCATCTCCATCGGTATCGCCTGCGGCATCGCCGGTATCATCTCCGTGTGCATCACGATGACCGGTCTCGGCGGCAAGCTGATCACCTATGTTGTCAGCCTGTCCAACGGCCACCTCATCATCGCGCTGTTCCTGACGATGATCTGCTGCATCGTGCTCGGCATGGGCGTTCCCACCACTGCGAACTACATCATCATGGCCTCCACCTGCGCGCCCATCCTCATCAACGGCATGGGTATGCACGTTCTGGCTGCGAATATGTTCGTCTTCTACTTCGGCATCGTCGCCGATATCACCCCGCCCGTCGCGCTGGCTGCCTATGCAGGCTCCGCCATCGCCAAGGCTCCCCCGATGAAGACCGCCTTCAACGCGACCCGTCTCGCGATCGCGGCGTTCATCATCCCCTACATCTTCGCTTTCAACAACGCGATGATTTTCGTCGGCGACGACGTGACCGTGTGGAGCGTTGCCTCCATCACGATCTCCGCGACGCTCGGTATGCTCTCCATCGCCTCCGGTCTGATGGGCTACCTCATCCACGACCTCAAGTGGATCAGCCGCATCGCGCTGATCGCCGGTGGTCTGCTGATGATCATCCCCGGTACGGTGAGCGACCTTGCCGGCTTTGCGGTGCTTGCTGCCATCTTTGTCCTCCAGACCATCGAGAACAAGAAGGAAAAGAAGGCCGCGTCCGTATAAGACACAGCACATCAATTAAAAAAGAGACTGCTTATGCAGTCTCTTTTTTTGCCTCAATGGGCATCGGGCGCGCGAAGGGCGCATAGGATGAGCCGATGGGAGGTTTGAACGTATGCCCAAAATTTACCTGAGTCCCTCCACACAGGACTGGAACCCGTATGTCGACGGCAGCGGCAGCGAGGAATACTGGATGAATCTGCTGGCCGACGCACTGGAGCCGTATCTTTATGCCAACACCATCGCCTTTGTGCGAAATTCGCCGGAAATGACTGCTGCATCGTCCATCGCGCAGGCAAATCAGCTTGGCGGCTTCGATTTTTACCTTGCCCTGCACTCCAACGCCTCGGGCGAGGGACAGGCGGGGAAAAACCGCGGCATCATCGTCTTTTACTATCCCACAAGCAGCGACGGCAAGCGCGCCGCCGAGCTCTTTGCCGCGCGGCTGAGAGAGGTCTACCCACTGCCCAGCAAGGTGACGACGCAGGCGACCACCACGCTCGGTGAGGTGCGCCGGCCGCGGTATCCCGCCAATCTCATCGAGATGGGGTACCACGATAACTACGACGACGCGCGCTGGATCCAGAATAACCTCGACGCGGCGGCGCAGGCCATCGCGCGGGGACTGACGGAGTACTTCGGTCTTCCGTTCCTCTATCCGCAGCTTGTGCGCACGGGCGTTGTGACGACCGCGGGCTCGCCGCTGCGCCTGCGAAACTACCCAGGCATCGACGGGGAAGTGGTCGGCAGCATTCCGAATGGCGCGAGTGTGCAGGTCTATGGAAGCTATCAGGGCTGGTACTCCATAGGCTACGACGGTCAGCTCGGCTACGCGGCACAGGCCTATATCGCGGTGTGACGTTCGTGCGTTTCCGATATTTTCCGGACGCGACTTTTCCTTGACAGCTGGTCATAAAAAGTTTACAATATACGGTGGATTTATGGAGGGGAGAGAAGGGGAATCTCCCGTTTGTTGATTCAAAACCATACGATAGATCAATCGCATCGATCAAAAAACGCACACAGGAGGAATCACATGATCAGCTATCTCTACGCTGCGCTTATCGCGGTGGGGACGCTCGTCATTGGCATTCTTCTTGGTATTTGGATTCGCAAGAGAGCCGCTAAGCGCGCCGAGGAGAAGATCTCCAACGCCGATGAAGAGGCTCTTCGTATTGTCAACGAGGCGATCAAGAGCGCTGAAAACAAGAAACGCGAAGTCATGTTGGAGGCAAAAGAGGATATTTTGCGCTCCAGAAACGAATACGAGAAGGAAGTCAAGGAACGCCGCGCCGAGCAGCAGAAGCAGGAGCGCAGGCTCCAGCAGAAGGAGGAAAACCTCGACCGCAAGACGGATGCGCTGGAAAAGCGCGAGGAGGCCCTCAACCAGAAACACGCCGCTCTGGACAAGGAAAACGAAGAAATCAAGATCATCAAGCGCAGTCAGACCGAAATGCTCGAGCGCATTTCCGGTTTTACTGCCGAAGACGCCAAGAAGTACCTGATCGACCAGGTCGAGAGCGAAGTGACGCACGAGACCGCGCTCAAGATCAAGGAGCTTGAGCAGCGCGCCAAGGATGAGGCCGATTCCCGCGCCCGCGAGATCGTCGCCTCTGCCATCCAGCGCTGCGCCGCCGACCATGTCGCCGAGATCACCGTCAGTGTGGTGCCCCTGCCCAATGACGAGATGAAGGGCCGCATCATCGGCCGCGAAGGACGCAACATCCGCACGATCGAAACGCTCACGGGCGTCGACCTCATCATCGACGACACGCCCGAGGCGATCACCGTCTCGTGCTTCGAGCCTGTGCGCCGCGAGGTCGCGCGTCTGGCGCTCGAAAAGCTCATCGCCGACGGCCGTATCCATCCCACGCACATCGAAGAGATGGTCAACAAGGCCCGCCGCGAGGTGGACGCCATCATCAAGTCCGAAGGTGAGCGCGCCGTGCTGGAGACCGGCATCCGCGGCCTGCACCCCGAGCTTGTCAAGATGCTCGGCCGCCTGCATTACCGCACGAGCTATGGCCAGAACGTGCTGCAGCACTCCATTGAGGTCTCGCATTTGGCCGGTATGATGGCCGCCGAGCTGGGCGCGGATGTTTACGCCGCCAAGCGCGCCGGTCTGCTGCACGATATCGGCAAGGCCGTCGACCACGAGATGGAGGGTACTCATGTGGCCCTCGGTGTGGAATTCCTGCGCAAGTACCACGAAAAGGACGATATCATCCATGCGGTGCAGGCGCACCATAACGACGTGGAGCCGCAGACCATCGTTGCCTGCCTCGTGCAGGCGGCGGATGCGATCTCTGCCGCCCGTCCCGGCGCCCGCCGCGAGAATCTCGAGAACTACATCAAGCGCCTCGAGCAGCTCGAGGAGATTACGGGCAGCTATCCCGGCGTTGACAAGGCCTATGCCATTCAGGCCGGCCGCGAGGTGCGCGTGATGGTCAAGCCCGAGCAGGTCAGCGAGGACCAGATGGTCATTCTGGCGCGCGAGCTTGCCAAGAAGATCGAGGAAGAGATGGAATATCCCGGCCAGATCAAGGTGCACGTCCTGCGCGAGACGACCGCCATCGAATACGCGAAATAAGAAAAAGGCTCCGCTTTTGCGGGGCCTTTTTTCATGCCTTTCTTGCGTTTTGTCCCGCGCCTTGCTATACTGGGGAAAACGCAAAGCGGAGGAACGCCATGCTCTACAATATTCTGACCATCGGCGATGTGGTGGGCGGCTGCGGCGTCAACTGCCTCGAGCGCCATCTGCGCACCGTGAAAAAACTGAAGAATATCCACTTCACCGTGGTCAACGGCGAAAATGCCGCGATGGTCGGCCTGACGCCGGGGGACGCGGAGCGTATCTTCGCTGCGGGAGCAGACGTCATCACGCTCGGGAACCACAGCTTCGGCAAGATGCAGATCACCGATTACCTTGACGACTGCCCGTACATCCTGCGGCCGCACAACCTCGGCGCGCGCGTGCCGGGGCGGGGATACGGCGTTTTCGACTGCGGGCGCGCCCGCATCGCGGTGATGAATCTGATCGGCCGCTGCGACCTCGCGTTCCATGCAGACAATCCGTTCAAAACGGCGGACGAGCTGCTCAAAAGCGGCGAAAAGCCGACTTTCACGCTGCTTGACTTCCACGCCGAGGCCACAAGCGAAAAGCTCGCCATGGCCTATTACCTCGACGGCCGCGTCAGCGCCATATGGGGCACGCACACCCATGTGCCGACGGCGGACGAAGAGGTCTTCCCCAAGGGGACGGGCTACATCACGGACCTCGGCATGACGGGGGCGGTGCGCAGCGTGCTCGGCATCCGGCCCGAGCAGTCGGTCGAGACGTTTCTCGGCGGACTTCCAGGGCGCTACCGCGAGCCGGAGAAAAGCTCCGGCAAGATGCAGGGGGCCATTTTTACATTAGATGACGCGACGGGCCTCTGTCTGGGGGTCGAGCGCGTCGATGTGCGCTGAAGCAGGCGCGGGATAGAAAGGAAAAACGCAAATGTCCATCGAAAAAGTAAGAGCCTATTTTGAACCCTTCGGTATTGCAGACCGCATCCGCGAGTTCGACGTATCGAGCGCGACGGTCGAGCTGGCCGCTGTCGCCGTCGGCGTAGAGGGCGCGCGTATCGCCAAATCCATGAGCTTCAAGCTCGCCGACGATCAGCCCATCATCATTGTGACGGCGGGAGACAGGAAGATCGACAACACCAAGTACAAGGCGTATTTCCACGTGAAAGCAAAGATGCTGACCTTTGACGAGGCCTGCGCATTCACCGGCCACGCGCCGGGCGGCGTGTGCTCGTTTGCTCTGCCGGAGAATGTGAAGACCTATCTCGATGTATCGCTCAAACGCTTCGACACGGTTTTCCCCGCGGCGGGCAGCGCGAACAGCGCCATCGAGATGACCTGCGACGAGCTTGAGAAGTATTCCTCAAACTTTGTCGCCTGGGTCGACGTGTGCAAGGAGAAAGCGCCCGCCCCGCAGGCATGAGAGGAGAGAACACATGAGCGTGAAGATCGTCCACGCGGCGGACTTCCATTTGGACAGCGCGTTCGGCGCGCTGAGCGCCGAGCAGGCGCGCCAGCGCCGCCGCGAGAGCCGCGAGCTGCTGACGCGGCTTTGCAATTACGTGAATCAGAACGGCGTCGATCTCGTGCTGCTCGCGGGCGACCTGTTCGACAGCGACACGACCTATCGCGAGACGCTGGAAGCGCTCTCTGAGGCGCTGGGCGCAATGCAGGCGCGAGTGTTCATCGCCCCCGGCAACCACGACCCGTACAGCGCGAAGTCGCCCTACGCGACGCTTTCCTGGCCGGAGAACGTGCACGTCTTCACGTCGAAGACGGTCGAGCGCGTGGAGCTTCCGGAGCTTCAGTGCGCCGTGTACGGAGCGGCGTTTACCGCGCCGGTGCAGGATGAGAGCCTGCTTGCGGGCTTCCGCGCACCGGAGGACGATTTCATCCATCTGATGGTGCTGCACGGTGATATCTCCGCCACGGAATCGCGCTACGATCCCCTCACGAAAGGGCAGATCAAGGAGAGCGGGATCGACTATCTTGCGCTCGGCCACACACACCAGTTCGGCGGTTTCCTGCGCGAAGGGCAGACGACCTACGCCTACTCCGGCTGCCCGGAGGGCCGCGGTTTCGACGAGCTGGGCGAAAAGGGTATCCTTACGGGCACGGTGGAGCGCGGGAAAGCCGAACTTTCGTTTGTGCCGTTCGCGCGCAGACGGTATGAGGTCCTGAACGTCGATGTGACGGGAAGATCGGCAGAGGACGCGCTGCGAGCAAGCCTGCCGGATGCGACTGTGCGCGATATTTACCGCATTATTTTCACCGGAGAGACGGATGAGCGTGGGCTTGATCTCAAGTCGATCGAAGAGCAGTTTGCGCCCGACTTCTTCCACTTGGAGCTGCGCGATGAGACGCGCATTGGCGAGGACGTCTGGGCGCGAGCGCAGGAGGATTCGCTGCGCGGCCTGTTCCTGCGTGAGCTGCGCACGAAATTCGATGTTGCATCCTCGGACGACGAGCGCGCGAAGATCAGCCTCGCCGCGCGCTTCGGCCTTGCTGCGCTCGACGGGTGTGATTTGTGAGGAGGAGAACTATGTCGATCTGGTACAGCCGGCGGAAAAAAGAAGAAAAATCCCTGTGCCTCGCGGCGGCGGGGAAGTCCGCGTTCTGCTTTGCGGAGCTTCATTACAACGCGCGCAGCCTTACGCACGCTGCGGGCGTCGCGGCGGAGAGAGCGCTCCGCCTTTATCGCAAAATTGACCGAAAAAGATAAGAAAACAACCGAAAAAGACCGAAAGGAAGCCCCTTTCGGCCTTTTTCGAGAGGATATTAAGTAAGAATTAAGAAACTGTTGCGGTTTTTGTTTGAAAACGGCTGATACAATGACCAACATGAGGTGAGAAAATGTACAACATTCTGATTTGTGACGACGAACAGGACATTGTCAACGCGCTGAAGATCTATCTCTCCGGCGGGGACTACTGCCTGTTCGAGGCGAGCAACGGGCGCGAGGCGCTGGAGGTCGTGGAGAAGAACGACATCCACCTGATCCTGATGGACATTATGATGCCGCAGCTCGACGGCATCGCTGCGACGGCAAAGCTGCGCGAAAAGAGCAATGTGCCCATCATCCTGCTCACGGCCAAGAGCGAGAGCAGCGACAAGGTGCTGGGACTCAACATCGGTGCGGATGACTACATCACAAAGCCCTTTGACCCGGTCGAGGTGCTGGCGCGCGTCCGCTCTCAGCTCCGGCGCTACACGCAGCTCGGCTCTAAAAAGGAAGAGGAGAAGCCGAACGTCTACACCGTCGGCCCCATCGTGCTCGACGAGGAGAAAAAGAGTGTGACGGTCGACGGCGACGAGGTCGCGCTCACGCCCATTGAGTTCAATATTCTGCGCCTGCTGATGAAGAACCCGGGCCGCATCTATTCCTCCGCCCAGATCTACGAGCTGGTGTGGAAGGAGGACTCGCTGGGGGCGGAAACGTCGGTGAGCGTGCATATCCGCCACCTGCGGCAAAAGCTCGAGATCAATCCCTCCGAGCCGCGCTATCTGAAGGTCGTGTGGGGATTGGGGTATAAAATGGAGGACAAAAAATGAAGGCTGCGTGGATACGCAATTTCTGGATCAAGGCGGTCGCCTTTCTGCTGGCGGCGGTGATCGTGCCGGTCATGCTGACCTATGCCGTGGGGCTGGCCTGCTCCTACGGCGGCATGGGCAAGGACTTTTACACGAGCAACCTCTGCCTGAATGCGGTCGGCAAAAAGACGTGGGAGATCTGCGACGACTATATCGCCATGGAAGGCGGAAACTATGAGCTCGACAAGATCTACTCCAAGGGCGACAGCTACAGCAACCTCCGCTTCCGCGTGACGGACGAGCAGGACAAGGTGGAGTTCAGCAACGTCAGCGACGGCGATATCTTCTGCTACAGCACCGTTTACGTTGACAAGACCTTTGATGTCTACCTTGTGAAGGGCCTTCCCGCGCAGGATGATATCTACTGGGCAAAGGTATTTTACGACAAGGCGGAAAACTGGGGGCAGAACGCCCTGGAGATGCTCATCCTCTTCGGCGCGCTGGAGCTGTTCCTGCTCATCTTCCTCGCCCGCACGGCGGCGCGGCGCGAGGACGGCGAATTGCAGGGCGGCTGGCAGGAAAAGATCCCCTTCGACCTCTACCTCCTCGTTGACGGCACGATCATTGCGCTGCTGTGCGTGGCGGTGGAGGAGGTCTACTCCTATGTGAGCTTCTATACCCCGCCCTATGATGTGCTGCTGCTGGGGGTGAGCTTTGCGCTGGCGGTGCTCGCCTTTGCCGCGTGGGTGACGTTCTGCGCGCGCGTCAAGGTGGGCGGACTGTGGAAGGGCACGATCATTTACAAGCTCCTCTGCCTGTGCTGGAAGATCGTCAAGTGGTGCTGGGGCGTGCTCTGCGCCTTCTGCCGCGGCGTGATGAACCTGCTACACGCCATTCCGATGATCTGGCGCACGGCGGTGGGCTGCTTTGTGGTCAGCATGATGCTCGGTATATTTGCGGCAAATCGCGCGGGAGGGGCGATGCTGCTGACGATGCTTGTGCTATCCGTCGCCGCGTGCCTCTTCTCGCTCCAGCTTCGAAAGCTCCAGAGGGAGGGCGAAGCCCTTGCCGCCGGCGATCTTGACGCGCAGGTGGACACGAAATGGATGTACTGGGACGTTAAGCGCCACGCCGAGAATCTCAATTCCATCGGCGACGGCATGGCCGCGGCGGTCGACAAGCAGCTCAAGAGCGAGCGGCTCAAGACCGAGCTCATCACGAACGTTTCGCACGACATCAAGACGCCGCTCACGAGCATCATCAACTACGTTGATCTTTTGCAGCATGAGCATACGAGCGAGCAGGAGGAAGAGTACCTTGCCGTCCTCAAGCGGCAGGCATTCAAGCTCAAAAAGCTGACGGAGGACCTGGTCGAGGCCAGCAAAGCCACGACCGGCAACCTGCCCGTGAACGCCGTGCGGTGCAGCATGAACGAGCTTCTGGCGCAGGTCGAGGGCGAGTACGGCGACAAGCTGGCGGCAGCCGAACTGACGCTTGTGAGCGTGATGCCGGAAAAGGGACTTTTCTGCTGCGTGGACGGCGCGCTGATGTGGCGCGTGATCGACAACCTGCTCTCGAACATCTGCAAATACGCCCAGAACGGCACGCGCGTCTATCTGACGCTTGAAAAGAGCGGCGGCGACGCGGTCGTGACCTTCAAGAACACCTCGCGCGCGGCGCTGAATATCCCTGCCGAGGAGCTGATGGAGCGCTTTGTGCGCGGCGACAGCTCGCGCTCGACCGAGGGCAACGGCCTCGGCCTCTCCATCGCGCAGAGCCTGACGGAGCTGCAGGGCGGCAAGATGTCGCTCGCCATCGACGGCGACCTCTTCAAGGCCATCCTCCGCTTCCCGACGGTGGTATGAACAGCAAATCAAATGAAAAGGGGGGACGATCCGTGCGATCGTCCCCCTTTTGCTGCGCCGTGCTTGACATTTTGACGCAAAACCAATACAATAACAATTCAGAACTCTATCCTGAAACTGAGGGAGAATATAAAAATGGCCAAAGAAAAAAAGGTAGAACAGATCACGAATCTGGAAGACGATTTTGCCCAATGGTATACCGATATCTGCCGCAAGGCGGAGCTTGTCGAGTATGCCAGCGTCAAGGGCTTTACCATTCTGCGTCCCTATGGCTACGCCATCTGGGAGAATATGCAGCGATTGATGGACGCCGAGTTCAAAAAGACCGGACACGAGAACGTGGCGATGCCCGTCCTCATCCCCGAGAGCCTTTTGAAAAAGGAGGGCGAGCTCGTCAACGGCTTCGCCCCCGAGGTGGCGTGGGTCACGATGGGCGGCAGCGAAAAGCTCGAGGAGCGTCTTGCCTTCCGTCCCACGTCCGAGACGATGTTCTGCGACCACTGGTCGCGCGTCTTACAGAGCTACCGCCAGCTGCCGATGCTCTACAACCAGTGGTGCTCCGTCATCCGCTGGGAGAAGACCACCCGTCCGTTCCTGCGCTCGCGCGAATTCTGGTGGCAGGAGGGGCACACCATCCACGAGACCGCAGAGGAGGCACAGGCCGAGACGATGCAGCAGCTTAACTGCTACGCCGACTTTTTCCGCCATGTGCTCGCGATCCCCGTCGTCCCCGGCCGCAAGACCGACAAGGAGAAGTTTGCCGGCGCCGAGGCGACCTACACCGTCGAGTGCATGATGAAGGACCGCAAGGCTCTTCAGGGCGCCACGAGCCACTACTTCGGCGACAAGTTCTCCCGCGCTTACGACGTGACCTTCACCGGCCGCGACAATAAGCTCCAGTACCCGTTCCAGACCTCCTGGGGCTCCACCACGCGCATGATCGGCGCGGTCATCATGACCCACGGCGACAACAACGGCCTTGTCCTGCCCCCGCGCATCGCGCCCACGCAGGTCGTCATCGTGCCCATCGCCGCGCATAAGAATCCCGAGGTGCTCGAGACCGCCAAGAGCGTGATGGCGGACCTCATCGCCGCCGACGTCCGCGTCAAGCTGGACGACAGCGACCAGTCCATGGGCTGGAAGTGCGCTGAGTACGAGATGCGCGGCGTGCCCATCCGCCTCGAGCTCGGTCCCCGCGACCTGGCCGAGGGCAACTGCTGCCTCGTCCGCCGGGACAACGGCGAAAAGGTCACGGCAAAGATCGACGGCATCGTCGACGAGGTCAAGGCGCTTCTCGACGCCATCCACGACAATATGTACGCCGTGGCGGAAAAGAACCTTGAGGACAACACCTTCGACTTAAAGACCGTCGACGAGGTGAAGGAGATGGCGAGCGGCCGCGGCGGTTTTGCCCGCACGAAGTGGTGCGGCAGCCTTGAGTGCGAACTCAAGATGAAGGAAGTCGCGGGCGTTTCCTCCCGCTGTATGCCCCTCAAGCAGAGCGGCACGACCGGCAAGTGCGTTTGCTGCGGCAAGGAGTGCACCACCGATATCTATTGGGGCGTCGCCTATTAAGGAAAAATCGATAAAAGAAGCACCGGAAAGCCAGTTGGCTTTCCGGTGCCTTTTTTCTGTCAATGCTTTTTTCTGCGGCTTTGGTAAACGATGCCGAAGCGGTCGATGGCAAGGTCGTAGACAAAAAAGAGCAGCAGCCCCATCGCGGCGGTGGCGATGAGCAGCCACGGCGCGGTGCCTGAAAATTCCTGCACGACGGCGGGCAGCTTGAAAACAAAGATGATGAGCGCATACATGAACCCCATTGTAACGGTGCAGAGCCCCAGCTTTGCCAAAAAGCGCAGCGCGCGGGATGCGATCGCGTCAAATTTCGGCTTCAGCAGGGGATAATAGCCGAGGAAGCAGAACACGAGTGCCGCTTCCTTGTCTGCGCAGAGGAGCAGCCCCAAAATTGCGGCGGCGGCGAAGCAGCTCCACGCATAGCTCGCCCGGCATTCCTCCCGTGCGGGCAGCAGCGTTGCAGAGGCGAGAATGGGCCAGATGTAAGTGGAGAGCGGCAGAACGCCGCTGAGCCACAGAAACGCGACAGCGAGCGCGCAGAGCACGCCGCAGAGCGCGAGTTCATGCGTTTTCTTTGCCATGCTTACAGATATTCGGGCTCCATCGCATCGTGGAGCACGGTGGTGATGGCGTCGGAGAAGATCTGGTCGGCGTGACCGTGCAGGGCGTTGAGCGTTTCGGGCACGGCGGCGACCTTCACCTTCGCGGTGGAGTAGACGTCCTGGTCGAGAATGAAGCGGACCTCCTTTTCCTGCACGCGCTGGACCTGACTGCCATTCCGGATGTTGCGCTGCACAAAGCCGGGGCCGGCGTGCAGCTTGAGCGCAGACTGCGCGTCCAGGCGGCGCTCCACGTCCACCGAGCACTTGCTCACGCTGCCTTCGTCGATATCGTCCTCGTCGAGCACGCCGAGATACGACGGCTGCAAAAGGTCGTTCCAGCGGCGGCCGACAAGATCGAGCTGCTCACGCGAAAAGGCGTTCACATAGCGCAGGCCCACGCGGTCGAAGCACGCGGGGCGGTAAATTTTGATGAACTGGCCAAGCGGCTCGTCGAGCTTGGCGGCAAAGTCCTCCCAGTGCGAGTAGCGCATCGTGGAGAGGGCGATAAAGTCCTTTGTCAGGCTCAGCTTGTAGCCGCCGTCCTCGGAGAGGAACGTGTGGTTGTTGATGGGCTTGGGGGGCGCGCCGTTCACAGCGGGACCCTGCTCGACCTGGCACTGGTAGCGCGGAAACGCGGCGCGGATCGTCTCCTGAAAGTCTGCGGGCTCGCGCGTGTCGATCGACAGAATGGTCGGGAAGCGAAGCTGGCAGATGACTTCAATGAGCTGACCCTTGCCATAGCGGTAATGGCGGTTATCGGAAGAGATCATGTCGTATACCTCCGTTTGATTCAAATTTGATTATAAATTATAGTGGAAATAAAATCGATTGTCAAATCGCGTGCGATGAGCAAAACTTACCAGCAAAAAGCGCGCATATGTGAGCGAATGCGAGTCAAACTACCCTTGCGATACCCAAACCGCACAAAAGCGAACAACAAGTGTGTAACAAAACAAGAAGGAGAAATCATCATGTCTGCTAAGAACAATAACAAGCTCAACATCCCCGAGGCCAAGGCCGCTATGAACAAGTTCAAAATGGAAGCCGCTGCTGAAATGGGGATCAATCTCAAGGACGGCTATAACGGCGATCTGACCTCCCGCGAGGCCGGCTCCGTCGGCGGCCAGATGGTCAAGAAGATGATCGAGAGCTACGAGAAGAATCTGTAAAAAAGATACTCTCGCAAAGCGAAAAGGGGCGCGGCCAACAGGCTGCGCCCCTTTCCTGCCGGTAAAAAATCTTTACAGCGGGGGAATTTTGCGGTATGCAGATGAAGAAGAAAAGAGCGGCCGCCGGATGGGGAAGCCCATTTCGGCGGCTTTTTGCTGCAAAAAAGAGAAAAGGAAGAATGCATATGATCGGTGTTATCGCCAATGTAATGGCCGTCGTGATCGGTGGTATTTTGGGAACGCTGTTCGGCAAGAAGCTCTCTACACGCTTTGCGACGGAGCTCAACAAGGTCTTCGGCGTGTGCGCAATGGGCATGGGGATCTCCTCCGTCCCGCTGATGGAGAATATGCCCGCTGTCATTCTGGCGCTGGTGGCGGGGACCGCGCTGGGCCTTGCCTGCCACCTGGGTGAGCGTATCAGCCGCGGCGGTGCGCTGATGGAAAAGCCTATCAGCAAACTCCTTGGCGAACGGGACGACGAGGACAGGATGCCGCGCGAGGAGTACCTCTCGCTGCTCGTGACGGCTATCGTGCTCTTCTGCGCGAGCGGCACGGGCATTTACGGCTGTCTTGACGCGGGTATGACGGGCAACGCGACGGTGCTACTGAGCAAATCCGTGTTGGACCTTTTCACGGCAATGGTCTTCGCCTGCAATCTGGGCGCGGTGACGTCGCTCGTGGCCGTGCCGCAGGCGGTCATCTTCTTTTTGCTGTTTTTTGCGGCCAAGGCGGTCTTCCCGCTCACGACGCCTGCGATGATCGGCGATTTCAAGGCCTGCGGTGGATTCCTGCTCATTGCGACGGGCTTTCGCATCGCGAAGATCGAAAGCTTTCCTGTGGCGGATATGATCCCCGCGATGATGCTCGTGATGCCTTTGAGCGCCCTGTGGACGAACTTTATCGCGCCGCTTTTGTAAAAAGAGGACAGAAAAACAGAAAAGTGGGTGCGGCGGACGAGAAAAAACGTCCGCCGCACCATTATTTCTTAATAGAAATCATACTTTGGTATGATTTACAACAGGAAAAAGACATGATATGCTAAAAAGACAAAGAAACCCCTTGGCGCAGCCGAAAAACCGGGGAGGGATGCGGGATGCCGGAGAATATTGTGGTCAGGCCCTCAATCAGAGCGGCGTTTGAACAGGTGATGGAGCAAGGCAAAGTGCTGTTTTTTTCCGCGCCCTGCGGCTTTGGCAAAAGCGTGGTGGCCGAGGAGCTGCTGAAGGGGAAAAAGCGCGTTTGCCGCCTGGCGGCGAGCGAGCCCGGCTTTGCGCTCCCGGCGGCGGACGGAAGCTGGGATATTCTGCTCATTGACGACCTGCAGCATTTGCAGAGCGAGGAAGACCACCGGGCGCTCTGCGCCCTGATCCGCAGCGATCCCGAGCGGCGCTACGTGCTGCTTTCGCGCGGTGTGCCGCCGGGCTGCCTGATGGCGTTTCAATACGCGGGACTGATGACGGTGCTGGACGCCGACGCGCTGCTCTTCGACCGCGACGATATCCGCGCGCTTTTTGACAAGGCGGGCGTCGCTGTGACGGACAGCGAGCTCAGCGGTATCCTGAAGGAATCGATCGGACATCCGCTGGGGGTCGCCGTCACGGTGCGGTGCATGGCCGGCGGAAAGCGCTTTGGCCCTGAGCTCGTGACGCAGGCCTTCCGCGAGGTGTTCCTGTACTTTGAAACGGCCATCTATCGCCGCTTCGACCTGCCGGTGCGACAGTTTTTGCTGGAGCTTGCGTCGTTTGACAGCTTTGACCTTGAAATGGCGCGCGTGGTCAGCGGCTCGCCGCGCGCGGCGGAGATGCTCGACTGGCTCCAGCGCAACACCAGTATGCTGCGCTACGATGGGATCAGCACGTTCCATTTCTGGCCGCAGTTCAAGGCGTTTCTCATCTGGGAGATGGAGCGGGAGTATACGGAGGAGAAGCAGCGCGCTATTTTCAGCCGCGGCGGGCTCTACTATGAGCTCAAGGAGGACTATCCCCACGCACTGGACTGCTACAGCAAGAGCGGCGACCACTCGAAGGTCTCGGAGCTGCTGACCCGTAACGCGGAGCTCCATCCCGGCATGGGCCATTACAGTGAGATGGAGCCCTACTATCGCAGCCTGCAGGAGAGTGAGATCGAGGCTTCTCCGTCACTGATGCAGAGCATGAGTATGCTCTGCTCGCTGTCGATGGACTACGAGGGGGCGGAGAAGTGGTACGAGGCGCTCCGGGCCTTTGCCGCGCGCTGCGGGCGAGGGGACGCCGCCGGCCGTCAGGCGCGCAGCCGGCTTGCATGGCTGGATATTTCTCTGCCGCAGCGGAGCACGGCGGGGATGATCGATACGTTTCAGGCGGTGTTTCGCCTGCTGCTCGATAAAGAGGTGACACTGCCGCCCTTTTCCGTGACGAGCGCGCTGCCGAGCGTTATGAACGGCGGCAAGGATTTCTCCGATTGGAGCAAGCGCGACGACCTGCTCTACCGCACGCTGCGCATACCGGTGGAAACGGTGCTGGGACGCGACGGCGTGGGCCTTGCCGATTGCGCCATCGCCGAGAGCAAGTTTGAAAAGGGAGAGGATATCTCGTCCCGTGTGCTCTCGCTCGTGTCCCGCATTGGCGATATCCGGCGCAGCGGAACGCCGGATATGGAATTTGCCGTGGTGGGACTGCTTGCGCGCAGTCAGCTTGCCGCTGGCCAGGCGGCAGATGCGCGGCGCTCGGTCAGCTCTCTGTGCGACCGCTATGCGGAGGAGGGGCAGACGCGTTTCCTGCCGAATATGAACGCGCTGCTCTGCCGCATCGACCTGCATCTGGGCGATACGGACCGCGTGGAGGTGTGGTATCGCGAGTCGGCACCGCGTGATCCGCTGCACCTGAATGTGATGAAGCGCTACCAATATCTGACGCAGGCGATGACCGAGCTGGCCGAGGGGCGGCCCGAGGCCGCGCTTTTGACGCTCTCGCCGCTCGAGCCCTACATCGCCGCCTGCGCGCGGCATATTGACGGCATCCACCTCCGTGCGGTGTGCGCCATCGCACGCTACCGGATGAAGGACAGCGCGTGACGCGCCGATCTGACAGCGGCGCTCGACGAGGCGGCGGAGTATCGCTTTATCCGCACGCTCAGCGATTACGGCGCGGCGATCCTGCCGCTGCTTGAAGGACTTCCGTGGGAGGGGGACAAAAGGTGGTATAAGAGCCTGCTGACCGATGTGCGGGCACAGGCGGCATTCTATCCGCTCTTTTTACAGCCGCCGATGACACAGGGCGAGGCGCTGACGGCGACGGAGCTGCAGGTCCTGCGCCTTTTGTGCGCGGATAAGAGCAATGCCGAGATCGGCCGCATCATGGACATCAAGCTCCCCACCGTGAAGACGCACGTAAGTCACGTCCTGGCTAAGCTCGGCGTGAGCCGCCGCAGCGAGGCGAAAACGGCTGCGCAGAGGCTTCGCCTGCTTCCGCGTGAGCAATGAGAACAAAAGAGAACAACTGCCGAAAAAGAACAAGCCGGCGGCCGATTCGGTCGCCGGCTTGTTGTCATTTGACAAATTCATGTCAAATCTGTCATGTTTGGCTTGTGTTCAGACGTCCGGTGCGGTATAATCATCGAAGAAAAGCCTGTATATTATTCAAAAAAACGATATGTTTTGCCGCGTAGGATGAGAAAGGAAGCCTCATGTCTGATTTGGAAGATATCCGCCTGTCGGTCGAGCGATTCGTCACGGCGGTGAGCAACTCGATGCGCCTGGAGGTCGCCGTGTTCGACAGCGACAGTCAGCTCTTTTACTGCACGCCGACCTATGTGAAGAAAAAGGGCCGCACCGTGCACACGCCCTCGCTGCGCGAGGTCATGGAGAATGGCAGCGTGCTGGTCAACAAGCCCGGCGAGATGGCCTCGTGCATCGGCTGCCGCTTCAAGACGCACTGCCCCTCGACCATCGAGATCCTCTGCTGCATCCGCGCGGACACGCGGATCGCGGGCGTGCTCGCCTTTACGTCCTTCACCAAGGAGGGGCAGAAGCGCATCACGGAGAACACCTCTGTCTACCTGAACGCCATTACCGAGCTTGCGAACATGATCGGCAGCCTGCTGCTTTCGCGCGACGGCGGGGCGAGCCCGGTCAATCTGGACGCAAACCTGCTGGCGTCGATGGAGCTGTGCAACCAGCCGATGCTGCTCACCGACGCGCACGGCGTCATTTTGCAGTACAACCAGCTCGCGGCGAATCTCTTCCGCGTGTGCGATATTTCGACGACCTCTCTCTGGCAGCTCTTCCCGCACTCGGTCGTTAAACGCATCATGGAGGGCAACAACTTATATGAGAAGAGCGTCAGCATCGGCGACTCGACCACGAAGATATCCACCCGCGCCATCGTGGTCGACGATCAGGTGACGGGCTTTTTCATCCGTCTGTCCGATAACCTCTACAAGCCCTCGAAGGACACAAGCTATTTCGAGGGCATCATCGGCTCCAGCCCGGCCATCACCCGTGTGCAGAAGGTCATCAAGCGCATCGCCGACAGCCCTACGCCCGTGCTCATCACAGGCGAGACCGGCACCGGTAAGGAGCTCATCGCGCGTGCCATCCACGAGCAGAGCGGCCGCAACAAGTATCCCTTTATCGCCATCAACTGCTCCAGCATCCCCGATAATCTCTTCGAGAGCGAGCTCTTCGGCTATGAGGAGGGCTCCTTCACGGGCGCGAAGAAGGGCGGCAAGATCGGCAAGATCGAAATGGCGCAGGGCGGCACGCTCTTTTTGGATGAGATCGGCGAAATGCCGCTCTTTGCCCAGCCCAAGCTCCTGCGCATCCTGCAGGAATACGAGCTTGAGCGCATCGGCTCGAGCAAGAAGATCCACCTTGACATCCGCATCATCGCCGCGACGAACCGCGACCTTGCCGACATGGTCGACGAGGGCAAGTTCCGCAGCGACCTCTACTACCGTATCAACGTCATCAATCTTGAGCTGCCGCCGCTGCGCGCCCGCAGGGACGATATCATTCCGCTGGCGGAGAATTACCTTAAAAAGATCAAGGCGAAGATGAATACGCCGCTGACGTCCATCTCGCAGGAGGCGAACGAGGTGCTGCTGGATTACGACTGGCCCGGCAACATCCGTCAGCTCCAAAATGTCATCGAATACGCGGCGAATCTCTGTGAGTCCGACACGCTGATGCCCTCCGACCTGCCTGCATCCGTCCGCGAACGGGAGGTGCTGCCGGGACGTCCGGAAGCAAAGCTGAGCGCGGGCGACTCGCGTGACTCGGATATTCTGGCAATGCTCGAAAAATACGGCTACACGCTCGAAGGAAAAAAGAAGATCGCCGAGGAGCTCGGCATCAGCCTGCGCACGCTCTACCGGCGCATCAGTCATTTGCAGGACGGCGCGGGGCACGAATAATTTGTCGTTATTTGTCATGAAATGGCACGGCTTTATGCAGCCGTGCCATTTTTGCCATTTGGATGGCAACCAAATGCGAGTTTTGCTGCCAACCAATCGGCGCGAAAAAACGGACAAATGAAAAAAATTAAACGCAAAAAGGATGCTTTTTCCCTATGAAGCGGCAAGAAAAGGCACACTTTTTCAATATAGACAAAAAAGTTTGAAATCGCTTCCGATTTTTGGCACATAATTTGCTTTACTGTAGTGCAGAAAGCCTTGATGACCCGTTGCCATGATTTTTGGGAAATGCCGGTTAGACCCTTTGACGTGCGGCGGGGAAAAGGACAAATTAGGAGGATAAAAAATGGACGTTAACTATGGCCTACTGGCTCTGATCCCGCCTGTTGTCGCGATCACGCTGTGCTTCGTGACCAAGCAGGTACTTGTCTCCATGTTCGCCGGTCTTTTCGCCGGTGCGCTGGTCATCTGCGGTTGGAATCCGCTCAGTGCTGTTGCGTACTCGCTGCAGACGCTCGCCGATAATATGGCGGATAACGTGATCCTGCTGATGTTCACTCTGTTCATGGGCGTCGGCATCTCCTTCATCTGGAAGCTCGGCGGCAGCTTTGCGCTGGCAGAGGCGGCCAAGAGAAGATTCAAGAAGAGACGCTCCGTGTGCCTGGGTACCTGGGGCCTCGGTATGCTGTGCTCCGTGAACGACTGCCTGGTCGCCGCGGTCGACGGCAACGTGTTCCGTGATATCTGCAAGGAGTACCGCATCTCTTCCGAGAAGTTCTCTTACGTGCTCGACTCCACCGCGGCTCCCGCGGCTGCGCTGTTCATCTCCGACTGGATCGCCTACCAGATCAGCATGATCGGTCAGGGCCTTGACGCCGCCGGCATTGAGGGCGTTACTGCCGTCAGCGCATACATCAGCGGCCTACCCTTCAATATGTACTCCATCCTGACGCTCATCTTCGTCGGCATGATGATGTACACCGGCCGCGACTACGGCCCGATGCTCAAGGCTGAGGTCCGTGCGCTCACCAAGGGCGAGTTCGTCTCCCCCACCGCTAAGCCCATGCTGGACGTCGGTTCCGAGCTCGGCGAGGCCAAGAAGACCAAGCCCATGATCCGCAGCTTCGTTCTCCCCATCGCCGTTGCTTTCATCATCATCATCGGCGGTATCCTTTACACCGGCATCACCAACCCCGACCGCAGCGGCTCCGGCCTGATGGCCATCCTTGACGCCTGCGACGCGCAGCTCGCTCTGTATTGGGGCGCGTTCGGCATGGCAATGACCGGCGTTGTTGTCGCTCTCGTTTCCAAGATCATGTCCTTTGAAGAGACCATGACCACCGTCGTCGACGGCTTCAAGCTCATGAGCATGACCGGCGCTATCCTCGTTCTCGCCTGGTCCCTCGGCTCCGTCACGAAGAGCATGGGCCTCGGCAACTTCGTTGCGACCTATGTTGGCGGCAACATCCCCACCGGCCTGCTCCCGCTGCTGGTCCTCGTCTGCTCCTGCCTCGTCGCGTTCGCGACCGGTACCTCCTGGGGCACCATGGCCATCATGACCCCGCTCGCCATCCAGCTCGGCTATGCTGTCACCGGCGACGTGCTCTTCTCCACCGGCATGACCGGCGCCGTCCTTTCCGGCGCGATCTTCGGCGACCACTGCTCCCCCGTTTCCGATACGACTGTTATGGCCTCCATCTTCTCCGGCGCTGACCACATCGACCACGTCGGTACGCAGGTGCCTTACGCCGTCACCGTCATCTCCGTCATCGCAGTGCTGTACGTGATCTTCGGCTTCACGGAGATCTCCCCGTTCATCCTGCTGCTCATCGGTGTCGTCACGCTGTATGTCCTGCAGATCGTTCTGCACAAGTTCTCCATGAAGAAGTACGGCATTGACCCGAACTACACCAAGTTTATGACGGAGGATCACAAGAAGGCGTAAGCCGTCCTGTGTCCCCCCGAGCGTTGACCGGAACGTTATTTCAAAAGGACCGCTGAGTTTTCAGCGGTCCTTTTTTGCGCCCTGTGGGTTGGAAAGGAATGAGAAAAGGGGCCTCCAAAACGGCGTTTTGCGTCAGGACGGGCAGGGGAGAATGCGAAAAAAGAGCAAAAATCATACTTTGAGATGATTTAATACTTGCAACATAGGTAATTCCCTGTTACAATTTTATTCCAACAAAGTTTTTGGAGGGATATCGTGAAAAGAGGGCCTTATTCCAAAGGAATTTTGATGAAGCGGAAGATTTTGAGCGCCTCGGCCAAGGTCTTTCTGGAGCGCGGTTACGCGGGCACGTCGAGCAAGATGGTCGCGGACCTTGTGGGCGTGTCGAACGGCTCGCCGTTCTTCCATTACGGCAACAAGGAGGGCGTGCTGCTCGAATTTGTCAAGCGGATGTTCTCCGGCCAGTTCCGCATTGCGGAGCGGCTTGCCGGCACGGTGACCGATCCACTGATGCTCTATGGGCTGGAAACGGCGCTGCAAATGCACATCGTCGAGCTCTCCGAGCCGCTGCGCGAGCTGTATGTCACGGCGTACACGCTGCCAAGCACCTCGGCCTTCATCAATGAGGGCATGGAGAAGAAGCTTGCCGCTATCTTTGGCGAATATCTGCCGCAGGCGACGGAACAGGACTGGTTTGAGCTTGAGCTGGCGAGCTCCGGCATCATGCGCAGCTTTATGCTTCGCCCCTGTACGCAGGAGCGCCCCATGGCGGCCAAGCTGCGCAATTACCTCTCCTGCTGCTATAAGCTCTTCGACGTGCCGCGCGAGCGCTATGAGCCTGTTGTCAAGCAGATCGTGCGCATTGACCTGACGAAGACCGCACAGGATATCATCGACGAGACCGTTCGCCAGGTGGACGCGGGCTACGAGGCTGCCATGGCCGGGATAGATGGGCCGGACGAGCCGGACGCCGTCGCTTTGTAGATCGGCAAGATGAGAAACGGGGACCGGATATCCGGCCCCGTTTTGTCGCATAAGGCTGCGGCCGACAAAAAGCAGTCTGCCGTGCGGCGGACTGCTTTCCTGCGGAAGAGAACAGGCACGCTCGCTGCGCGCGGCGCAGCTTGACAGGCTCCGCCGCGCGCAGGAGACAAAAGGGCAGGGGAAATGCCGCCCTTACGGGCAGTATGCGCAGAAATTCCTTGAAAATACATGATTGATTTTTCGTATTATTGCGATATAATCCTTTATAGTGTGCGCCCGCGCTGTAAAGCGGCGGGCGTATCTCTGTGAGCACGGGGAGGGAAGCCTATGCGCGCCTGGGCGCATTTCAAGACCATCACGCATCACCGCCATCTGGTGCGCGAGCACTGCTTCCGGCTGGGGCTCTACCGGCAGGGACTGACGCATGATCTGAGCAAATACAGCCCACAGGAATTCTGGCGCGGCGTGAAATACTATCAGGGTGACCGCAGCCCGAACGATGCCGAGCGCCGCGAAAATGGCGTGAGCCTTGCCTGGCTGCATCACAAGGGCCGCAACCGCCACCACTTTGAGTACTGGATCGACTACTGCATCGACCCGGACGGCAAGGTCTACATGGGCGGATGCAAAATGCCGCTCAAATACGTTGCCGAAATGTTCTGCGACCGCATTGCTGCCTGCAAGGTCTACCAGGGCGAGAAGTATACCGACGCCTCGGCCTACGACTACTATGTGCGCTCGCAGAAGCATATCCTCATCCACCCCGAAACCGGTGCGCTCATCGAAAAAATGCTGCTCGTGCTGAAGGAGGAGGGCGAGGATGCGGCCTTTGCCTATGTGCGCTCCCTTCTTGCGCAGGAACGAAAAGCAAACGCGAGGTAGAAAAGCATCCCTTTTCACTTGCAATTTCTTACTTTTGCGAGTAAAATATTCTTTATCATTTTCATTATTCTTTACAGAGGACGGACAAGTATCAATGATTCATCCCTACAAGACGCGCGAGGGCGGCGCGACCGTGACGGTCTTCGTACCGTACGACTGTCGTAATCATTGCCCCTTCTGCGTGAACAAACAGGAGTATGCCCATGCCGAGGGCTTCAGTGTGGAGGCGATCCTGAAGAGCATCGCTGTGATGGACGAGATCACGCCATACTGCGATTTTGTTTTCACCGGCGGCGAGCCGTTTGCGGAGCTGGATTCCTTGCAGCGGATGCTCGACGCGGTACCCAAAACCCATAAGGTGTATATCAACACGACCTTCCCCGTGCAGCCGGGCTGCAGCGCGGAGGAGATGATCGCCTTCACCGAGCGCAACCGTGACAAGATCACCTGCATCAATGTCTCACGCCACCTGACGAAGTATGTCGAGGAGTCGCCCGATGAGGTCGTGGCGAAGATCGCCACGAAAAAGCGCGTGAACTGCGTGTTGTATATGGACTATCCCGCCGATGAGCTCGAAGCCTACGCCGAGCGCTGGCGCAAGTACGATATCCCCGTGCAGTTCCGCTACGACTATACCGAGACCACGCCCGAAAACCTCTACCGGGAAGAGGGCGACAGGATCCTGGCAGACCTTAAAAAGCATTTCACCTACAAGGGGCTCGACGGCTGCCGGATGCGCAACGGCTATCACTTTGACTACAAGGGCCTGCACATGACCTACCACAAGACCCTGCCCTACTCCACCATCGTGGAAACGGGCGAGGACGGCGTGACGTATGATATCCTCTACGATATCCTCATCAAGCAGAACGGAGACATCCATTCCGACTGGACGGGCGCTGCGCTCGATGTGGACAGGTACCGCAAGGTCGTCTACGAGCCATACGATCTGCGCGTGCGCGAGGGCACGATCGACTTTTAAGGCAAGATGGAGCTACGGACCATCGACAGCCGCGCGTGCAAGGATAAAAGCGACCCCGTAGTGTATGCGGTGCTCGGCGCACTGGGCCACGGGCTCAAAATGCTCGCCGGCGGCGGCCACTGAGAAGAAAAACAGAAGCGCTCCCCAACGCAGATGCGTTGGGGAGCGCTTTTTACGCATTTTCCACCGGGATGCTGATCTCGGTGATGAACTTTTCCGTGTCGTTTGTAAAGCCATAGTCGATGAGGGCGATCTCACGCGAAAATCCGGCAACGCGCAGGCCGCTTTCGGCGATGAAGCCGAGCAGCCGCCGGTACTGCTCGGGCGCTTGCCGGTGGTGGCCGTGGAAGCGCACGCGGACGCAGCGCATTTCGGGCAGTGTGAGCGTTTCGCCCTTGACGCGGTCGGCGCTGTCGAGCACGAGAAACGTGCCGTCGTACTGCTCGAAAAGCCCGGCCTCCAGATGCTCACGCGATACGCTGAAGCCGACCTTGCCGAGGAAGACGAGCGCTTCCGACTGCGCGGCGACGAGCTTGCTCGTCGAAAGCTCGAGGTCGGTGTAGTCCTGCGCGGTCAGCGTGGCTTCTACCCAGAAAAGGCGGCAGGCGGGCGCTGTGATGAGTTCGATCGTGCCGAGCGGGGCGCGCTGCACCTCGCGCAGCTGGCGCAGCCGCGTGTCGATCTTGCGCTGGATGAGCTTCAGCTCGCGCTGCTTCAGCTCGAGCGCGGCCTTCTGCGTGCGCAGCTTCTCCTCGATGGTCTCTACATCGCGGTTTTGCAGAAAATCTGCGATCTCGCGCAGCGGCATATCGAGCGCGCGCAGATACCGGATGGTGTTGAGCGGCTCAAACTGCCGCGTGCTGAAGTAGCGATAGCCCGTGGCAGGGTCGATATATTCGGGGGTGATCAGGCCGAGTGTCTCATAATGGCGCAGGCTGCTCACGCTGAGATGGAAAAGCGATGCGACCTCGCCGATAGAATAAAGCTGCGGATGAATCATGCTATCCCTCCCGGGCGCGCCGCTCGCGGCGCAGGATGATGGCGTAGGCGATCACGCAGACGAGGATGGAGAACAGCGACCCCGATGCGCTGGCAAGGCCCATGGGCAGCAGCGTCTGCGGGAAATACCGGGAGGCAAGATACGCGCCGGGAACGCGAATAAGCACGATCGAGAGGAAATTGTGCAAAAACGAGATGCCCGACTTGCCGCAGGCGCAGAAATAACCGCTGAAGCTGAACTGCACGCCGGCAAAGAAGCTGTCCCAGATGTAGCCACACAGATATTGCCCGCCCGCGGCGGCGACGGCGGCATCAGGCGTGAAGAGGCCGACGAGCGGCTCGGCGATAAACAGGGTGAGGATGACGACCGCGATGCCGAACGAGCAGGCGATCATCGCGGCGTAGCGCAGCGTGAGACGCGCGCGCTCGGGCTTGCCCGCGCCGATATTCTGCGCGCCGAGCGCCGAGACGGTCGAGAGCATCGACGACGGAATGAGGAAGAGGAAGCCGATGATCTTTTCCACAATGCCGACGGCGGCCGCGTCGGTCAGGCCGCGGCGGTTGGCGATGATCGTGATGATGACGAACGAGACCTGGATGAAGCCGTCCTGCAGCGCGACCGGGACGCCGATCTTCAAAAGCTTTTCCATCACGCTGCGGCAGGGGCGGAGGTCCGCGCGGCGGACGGAGATGAGCTGCTTTTTCCGGATGACCGCGAGCGAAATGACGACGCTCACCGCCTGCGAGAGCGTGGTGCCAAGCGCCGCGCCCGCGGGACCGAGGCGCAGCGTGCCCATGAAGTAATAGTCGAGCGCGATGTTGACGACGCAGGCCACGGCGATAAAGTACATGGGACTTTTGCTGTCGCCAAGGCCGCGGAAGATCGAGGCGATGATGTTGTACGCCGTGATGAACGGAATGCCGATAAAGCAGATGGTGAGATAGTCGAGCGTGCCGGACACAGCCTCTTCCGGTGTGGACATGACGGAGACGATGCTGCCGCGCAACACAAGCAGCACAAAGAGCAGCACGACGGAAAGGCTCATGAAAAGCGTGACCGTGTTGCCGATGGCGGCGGAGGCGTCTTTTTTTGCGCCGCGCCCGGTCGCCTGTGCGATGCTGACCGTTGCACCCATCGCAAGTCCGACGAGCATGACGGTGAGCATATGCATCACCTGAGAGCCGATGGAAACGGCGGTCGTGCTGGCAACGCCCTCAAACTGGCCGATGATAAAAAGGTCGGCCATGCCGTAGAGCGTCTGCAAAAAGTAGGAGAGCAGGTAGGGCAGCGAGAAGGAAACAACATTTTTCAGCACACTGCCCTGTGTCAAATTCTTTTCCATGGGAGGGACCTCGCAGTACAGGATACAGGCATCATAAACTCTATAACGGTTGTAGAGTCAAGACAAAAATCAAGCGGGTCGGCCGCCTGCAGGCCATTGTAAAAAATATCATGCAGAAAGTCAATATGAACGTAATATAACGAAAAAACGGCGGTCCGGGACGATTCCTCGTTCCGGACCGCCGCGCTTATTCTGCTTTACATCCGCCCGTAGATATGGGTCATCTCGCGGATGCGCGCGGCAAGGTCCTCGCCTGCCTCACCGGGAAGCAAACGCCATTGCCAGTTGCCGCAATCCGTGCCGGGGGTGTTCATGCGGCTGCCTTCACCGAGCGACAGCCAGTCCTGCATCTGCGCAATGAAGAGCCTGCTGCCGCAGCTCATGCCGCCGCGGATGATACCGCTGACGAAGCCCTCTTCCTCATTCAGACCCAGGTATTTTTTCGCAAACGCGAGCTCCGCCGCTCCTGCCTCCGCGCACCAGAGGGCGAGGGGCGCGTTGTCGTGCGTGCCGGTGTAGCAAATGCTGTTTTCGCCGCAGCGGTGGGGCAGGTAGTCGCTGAGCGTTTCGGGGTCAAAGGCGAATTCCAGCACCTTCATACCGGGAAGACCGGAGTCCTTGCGTAGCTGCGTGACGTCGGGCGACGGCGCGCCGAGGTCCTCAGCGATAAAGTCGAGGCCGCGGAACCAGCTGGTCAGCACGCCGACAAGCGCCATGCCGGGCCCCTTGACCCAGCGGCCGTTTTTTGCGGTCTTCTCGCCGCGGGGCACGGCCCAATAGCTTGCCAAGCCGCGGAAATGGTCGATGCGCAGCACGTCGAAGAGCTTCTGCGCCCCGCCGACGCGCCGGATCCACCAGCCATAGCCGTCGCGGGCCATCGCGTCGTAATCGTAGAGCGGATTGCCCCAGAGCTGGCCATCCTTGCTGAAGTAGTCGGGCGGCACGCCGGCGACCTCGGTGGGGACGCCGCGTTGATCGAGTTGGAACATCTCCGGCTCTGCCCACACGTCGGCAGAGTCCATTGCCACATAGATGGGCAGATCGCCGATGATGCGGATGCCGAGCGAGTGGATATACGCTTTGAGCGCATCCCACTGGCGGAAGAAGAGAAACTGAATGTAGGTGAAAAGCTCCACGTCCTCGCGCAGCTCGGTGCGGCAGCGCTCGAGGACCTCCCGGCTTTTGCGGCAGCGAATGTCCTCGTCATCCCATTCCGTCCACGGCTTCATACCGAAGCGGCGCTTGAGCGCCATGAAGAGCGCGTAATCGGGCAGCCAGGCCTCGTTTTCCCGCGCAAAGGCCTCGATCGCCTCGCGGTCGCGCGTATAGCCGCGCGCCTTGGCCTTTTCGAGGAGCGGAAAACGGCTTTCATAGAGCCTGCCGTAGTCGACGCGGCGGGGGTCGCCGCCGTGATTGCAGGCGTCGGCCTCTTCACGTGTCAGAAGACCGTCCGCAGCGAGGAGGTCGAGGTCGATGAAATACGGGTTGCCCGCAAACGAGGAAAAGCTCTGATACGGCGAGTCGCCGTAGCTCGTCGGGCCGAGCGGCAGGAGCTGCCAGTACTTCTGGCCTGCGGCGGCGAGAAAATCGGCAAATTCATAGGCTGCCCTGCCCATCGTGCCGATGCCGTGGGGCGAGGGCAGCGACGAGAGCGGCAGCAGAATGCCGGCGGAGCGTTTGATCATAGAAACAAATCCCTCACTTCCTGCTTACTGACGGGCAGTATAGCACGAAATGAGGGATATGTCATCGGGAATAACGGGAAAAGAAAAATTACTTGAGCAGCAGCTCCGCGATCTGGATGGTGTTGGTGGCAGCGCCCTTGCGGACCTGGTCGCCGCAGCACCAGAGGTTCAGACCGCGCTCGTCGGTCAGGTCCTCACGAATGCGGCCGACATAGACGATGTCCTGATCGGACGTGTCGAGCGGCATGGGGTAGACTTTGTTCTTGAGGTCGTCGACGAGCTTGCAGCCCGGGGCGTTTGCGATGAGCTCCTTGGCACGCTCGACGCTGATCTTCTCCTTCGTGCGCAGCACGACGGATACGCTGTGGCTGCGGATGACGGGCACGCGCGCGCAGGTGCAGCTGACCTTCATCTCGGGCAGGTGGAGGATCTTGCGGCCCTCGTTCTGCATCTTCATCTCCTCGCTGGTGTAGCCCTCAAAGGCCTCGCCGCCGATCTGGGGGATGATGTTGTACGCGATCTGATACTGGAAGACCTTGGGCTCAAGGTGCTTGCCCTCGGAAAGGGCCTTGACCTCATTGTTGAGTTCGTCGATGCCGCCCTTGCCCGCGCCGCTGACGGCCTGGTAGGAAGAGGCGATGATCGTCTCGATGGGGCTCTCCTTGGCGAGGGCGTTAATGGCCACGAGGGTCACGATGGTGGTGCAGTTGGGGTTCGAGATGATGCCCTTGTGCCACTTCACGTCCTCGGGGTTGATCTCGGGGATGACAAGGGGAACGTTGCGGTCGAGGCGGAACGCGCTCGAATTGTCGACGAACACCGCGCCCGCCTTGACGATCGAGGGAGCAAAACGCTCGGCGATGTCGTTCTCGGCCGCGCCGAGGACGATATCAAGGCCCTCAAACGCGTCGTCAGACGCCTCGACGATGGTGCACTCCTGACCGCGGAACATGATTTTGCTGCCCGCGCTTCTGGCGCTTGCGATGGGACGAAGGGACGCAACGGGGAAGTTGCGCTCTTCGAGAATTTTGATCATTTCCTGACCGACGGCGCCGGTGGCGCCGAGAATACCGACATTGACCTGTTTCATTACACTACATTCTCCTTCACAAAACTATTGTACAGGACACGGATGGCCTGTTCGAAATCTTTTTCTTCCACGCCCACGATGATGTTGAGCTCTTCGGGGCCCTGCGTGATCATGCGGATGTTCACGCCGTTTTCGCCGAGCTTGGCGAAAATCTTACCGGAAACGCCGGGACGGTACGCCATCTTGCGGCCAACGGCGGCGACAATGGCGATGTGCTCCGTTACGGTTATCTTATTCGGCTGCACTTCCTTTTGCAGCTCGCCCAGCATTTCGTAGAGCGAGCGGGAAACCTTGTCGGACGAGACGACGAGCGAGACATTGTCGATGCCGGACGGCAGATATTCGACATTGACCTCGTGCTTGGCGAGCACGTTGAGAATTTTGACGAGAGAGCCCGGCTCGCTCGACATACCGGTCTTGGCGATGGTGATGATGGAGAATCCCTTCTTGCCGGCGATGCCGGTGATGAAGCCGCCCTCCTCCGGCTCGTCGCCGATGGATTCCAGGATCATCGTGCCCGGATGGTCGGGGGCGTTGGTGTTGCGGATGTTGAGCGGGATGTTCTTCTCGCGTACGGGGAAGATCGTGCCTTCGTGCAGCACCTGCGCGCCGATGTAGCTCAGCTCGCGCAGCTCGCTGTAGGTCACGCGGCGGATGGGCTCGGGATCGTCGACGATGCGGGGGTCGGCCATCAGGATGCCGGAGACGTCCGTCCAGTTTTCGTACACGTCCGCGCCGAGTGCCGCCGCCGCGAGTGCGCCGGTGATATCGCTGCCGCCGCGGGAGAAGGTGCGGATGTGGCCGTCGGGCATCACGCCGTAAAAGCCGGGGATGACGACCCTGCGGTCCTCGGCAAGAGAACGCAGCGCCGCATAGGAGGCCTCCTGATCGACGGTGCCGTCGAACTTGAACTTGATCCAGCGGGCCGCGTCAATGAACTCGTAGCCGAGGTACTCGGCCATCAGACGCGCGGAGAAGTATTCACCGCGCGAGGCGAGCTCATCCTGGCTGATGCCGTTTTTCATCTTCTCCCACAGCTCGTCAAATTCCTTGTCGAGGCTGAGCTTGAGGCCGCATTCGGCGATGATCTCGTTGTAGCGGTCGCGGATCATGGCGAAGATATCCTCGCACGAAACGCCATACTTAATGTGTGCGGCGCAGAGATAGAGCAGATCGGTGATCTTGTGGTCGCCGGAGAAGCGCTTGCCCGGCGCGGAGACGATGACCACGCGGCGGGCGGGGTCTGCGTCCACAATGGATTTCACTTTGGCGAACTGGTGCGCGTCGGCGAGCGAGGAGCCGCCGAATTTCAAAACTTTGAGCATGGGAATTAGTCCTCATCGACCGCGTAGCGCGCAAGGAGCGCGTGCGGGTCATCCTTTCGGTAAGATTCATAGGCATCGAACGCCTCGCGAGCGCTGCACTCGCGGGTAAAGTATTCGCCCATGCAGCGGAACAGCCACTTGCCCTGCGCGCCCGAAAGATGCACGGGGCGGGGGACAAAGGAGTCAGAGTAGAAGCTGCGGCAGCCGCCGGCAATGTCGAGGCAGTCGCGCAGGACGTTCGAGCCGGTGGGATAGCCGCCCGCGCCCGCGCCGGAAAAGCTCTGCTTGCCAAAGCGCGCGGCGTAGAGCGTAACGAGGTTGCCGGTGCCGTCGGTGTGCGCTTCGGGCGCAGAGGAGGGGAAGAGCGTCGGGCAGACGAACGCGGCCACGGCGCTGCCGGACTTTTCCGCGCGGGCAATGAGCTTGTAGGTCAGCCCCTCGTCCTTCGCCCTGGCAATGTCCGCCGCCGTGACGGACGAAATGCCGACGCAGGGAATGTCCTCTTCCCTGACATTGACGCCGAAGGCAAGGTCGGCGGAGAGGACGAGCTTGCGCCGCGCGTCCAGCCCCTCAACATCGGCGGTGGGGTCTGCCTCGGCGTAGCCGAGCTCCTGTGCCTTGCGGAGGGCGGGCGCATAGTCCGCGCCGGAGTTCGTCATGGCGGAGAGCATATAGTTCGTCGTGCCGTTCAGGATGCCCTCGACCGCAGTGATCTCATCGAGCGCGGCGGCGCGGGAAAGAGACGTGAGCCAGGGGATGCCGCCGCCCGCGGCGGCGGTGCAGCGCAGCGCCACGCCCTGCTCTTTGGCAAGGCTCGTCAGCTCGTCGAAGTGGGCGCACATGAGCTGCTTGTTCGCGGTGACGACGTGCTTGCCCGCGCGCATGGCTGCGCAGAGATAGCTGTATGCCGGCTCGATGCCGCCCATGACCTCTACTACAATATCAATAGAGGGGTCGCGCACGATCTCGTCGTAGTCTGCGGTCACGGAGCAGGTGAGCTCCGGGCGCGGACGGCGGGAGAGCACGGCAGAAACGTGCAGGTCGGTGCGCCCTTCACATAATTTATAAAAGTGGGAGCCGACCGTGCCGAAGCCCAGCAGTGCGATATTCACGGAAAATGACCTTCTTTCTTGTTTGGATACTCCGTCAAGTGCGGACGAAACTGTTAGCTTTCACAAAAATGTCTTTCTGACAAAAACACTTGACTTTTTGATGGGAACAATATAACATAGCGTTTGTGAAAATACAATAGGGAAAACCAAAAAACTTTTCCCGTGGGATACAGGAGGAACCATCCATGCAGTACCAGAGCACGCGTGATAAAAACCTGAAGGCCAGCAGCGCACAGGCGGTGCTGAACGGCCTTGCACCTGACGGCGGCCTTTATACGATGCCGTCCTTTGACGAGGCCCGCTTCGACTACCGTGAAGTGCTGGATCTTGATACCTTCGCCATGTCCGCAAGGATCCTCTCCAAGCTCCTGCCGGACTTCTCCGAAGAGGAGATGACAAAGCTCGTCCATGACGGCTATGCCGGCAAATTCGAGACGGACCACCTCACACCGACCGTTCCCGTCGGCGAGGACCACATCCTCGAGCTGTTCCGCGGGCCGACGAGTGCCTTTAAGGATGTAGCGCTTTCGATGCTGCCGCGCCTGATGACGGCGGCAAAGGGCAAGTGCGGCTTCACCGACGAGATCATGATCCTCACCGCGACCTCCGGCGATACCGGCAAGGCCGCGATGGAGGGCTTCTGCAACGTGCCGGGCACGCGGATCATTGTCTTCTATCCCTACGGCGGCGTGAGCGCCGTGCAGCAGGCGCAGATGGCGACGCAGGCGGGCGAAAACGTCTGCGTGTGCGCGGTGCGCGGCAATTTTGACGATGCGCAGACGGGCGTGAAGAACATTTTCGCATCTGTCGGCCGCGAGGGTTTGCTCAAGGGGAAGGGCGTGAGCCTGTCCTCTGCCAACTCTATCAATATCGGCCGCCTCGCCCCGCAGGTCGTATACTATTACAGATCGTATGCCGATCTTGTCAAGGCGGGCCGCATCCGGACGGGCGATAAGGTCGACTTCGTCGTGCCGACCGGCAACTTCGGCGATATCCTCGCCGGCTACTTTGCCAAGGAGATGGGCCTTCCCGTCGGCAAGCTCGTGTGCGCCTCCAACGCCAACAACGTGCTGACCGACTTTCTGCGCACGGGCCGCTACGACCGCCGCCGCCCGTTCTACAAGACCGTTTCCCCCTCGATGGATATTCTCGTCTCCAGCAATCTGGAGAGACTGCTGTACCTGCTCTCCGGCGACGACAAGCTCGTTGCGGGCCTGATGAAGAGCCTCAGCGAGGAGGGGGCTTACGAGGTGCCCGCGGAGATGCTTGAAAAGCTGCATGAGCTCTTCTGGGCCGGCTGCTGTGATGATGAGGCTGCGAAGGCCGCCATCGGCAAGGTCTGGAAGGAGGAGCATTACCTCTGCGATACGCACACGGCGGTCGCCTGGGATGTTGCCCAGCAGTATAAGAAGGAAAACCCCGCGCACAACGCTGTCGTCGTGCTCTCCACCGCCTCTCCCTACAAGTTCCCCGCCGCCGTGCTCGAGGGCATCGGCGAGCAGGCGAAGGGCGACGAATTTGACGTGATGGAGCAGCTCCACGATGTGACGGGCGTGCCGGTGCCGAAGAATCTTGCCTCGCTGCGCGAGCGCGCGGTGCGCCACCGCGACGTCATCGAGCGGGACGAAATGCTCGATTATGTGCTCGGCAAGGCCGCTGCGAAAAAGTGATAAAGGAGAATAATCATGTATATTACCTGCCTTGATATGGAGGGCGTGCTCGTCCCCGAGATCTGGATCGAATTCGCCCGCGGGAGCGGCATCCCCGAGCTGACGCGCACGACGCGCGACGAGCCGGACTACGATAAGCTGATGAAATGGCGCATGGGCGTGCTTCGCGAGCACGGCCTGGGACTGAAGGAAATTCAGGAGACAATCGCGCGCATCGACCCGCTGCCGGGGGCAAAGGAATTCCTCGACAAGCTCCGCAGCGAGACGCAGGCCATCATTCTGAGCGATACCTTTGAGGAATTTGCACAACCGCTGATGAAAAAACTCGGCTGGCCGACCATTTTCTGCAACTCTCTTGCGGTGGATGCCGACGGCTTTATCTGCGGCGTGAAGATGCGCTGCGAGCATTCCAAGCTTACGACCGTGCGCGGTTTGCAGTCCATCGGCTTTGAAACCATCGCCAGCGGCGACAGCTACAACGACCTTGAAATGATCGAGGCATCCAAGGCTGGCTTTCTCTTCCGCACGACCGAGCAGATCAAGCGGGAATACCCGCATCTTCCGGCGTTTGAAAGCTATGACGAATTATTGAACGCGATCGAAGACGTCATTCATGAATAATAATGAATGAGTAATCGTGTAAACTGAATAAACATTCGTTAAAAATTTGTTCATTTTGACCATTGACTTTTTCTCCCAAAAAATTAATATATTTGGCGAAAGCAAGTTGTATGACAAATTTGCTGTCACACCATGTCAAAAAATAGGAGGAGAAGAAAATGTTTAGCTTCTTGATCTGTCTCGCGTTGCTGATCGGCGGCTACTTCGTTTACGGCAAAGTCGTCGAAAAGACCTTCGGCCCCGATGACCGTGAAACGCCGGCTGTGAAGATCAACGACGGTGTGGACTACATGGTCCTGCCTCAGTGGAAGCTGTTTATGATCCAGCTTCTGAACATTGCCGGTCTCGGCCCGATCTTTGGCGCTCTGAGCGGCGCTCTGTGGGGCCCCGTGGTCTTCCTGTGGATTACCTTCGGTACCATCTTTGCCGGTGCAGTCCACGACTATTTCTCCGGTATGATGAGCGAGCGTAACGAAGGCGCGTCCATCTCCGAGATCTCCGGCATCTACCTCGGCGGCGCAATGAAGAACGTCATGCGCGTGTTCAGCGTGGTGCTGCTCGTGATGGTCGGCACCGTGTTCGCTGTCGGCCCCGCCGGCCTCATCCAGCTGCTGTTCACCAACGGCGGCAGCACCGGCATCGTGTCCAGCAAGCTGTTCTGGCTGGTTCTGATTCTGGTCTACTACTTCATCGCAACGTTCCTGTCCATCGACAAGATTATCGGTAAGATATACCCCCTGTTCGGTATCTGCCTGATCATCATGGCGCTCGGCGTGGCTCTTGGTATCTTCACCAAGGGCTATGAGATCCCCGAGATCTGGAACAACTTCGCCAACCTCCACCCGCAGGGCACTCCGATCTGGAGCTTCATGTTCATCACCGTTGCCTGCGGTGCCATTTCCGGCTTCC
>URQY01000003.1 GCA_900550165.1 uncultured Eubacteriales bacterium
CATACGAGATCAGCCTCGGTCTCGTGGGCTCGGAGATGTGTATAAGAGACAGTAAGCGCATCGTCTGGCCGACGATATTCGCGCTCTTCGTGCGCGCGCCGGTGAGAAGGCCCATCTTGTACATCGTGTACAGGAGCTTTCGGTGCGAGGGCTTGAAGCCGTCGATCTCCGGGATGGCGCGCGAGACGATGACGGACATCGCATAGGGCATGTAGTTCGTTTCGAGCGTTTCAGTGATATTCTGCTCCACCACGTCCGCGTGGAGGCCCATGACGTTCGGGTCGGCGCGGCGGTGGGTCTGCTTGGGTGTCTTGTCGCTTTTCTTCATTTGGATACCTCAAAATCGCTCCGGCGGCAATACGGCCGCCGAACATACTATTTCTATGATATCCTATCACACTTTTTTCAGCCGCGCAACACCGCGCGCAGGGGGAAATCCGATCTGTTCCGCCGAAAAAAAGCACTTCGGGCAGTCCGAAGCGCTTTTTTCGTCAATTTCTCATTTTCTGCGCCACACGGAGGGCATCATCAGCACGAGCAGCGGCATGATCTCAAGCCGTCCGAGCAGCATCGTCAGCGTGAGGACGAGCTTGCTGAAATCGGAGAGGAAGCCAAAATTACACGTGGGGCCGAGCGCACCGAAACCGGGGCCGACGTTGCTGATGGCCGTAAGCGAGGCGGTGAAGGCCGCGGTGAACTCCACCCCGTCGAGCGACACGACCAGTGTGCCGAAGAGCAAAATCGCAATGTAGGCGAAGAAGAATACCGACACGGACGAGAGCGTCTCTTCGCTCACGCGCTGGCCGTCGAGCGTGATGGGCCGCACCTCGCGCGAGTGCATGATACGGCGCATATCGCGGCGCACGCCCTTCACGAGCAGCACCACGCGCGAGACCTTGACGCCGCCCGCCGTGGAGCCCGCACAGCCGCCGCAGAACATCACCAGCACCAGAATACAGCGACAGAACGGCGGCCAGAGGTCAAAGTCCTCCGTACAGTAGCCGGTGGTGGAGATGAGCGTTGTGACCTGAAAGGCCGCGTGCTCCAGCGCCGAGCTGAAGCTGCGTCCCGTTTTGGCAACAAGGTCGAGCGTGATGAAAAGCGTTGAGCCGACCACGATGCCGGTGTAGACGCGCAGCTCCTCGCTCCTGAGCGCCTCGCGGAAGCGGCGCGTGACCATGAGAAAGAGCAGCGTAAAGTTCACCGATGCGGCAAACATGAAAAAGACAAGTATCCAGTTGATGAGCGAGGAGTGGTAGTAGGCGATGCTCGCGTCGCGGATGGAAAAGCCGCCGGTCGAGATGGTCGTAAGCGCGGTGGTGAGCGCGTCGAACCACGGCAGGCCGACGATGCGCAGCACCACGGCCTCGATCGCCGTGAGCGCGATGTAGATGCGGTAGAGGATGCGCGCCGTTTCCGCCGTGCGCGGGCGGAGCTTGGTGCTGATGGGGCCGGGCGATTCCGCCTTCATCAGATTCACGCTGCCCTCGCTGATCTTGGGCAGCAGCGCCAGCACGAGCACGAGGATGCCCATACCGCCCATCCACTGCGTCAGCGCGCGCCAGAGCTGGATGCCGCGCGGCAGCGCGGACGGAGCCGAGAAGATCGATGCACCCGTGGTGGTCAGGCCCGAGACCGTTTCAAAGAAGGCATCCATAAAGTCGCAGCTATGGCTGAAAAAATACGGCAGCGCGCCGAACAGCCCCAGTACGATCCAGCACAGGGCCACGCAGACAAAGCCGTCGCGCGTCTGAAGGCGCGGATCGTCCGGCCTTGTGAGCGTCAAAAGGCCGCCGACTCCGCCGCATATCGCGACGGAGCGGAGAAACGCCGGCATATCCGGCCCCCCGCTCACCGCTGCAACCAGCAGCGGCGGCAGCATACACAGCGCCTCGATGCACAGGATGAGGCCCACGATCCTAAGGATGAGTTTCTGGTTCATAGTAACTTCCTTTGCCGAACAAAGCGGCGATCAGCCGAGAATATCGTTGAGATCCTGCAAAAAGAGTTCCTTCGCCACCACGATGACGCGGTCGCCCGCGTGGATCTGGGAATGTCCGTTCGGGATCTCCATCTTACCGCTGTGCACGATGGCGGCGACGAGCAGGCCCTTGCGGAAGTGCAGGTCGCTGAGCGGACGGTCGAGGAAGTGCGTGGCGTTCGTCGCGGTGAACTCCACCGCCTCGATCGAGCCGCCGAGGATATAGTGCAGGCTCTCCACCGCGCTGCCCTGCGAGTTCGCAAGGCCGCGCACATAGCTCGAGATCTGCCCCGCGATGATGGCCTTGGGCGAGATGACGCTGTCGAGCCCCGTCAGGCTCACGATATCGAGATACCCCAGGCGCGACATCTTGGGCACGACCTTTTTCACGCCGTAGCGCTTGGCCGTGAGCGCCATGAGGAGATTCTCCTCGTCGCGGTCGGTCACGGCGATAAAGGCATCGCAGTGGAAGATGCCCTCCGCCTCCAGAAGGTCGTGGTCCGTGCCGTCGCCGTGGATGATGGTGGCCTTGGGCAGCTTTTCCGCAAGCGTCAGGCACTTGGCCTCGTTCTTTTCCACGATCGTCACGTGCGTGCCGGTGGTCGTGAGCGTCCAAGCAAGGTACTGGGCGATGCGGCTGCCGCCAAGGATGCTCACGCGGCGGATGGGCGCCGTGGGCCTTCCCATCGAGCGCAGCACGCGCGTCGTCTCCGCGGGCGTGCCGATGACATACACGCGGTCGCCCGGGAGCGGGACGAACGAACCGTCCGGCACGATGACGCTGTCATCGCGCTTGGCCGCGCACATGAGGATGCTGTTGGGCGTTTCACGGTTGAATTCGATGAGGGACTTTCCCACAAGGCTGTCGCCCGGCGCAGCCTGAAAGCCGATGAGCTCAACGAGGCCGCCAGCGAAGGTCTCGACGCTGAAGGCGCTCGGCACGCGCAGGATACGCGAGATCTCCTGCGCGGCAGCGTGCTCGGGGTTGATGATCATATCGAGCCCGATCTCGCGGCGCAGAATGGGCGCGTCGCGGAAATAGTCGGGGTTTCGCACGCGGGCGACCGTGTGCCTCGCGCCGAGCTTTTTCGCCATCAGGCAGCAGATGAGGTTGACCTCATCGTTTTCCGAAACGGCGATGAGCAGGTCCGCCTCGCGCACGCCCGCCTGCAACAGCACGCTGGCGCTCGCGCCGTTGCCCTCCACGCACATGACGTCCAGCATGGAGTCGGCGTGGTCAAGCACCGCGCTGCTCTGGTCCACGATGACGATATCGTGATTTTCGCCCGTCATCTGTTCGGCGATCGCATAGCCGACCTTGCCGATACCAACAATGATGATTTTCATATGATCACGAGTCTCCTATCGCTTTTTGCGCATCTTGCGTTTCTTTTATTGTTTCTGTTTCTTTGGCTTTTTCGTTCTTTTTTGTCTGCTGCACCGGCGTGTGCTCCGTGCGCCGCATCACCATGAGAACGCTGTTGAACTCCGCGCCCATAATGAGCATCATCGAGGCAAGGTACAGCCACAGCAGCAGCACGATCACCGCCCCCAGCGTGCCGTAGATCACAGAATAGCGCGCGATATTCTCCACATAGTAGGAAAAGAGGTAGGACAGCGCCAGCCACATCGCCATCGAGAAAATGACGCCGGGCCAGATGCGGTTCATCTTGCGCGATTCCTGCGCAAGGCCGTACATCAGTGCGATGGGGAAAAACACGATGCCGCCGAGCAGCGCAAAGCGCAGGATCGACCACAAATGGATGGTCCGGTCGCTCAGCGGGATGGTGATATAATTGCTGATATAACCGGAGACAAAGCTCAGCACCCGCTCGCCTACAACGGTGAGCGCGATGGAGATGATAATGATGAGGATCAGGCTCAGCGTGTAGAGCAGGAGCTTGATCTGATAGCGCAGAAAATTCGTCGGCGCTTTTTCGCCGTAGGCCCGGCGGACCGAGCCCATGAGCGCGCTCGCCGCGCGATACGGAAAATAAATGGAGAAAACGAGCGAGAACCACAGCAGCTGCCGGCTCGAATCACGGCTGACATAGGTGAGGTACTGCTCGATGATATCCAGCGCCTCCTGCGGCATAATGGTGTGCAGCCCCTTCAAAAACTGGCTGATATCGAACGACATCATACCGACAAGGTTGCTCAGAAAGATCATCAGCGGAAAAAGCGCAAACAGAAGATAATACGTCAGCGCCGCGCTGTCGCGCCCGACGTGATGGTCGAAGTAACGGCGCACCATCAGGTAAGCGCCCTTCAAAAAGCGGTGCCGCTCGAGATACTGCTGCAAGGGCGTGGCTCACCTCCCGAAATAGACGATATCTGTTCAATTTAGGTAGTATACCACAGCGCTTACGGAAAGGGAAGCGGAAAAGCACAGCCGCACAAAGTTTTTACATGAATAAAGACGGAAAAGGGGTTGACAGAGCGGAAAAATGTGCATAATATAATACCGTTAATTCCATAAGGTCGTCCGGTAGGTAAGGCTACCACAAGGATACGGACTGCTGCCGCGGAGTAGTGGAGACACTATGAGAGGGTTTGAACAGGTTGCATCGAAAGCAAGGTGCCATCTAATGCAGTTTCACCGCCTCGTGATGCTAAAGCTTGAACGGTAAGGAAGCGCCGCGCCAGCGGCAGGTGTTTCCCAATTGTCGCTCCCATAGCCGCGTCGCCGGACGCAGGATATGGGAGAATTTTTATGCACCTTTGAGAAAGGAGGAAGACGGTATGGTCGGATTTGAAGAAATGCGCGAGGAACTGTTGGACGGGATCAAGGAGCTTCTCAAGCGAAAACAGTACACCGCCCTGCGAGAGCTGCTCTGCGACCTGGAGCCGGCGGATATCGCCTCGCTTTTCGAGGACCTGGACGAGGACAGCATCCCGCTTTTGTTCCGTCTTCTTCCCAAGGAGCCGGCGGCGGAGGTGTTCGTCGAGCTCGACCCCGACGCGCAGGAAATGCTCATCCGCGGCTTTTCGAACACCGAGCTCAAGGAAGTCCTTGACGAGCTGTATCTGGACGATGCGGTCGACATCGTGGAGGAAATGCCCGCCAACGTCGTCAAGCGCATCCTGAAGCACGCGGACCCCGACACGCGCAAGAGCATCAACGAGATCCTCAAATACCCAGACGACAGCGCGGGCGCGCTGATGACGACGGAGTTTGTCGACTTAAAGCGCGATATGACGGTCGAGGACGCCTTAAAACGCATCCGCCGCACCGGTACGGACAAGGAGACGATCAACGTCTGCTACGTCGTCGACCCGGCGCGCAAGCTGCTCGGCATCGTCTCGCTGCGCACCATCCTGCTCGCCGACGAGGATGATATCATCGAGGAGATCATGGAGACGCACGTCATCTCCGTCACGACGCTCGAAGATAAGGAGGACGTCGCGCAGACCTTCTCAAAATATAACTTCATCGCCCTTCCGGTCGTTGACAAGGAAGACCGCCTCGTCGGTATCATCACCGTTGACGACGCCATCGACGTCATGGAAGAGGAGACGACCGAGGATATCGAAAAGATGGCGGCCATGCTGCCGACGGATAAGCCGTACCTCAAAACGAGCGTGTTCGAGACCTACAAGTCCCGCATCCCCTGGCTGCTGCTGCTGATGGTCTCGGCGACCTTCACCGGCCAGATCATCGCCCGCTTCGAGGATGCGCTCAGCGCGTTCGCCATCCTGACGGCTTATATCCCCATGCTGATGGATACGGGCGGCAACTGCGGCTCGCAGGCAAGCGTCACGGTCATTCGCGGCATCTCGCTCGACGAGATCGAGTTTTCCGACCTTTTCCGCGTCATCTGGAAGGAGATCCGCGTGGCGGTCATCTGCGGCGCGACGCTCGCGGTGGCCAACTTCGCAAAGCTGATGCTCGTCGACAAGCTCATCTTCGGCAACCCCATCACCATTTCCGTCGCAGCGGTCATCTGCCTGACGCTCGTGGTCACGGTGTTCGCCGCCAAGGTCGTCGGCTGCACGCTGCCGCTGCTGGCCAAGAAGATCGGCTTTGACCCGGCGGTCATGGCTTCGCCGTTCATCACGACGGTCGTGGACGCGATCTCGCTGATGATCTACTTCAACTTTGCCTCCCTGCTGCTGGGAATCTGAAAAAATCGGAAAAAGGCGTTCCAATCGCGCCACTTGTGTGTTATGATGCTTTATGTATGGCATTGTACGATATTCAAAGAGGCGGCTGTGCCACGCGCAGCCGCCTCTTCTTTTTTCAGGAGGACATTCCATGGAAAATAAACTCAGAGAATATGCGAAATTGCTCATTGAAGTGGGCCTGAACGTTCAAAAGGGCCAGACCGTCGTGATCCGCTGCCCAGTCGAGTGCGCGTTTTTTGCGCGTCTGTGCGCCTCCGCCGCCTACGACGTTGGCTGCCGCGAGGTCGTGATGCGCTGGACGGACGACTACATGAACCGCGAGCGTTTTCTGCGCGCGGACGACTCCGTGTTCGACGTTTTCCCCGACTGGCAGGCAGAAATGCTCAACGGCTATGCTGACGAGGGCGCAGCATTTCTCAATATCTCCGCCTGTGATCCCGAGGCACTGCGCGGTGTAGACCCCGACCGTCTGACGCGCGCAAGCCGCAGCGAGACGGCCATCCAACCCTATGTAAACGCTGTGATGTCTAACGGATGCCCCTGGTGCGTTGCCTCCGTTCCCATCCCGAGCTGGGCAAAGAAGGTCTTCCCCGATCTTCCCGAGCAGGAGGCGATGGACAGGCTCTGGGACGCGATCTTTACCTCCGTCCGCATCAGCGGCAAGGGCGACGCGGTCACGCGCTGGCGCGAGCACACGGCGCTGCTGAGAAGCCGCGTCGATAAGCTCAACGCGCTGCGCTTCGAGTCACTCTACTACGAAAACTCCCTCGGCACGCGCCTCAACATCCGCCTGCCCGAAAAACACGTCTGGTCCGGCGGCAGCAACCTCTGTCGCGCAGGCTTCCCCTTCGTCGCCAATATGCCGACGGAGGAGGTCTTCACCGCCCCGCTCAGAGACGGCATTGACGGCGTCGTTTACGCGGCGCTGCCGCTCGTGCACAACGGCAACATTATCGAAAATTTCCACTTCGTCATCAAGGACGGCAAGATCGTCGAGGCGCACGCGGAGAAGGGCGAGGACATTCTGAAAGCCGCCATCGCCGAGGACGAGGGCGCGTCGTATTTCGGCGAGGTCGCGCTCGTGCCCTACGACAGCCCCATCTCCAACCAGAAAATTCTCTTCTACAACACGCTCTTCGACGAAAACGCGGCCTGCCACCTCGCCTTCGGTGAGGCGTATCCCGAGTGCGTCAAGGGCGGCGAGGCCATGAGCAAGGAAGAGCTCAAGGCCTCGGGCCTGAACGATTCGAACACGCACGTTGACTTCATGATCGGAACGAGCGACCTTTCCATCATCGGCACGACGAAGGACGGGCGCGAGGTGCCGGTGTTCGTAAACGGCAACTTTGCCCTGTAAAAAGGATATTTCGGGCTGCGCAAGCCGCGCCCGCTTGATAAGGAGAACATACCATGGCTATGAATTTTGACCGCATTGAAAGCAATGACAAGGTGCTCATCATGGAGGGCGCGCAGGTGCTCGGCGACGTGGTCGCGGGCGAGGGCACGGTCTTCTGGTACAACAGCGTCTGCCGCGGTGAGATGCAGAGCGTGCGCATCGGCAAGCGCTGCAACATTCAGGACCTTGCCCTTATCCACAACAAGGTCACCATCGGCGACGATGTGTCCGTCGGCCACAGTGCCATCGTCCACGGCGCGACCATCGGCGACCGCGTCATCGTTGGCATGGGCGCAACGGTGCTCGACGGCGCGGTCATCGGCAATGACTGTCTGATCGGTGCGGGCGCGCTCGTCACAGGCAAGATGAACGCCCCGGACGGCTCGCTCATCGTCGGCTCGCCTGCCAAGGTCGTGCGCGAACTGACGGACAAGGAAAAAGAGAGCATTCTGGCCAACGCCAGGCTGTATCTTGAAAAAAGCCAGGAATACCGCGCCCACGCCGTCAAGCAGGCGTAAGGCAAACCATTCAGGAGGAATACCCGCATGAAAATCTTAGTCATCAACGGCGCAAATATGAATATGCTCGGCCGCCGCGAGCCCGATATCTATGGCAAGGAGGACTATGCCGCCCTCTGTGCCCGCATCTATGAGCACGCCCAGAGCCGCGGCGTGGCTGTGGAGTGCTTCCAGTCCAACCACGAGGGCGCGATCATCGACGCTATTCAGGAGGCCGACACGACCTTTGACGGCATCGTCATCAATCCCGGCGCCTACACGCACTACAGCTATGCCATCCATGACGCGCTCAAGGCCGTCAGCATCCCCGCCGTCGAGGTCCATATGTCCGATATTCAGAAGCGCGAGGAGTTCCGCCATCTGTCCGTCACCGCGCCCGCCTGCATCGCGCAGATCCGCGGCCACGGCTTCGAGAGCTACACCATGGCGATCGATATGCTGGCAAAGCTCACCCCGGAGGAAAAAAAGTAAAAGCAGCTCCCCTGCGCGAAAGCGCGCTGCAGGGCGCTGCCATATAAAAGGCGAGCAGGTCTCTCCGCTTGGGGATGCCCGCTCGTCTTTTTCACTTTTCTGCTTGGAACAGCGCAGGGCGATGAGTGAACCGCTCATTGCCCTGCGTCATTTATGGATTTCTGCCGCGCCGTTACTCGATGCCCGCCAGCGTCTGGGCGTCGGCCACGTACTGGTCGATGAGGCCCTGCTCCTGCATTTCGGCGATCTTTTCGTTCAGGTAGGCGACGAAGTCCTCGTTGCCCTTCTGCACACCGATGCACTGGCCCTCGCTGTCGCTCTTAATGCCGATATCCTTGACCGTCAGGTCATCGTTGGCCGCGGCAAAGGCGAGAGACGGGGTGTAGTCGATGTACACGACGTCCAGCTTGCCGCTCTTGAGCTCCATGATGAGGTCCTGCGCCTTGACAAGGCCAACAACGTTCTCCTCGCCCGCAAGCTCATTGGCAATGGGCACCTGAATGGCGCCGTTCTGCACGCCGACCTTGTGACTGGCGAGGTCCTCGGGCTTGTTGTACAGGGAATCGTCGTCCTTACGGATGAGGATGGCCTGCTGCTGCTTAAAGTACGGGTCGGAGAAGTCGACGGACTTCTGACGCTCCCCGGTCGAGGCCATACCAGCGATGACAATGTCGAAATCGCCCTTGGCGAGGTTGATGCACAGGTTGTCGAACGACATGTCGACGACCTTGAGTTCGACGCCGAGGTCATCGGCGATGTACTGCGCGATCGAAACATCAAAGCCGACGATGGTGTCCTTGCCGTCCACCTCCGTGTGGAATTCGTTCGGGGGATAGTCGGCCGAGGTACCCATCACGAGCACGCCCGCCTCCTTGATCTGCTCGATCTTGGACTTGGCGGTATCATCGCCGGACGGCGTATCGCCGTCCGAGCCGCCCTGCGCGCTGTCGTCGCTCTTGCTGCCGCAGGCAGCAAGGGACAGGATCATCATCAGCGCCAAAAGCAGCGCCGCAAATTTCTTGAATGCGTTCATTCTCGTTCCCTCCTGCGTCTCTTATTCCCACAGGGGCTTGTCCCAAAGGTTGACCTTGGTGCCAATGCCCATTTCCGTTGCGTTCAGGTAGAGCTGATAGGCGATCATGATATCCAGCGCGCCGAGGCCCATGGACGCGGCGGCGACAAACTGATCGTCCGAGGTGCGCGGCTTCTTCGTGCCGAGCACCAGCTCGCTCAGGTCCATGATCTGGCTCTCATCGAGCTTGCCCTCCTTCGTGAGCTTGGACAGCGGGTTCGTGTGCTGCTTGAGCTGCGTCTAGTAGTCGGCGACAAGGCCGTCGGCCTTGAGGAAGACCTCCTCCTTCACCTCGTTGGAGTGCATGGAGACGAGGCCGCAGCCGGGCGTGAGCCAGGAGGCATCCATGAAGGGCTTGGGTGCGGTCGTCTCGCCGACGATGAGCTGGGACTTGAGCGCCGCAGCCTTGCTGTCGCTCGTCGGGATGATCTCGACGCCCAAGCTGTCGCCGTACTCCTTTGCGATGCCCTCGGCCTTGGCAAGGTCAATGTCGCAGAGGTACATGGTCTTGATCTGGGGCAGCGCCTCGTGCACGGCGGAGATCATCGTGCGGCCGATAACGCCCGCGCCGACGAGACACGCGGTGTCCGCATTGGAAGGAGCGGCGTACTTGGCCATCAGGTCACCGACGGCAGAGGTGCGCATCGCGGTGATGAGCGTGCCGTCCAGAATGCAGAACGGCAGCACCGTCTCAGGGTCGCTCAGGACGGAGATATCAATGCCGTAGGGGACACCGGGGGTGTGGGAGTTCTTTTTGGATTCCGCCGCCCACTTGATGCCGCCGATGTTGACGTCGCCGCCGATGTAGCAGGGCATGGCGTTGAAGAACGACTGCCAGTTTTCCTTGTCGGGGATGCTGGTGTTGGTCTTGGGCGGGTTTTTGATGAGGCCCTGACCGAGCATCGCGTAGGTCTTTTCCGTAACGGCCAGGATCTGTTTCATATCGAGAAGGCCGGCCTTGATGACATCTTCCTGCTTGAGGAACAGAATTTCGGGATTGATCGTGTGAAGCATTTTGGTTTCCTCCAATAATATCGTAAATTTTATAATTTGTTAGGGTTCAAATGACGTTGATGACTTTTGACAAAAATTCCTGTGTGCGCGGATTTTGGGGGTGCTCGAAGATCTCCTCGGGCGTGCCCTGCTCGGCGATCTGTCCGCCGTCCATAAAGAGCACGCGCGTGCCGACCTTTCGGGCAAAGCCCATCTCGTGCGTGACGACGACCATCGTGACGCCGTCGTGGGCGAGGTCGGAGATGACCTGCAACACCTCGCCGACCATCTCGGGGTCGAGCGCGGAGGTCGGCTCGTCGAAGAGCAGCACGTCGGGCTCCATCGCAAGCGCCCGCACAATGGCGATTCGCTGCTTCTGCCCGCCGGAGAGTTGGGAGGGATAGGCGTTTGCCTTATCCTCGAGCCCCACGCGCTTCAAAAGCTTGAGGGCTTTTTCCCTGCACTCCTCTTCCGGCAGCTTTTTGACCTTTGTGAGCGAGATCGTAATGTTTTCAAGCACCGTCAGGTTGTTGAACAGGTTGAACTGCTGGAACACCATGCCGACCTTCTGTCGGTGCCGGTTCACGTTGAAGCCCTTGGCGGTGATATCCTCGCCCTCGAAGTAGATCTTTCCGGCGGTGGGCTGCTCCAGGAGGTTCAGGCATCGGATAAAGGTGGACTTGCCGCTGCCCGAGGGACCGATGATGACGACCACGTCACCCTTGCAGATGGTCTCGTTCAGCCCGTCGAAGACGGTCAGCGCGCCGAATTTTTTCTGCAGATCCCTGATCTCGAACAATACGTTACCGTTCACTCTTTTTCAGCCTCCTCTCAAAGATGTTCAGGCCCTTGCCGAGGATGATATTCAGCGCCAGATAGATGATGGCGGAGATGTAGTAGCAAGGAAGCGGGTTATAGGTAGAGGTGACCACGATGCCGTTGTTGTACATCAGATCGCCGATGCCGAGGTACTGGATGATCGAGGTCTCCTTGACCATCGTGACAAATTCATTGCCGATGGCGGGGAGAATATTTTTGACCGCCTGCGGCATCACCACGTAGCGCATGGCCTGCGCATTCGTCATGCCGCACGAGCGCGCGCCTTCCATCTGGCCCTTGTCCACCGCCTGAATGCCCGCGCGGATGATCTCGGCGACGTAGGCGGAGGAGTTGATCGAAAGAGCGATGATGCACGGCAGCGCCCGCTCCAGATCGACGCCGAAGAGACTGCCGGAGGGATAGTTGATAAAGTCGAGCTGGTAATAGACGATGTAGAGCTGCACGAGCAACGGCGTACCGCGGATCACCGTAATATAAATGGCGGCGAATTCTTCAAGCGGCCTGCGCTTGGAAAGGCGCATAAAGGCGATGAGGCAGCCGAGGATGGAGCCGCAGAGCACGGTGAGCAGCGAGATGAGGATGGTCGTTCGCGTCCCTCGCAGGAAGTATTGATAATAATTCGTTGCAATTTCCCAGATAGTCATGTGCTGTGGTCTCCTCCTTCGTAGGACTGACTGTGACGCTGGTTGTATATTTATGTCCATAAAACGTCAATAGTTAGAATAACAATTCGCATCAAGATCGTAGCCGTGAATAAAGAGGTGAAACGCAACATCTGTTGCTTTAGTAAAAATATACATAAAGTTTAGCATAACTATGACGCTCAAGACCGAGCGCAGCACGAAATATCCAGCTTGCAAAGGAGACCAAAAGAGCGTTTTGCATAAAAACACGCAAAAAAGAAAGGCGTCTGACCGAAACTTTGAGAGTATCGGTCAGACGCCTTTTTCATAAAAGTGCAAAATACGCAGATGACCCCCGCCATCCCCAATGGCAGGAGCCGTCTGCGTGATCTGTGTGAGGCGCGGCGCGCCCTGGTATCATAAGGCCGAAGCCTTATCATCCTGCTTACTCGTTGTTTTCGAGCATCCGGTAGCCCACGCCGATCTCCGTAAAGATATACTCCGGCGAGGCGGGATTCTTCTCGATCTTGCGGCGGATGTTGGCCATGTTCACGCGCAGGATCTGGTTGTCCGCCTTGGCCTTCGGGCCCCAGATCTGCTTGATGAGATAGTCATAGGTCAGCACCTTGCCGGCGTATTTGCCGAGCAGCGCCACGATCTTAAATTCGTTGAGCGTCAGGTGCACGTCTTCGCCGCCGACGAGCACATGGTGCTTGTCATAGTCGATGGTCAGATCGCGCACGGTGAACTTGCCCGACTGTGCGATCTCACCGTTGTCGAGCGAGGTGCGCGTATGACGGATGGCCGTGCGGATGCGCGCAAGCAGCTCGCTCGTGCCGAACGGCTTTTCTATGTAATCGTCCGCGCCGAGGTCGAGCGCCGCGACCTTGTCATGCTCGTGCGTGCGCGCCGAAACGACGATGATCGGCAGATTCGACCAGGCCCTGACCTCCTTGAGGATGGTCTGGCCATCCATATCGGGAAGGCCCAGGTCCAGAATGATGAGGTCCGGACAGTGCGAGGTGATCATGGAGATCGCCTCCGCGCCCGTCTGCGCGACCAGCACGTCGAAATCGTTCGCGGTGAGAACCGTCGAAATAAAGTTGCTGATGTTCTGCTCGTCTTCTACAACGAGCACTTTATCCTTCAATTTCACTGTTGATGCCCTCCTCCAACGGTAGATAAAAGCGGAAGCACGCGCCGCCTGTTTCCAGATTTTCCGCGGTCATCGTGCCGCCGTGCGCCTTGACGATCGTATAGCACACGGAAAGGCCGATGCCCATATTCTTTTTCATGTCGAAATTGCTGTGAGACACATCTGAAAGCCCGCCCTGAAAGATGTTCGTGAGCTTTTCCTTCGGGATGCCGACACCGTCGTCGCTGACGGTGAAGCAGGCGAGGTTTCCTTCGCGCGAGAGACGCACGCGGATGTTCTTCACGCCTTCGCCGTGGATGGCGGCATTTTCCAGCAGGTTCATGATGACCTGTCGGATGAGCGTCGCGTCCATCGGGACCATCAGCACCTCGTCCGGCACCTCAACGGAGACATTGATGCTGGGGAAGCGCTTTGTAAACTTGCTGACTGACACGGCGACGATCTCTTCCGCCGCCTCGCAGTCCTTTTCGATCCTGGCCTGTCCGCCGCTCATGCGCGTGATGGAGAGAAGATTCTCTACCATGCGGATGAGCCACTGCGCGTCCTCGTTGACGTCTTCAAGGAGGCAGCGCTTCTGCTCGGGCGAGAAGCTGCCCTCATTGTCGAGGATCGCGGCGGTGTTGCCGACGATGCTCGTCAGCGGCGTGCGGATATCGTGCGACATCGCGCGCAGGAGATTGGCGCGCACAGCCTCCTTCTCCGTTTCGATGCGCAGCTTTTCCTGCTTTTTGATCTGCGTGTTCATCGTGCTGATCATCATCGAGACCGTCAGCATCGCAAGGAAGGTGAACGGGTAGCCCGTGATCGTAAAGTTAAACTCCCAGTAAGGGTAGGTGAAGACATAGTTGACGAGCAGCACGCCCGTGACCGAGCTGAAAATGCCCCAGAAGAAGCCCTCCGTCCAGCGAGAGATGGTTGCGACCGCCAGCACGAAAATGAGGTGCACATAGCCCCCGCCGCTGTCCAGTCGGCGCAGCAGCGTGCATAGGACCGTCGCCGTGACGAGAATGGCAGCCGTCAGGAAAAAGTCATACAGCCGCCGCAGTCCGGTCACGTTTTTTTCCATCAGGCAGCCCCCCTTTTCATCCTTCCCTTGAATGCGGGCGAAGATGCCCGTATCCTAATCGCATTATAACACAGCCTATGCTAAGTTTGCGTTAAAATGCGAAATTTTATCAGGATAGCAAAAAGAGCGGCTGTGGGGCCGCCCTTTCTGCTGTTAAAAGGAAGAAGTGGAATTCAGGTTAAATCTTGCGAATGCTGACATTCGTCACATTCGCCATATTGAAGCCGGGCTGCTGAGCAATGGCGGCCATGATAGCGACCTTGACCTCATCGGTCAGCCCGTCGGCAGGAACGGCAGGGGCAGTCGGTGCGGCGGCAGCCGCCGCAGGCTTCGGCGCCTCGGGCTTCGAGAGGATCTTTCCCATCAGGATGGTGAGAAAAATGATGCAGGTCAGGCCCACGAAGGTGACGCCCATGCCCATAATGACAACAAACGCGCTGGATACTTCCATTGGTGGATACGCTCCTTTTATGTATTCTGGCGCTATTATAGCGCGCAGAATTCGCACCGCAAGCGTTTTGGAGCGCTCTTAACAGGGCGTTAGCGCCGCCCTTTCCCCTCTTAACATCGCTTTTATTCTTGTTTACTTTCCGCTAAGGACAGGACCTCCAGCGTATCCCCGCGCACGCGGAATTTAACGTCCCGGCCGCCAAAGCTCATCCCGTAGACGCGCTCGGAGTCGTGCTGATACTGCGGGCGTGGGTCCTGCGCGAGCACGCCGAGCAGCGCCTCGCGCTGTCCCTCGGGGAGTCCCGCAAGGAGCTCCGGCGGGCAGTCGACCCTGATGGTCTCCTTCGGAGAGGGCGCAAAGCCGCCCAGCGCCTCGGGGTGCGCGTCGGCATAAGGCAGGTAGGGCTTGATATCGTAAATGGGCGTGCCGTCCATCAGATCCGCGCCCGAGACGATCAGAACGTTGCCAAATCCGTCCTCGTGCCGCACGCCCTCGAGCTTCACGCAGGAAAGCCCGATGGCATTCGGGCGGAACGGCGAGCGCGTGGCGAATACGCCGACGCGCTCGTTACCGCCCAGGCGCGGCGGGCGCACCGTCGGCGACCAGGTATCGCGCACGGCGGCAGAAAACTGCCAGATGAGCCACAGGTGCGAAAAGCCCTCGATGCCGCGCAGCGCGTCGTCATTCCGGAACTCCGGCTCGAAGACGATCTTTGCGCGCAGCGCCGGCACAAGTCCGCTCTGGCGCGGGATGCCGAATTTTTCGGGAAAGTCGCTTTGGATGCGGGCAATGACCTTCACAGCGTGCATTTCCATGGAATACTCCCTTTCTCAGCAAAGAAGGGGCGCGATACGCGCCCCTTCTCTTTTCTTTTTTACATCAGCTTCATCGGCGTGAGCTGGAGATAATCGTCCAGCGTGCCGTCGTGCAGGCAGCAGTCGATGATCTCGCGGCCCAGCGGGTCGAGATCGTCGGAAACGAACTGCTGGAGCTGCTCTTTGAAGAAGTCGGTCAGGATCTTCGCGCCGGCATCGTAGCCCTCGGCGCCGAGCTTGGACTGCGTCTCGGGGCGCAGGAAGGTCTGACGGATGAACTGACCGTCGAGCTTCATCTCGTCGAGCGCATAGCCGAACAGCGGGCAGCGCGCGGGCACCAGGTGCTTCTCGCGCACGATACCGTTGTGACGCGCGAGGTATTCGCGCGAGATCCACTCGCCCATGAAGCCCACGTGATAAGCGCCGATGTGCTGGTTCGGGATCAGCACGTTCGTCGTCTTGGGGGCGGAGAGGATCTGCTCGAGCAGCAGGTTTGCCTGCGTGACCTTGAGACCTGTAGCAAACGGCCAGTAGGAGCCGACGCCCTCTGCCTTCAGGCCGCTGCCGGCGTTCGCATCGGCGATGGACGGATTCTTGAAGCCGCGCGGGGAGATGAGCCGCCACAGCCAGGCGATAGACTGCGGCACGACCTGCAGCATACCCATCACGCCGTAGTTCGGGTCCTTCGCGGTGCTCGGCGGCATACGCACGCCGAAGCTGCGCACGTCGACCTCGACAGGTGCGGTGTCGGGGATAATGTTGTCGACCATCCTGCGCGGCAGGATGACGCGCGGGTTGGAGCAGGGCTTGCCGTTGGATTCGATCACGTGCTCCCAGATAAGACACGTCGCGCCGGGCACGCCGTCCATGTTGAAGAAGACCAGCGGCTCGCTCGGATGGATGCAGATGCGCTCATAGAGCGGGCTGTTGCCATAGGCGGTCATGCCGTCCATGCGCAGGAACCAGCCGTCCTCGGCGTCGAGGATGCGCAGCTTGCCGCTCTCGGGGTCCTGGAAGCTACCCAGCGCGCAGGCCATATCGTCGGCGATGGGATGGATCTTGCAGCTCTCGCCGAGCGTCATGTAATATTTTTCGCCCGTGACCGTGTGCGTACCGATGAGCAGGCGGTCATCCTCCTCGCGGTGGAAGTCCTCGAGCATCTCGCTCTTGCCGCCGCCGGACGCGCCCTCGTGCATGAACACGACCTCGTTTTCATACGGCGTTTCGACCATGGCCGCGCTCGTGTGGCAGCAGACCCAGCCCTCCTGCTCGCCGATATCGAGCAGCAGGGAGAAAACGCCCTTCTTGGCGCTGGGACCCGGATAGAGATTATAGGCCCAGACCTCGTGCATCTCCTTGGAGCGGTTGTGGACAACGACCTGCTTGCCGTCAAAATGCGTATGGCGGAAGGGCGGCGCGACAAAGATGATGGCGCGGGGCTTGTAGTGCTCCGGCACGTCGGCGATGCTCGTAAAGCCCTGCATATTCGCAAGCGACAGCGCAAAGAACGCGGCGTTGAGCGGGCAGACCATCAGGCTCGGATAGCCGTGGCCGCGCGGACCGGCGGAAAACGGCAGCATGATGACCTGCTGGGTCGAAAGCCAGTCGAGCGTCTCCTGACGGAGCTTGGAGAACTCATAGCCGAAGCGGTCCTTGAAGCGCGGCTTGTCGGTGGGCAGATCGTCGCCGATGGCCATGCTGTTGGGGTCGCGGCGGCGCATATAGTCCTCCATGAAGTTGACGACGCAGCCGTTCTTGCAGCGCACGACCTCCGCCTCCTTCACCGTGCCGTTTCCCTCAATGGGATAGACCACGTCGTAACGGGAGGTATGCGTGGGGCCGTAGGCCATTTCCTCCAGCTCCTCCTTCGTCTCGGCGTAGGCGATGCACTTGCATTTCTTCAGCGCTGCGGTGATCTCAGGCGCCAGGTCAAACTTTTGAAAATACTGGTCATACATCACAAATACCTCCACATAATAAATATTCCTCCGCCCCGTTCGGGCGGAGCCTTATACGTGCGGCGTCAATTTATCATAGTGCCGCAATACAGAAAAGATTAGAATGGATGTTATCACATCTGCCCCGAAAGTGCAATAAATTTTGGATGAAGCTTTCAAAAGACCGCCTTAATTTCAACAAATGACTCACTTATTGCAAAAAACGGCGCTTCGCCTGTGCAAAGCGCCGCCGCCGGATATTTTATGAAGCTTTTCTTGTAAGATTTCCCCGGACCGCTCAAATCTCATCCAATATTCTGCCATCCGTCGAGATCGTCACCACCTGCCAGGGGATGAACTTGCCGCTTTTTTGCAGCGCGGTCTTCGCCGCGTGCTCGAGTCCGCCGCAACACGGGACCTCCATGCGCACGACCGTCACGCTTTTGATATCGTTTCCCGCGATGATCTCGGCGAGCTTTTCGCTGTAATCCACGCTGTCGAGCTTCGGGCAGCCGACAAGCGTGATATGCCCCTTGATGAACTTCTCATGGAAGGCGGCATAGGCATACGCCGTGCAGTCTGCCGCGATGAGCAGCTTCGCGCCAGAAAAGTACGGCGCGTTCACCGGAACGAGCCTGATCTGCACCGGCCACTGGGAAAGTTGACTTTCCTGCGCAGCGGGAGCCGCCGTTTCCTGCGTTGCCTTGTGTGCAAAGGTCCTGAGCTGCATACCGGGGCAGCCGTGGTGCAGCACTGCTCCCTCCTTCTGCATCTTTTTCTGTTTGTTGGCAAGCACCGCCTGTTCATCGTAGGCCGCCGCCTCGCGCTCGACAAATCTGATCGCACCGGTCGGGCAGGTCGGCAGACAGTCGCCCAGTCCGTCGCAGTAGTCGTCGCGCATCAGCTTTGCCTTGCCGTCCACCATGGCGATCGCGCCCTCGTGACACGCCGCGGCGCAAGCGCCGCAGCCGTTGCATTTATCCTGATCGATCTCAATGATCCTGCGTTTCATGATCGTTCCTCCTTGCTTTGTTGGCCCTATTGTAGTACGATAGCGCCAACAAGTCGGTTGAATTTTCAACGAAAGAAGCATTTTATGAAAGATTTTTATTCCATGCTCCGTCCCTGTCCGCTGTTTTCCGGTATTTCCGAGGCGGAGCTGGACGCCATGCTCTCCTGTCTCAACGCGGAGAAAAAAAGCTTCCCGAAGGACGCCTTCGTGCTGCGCGCCGGCGATACGGCGGAGTCGATCGGCCTCGTCCTGTCGGGAAGTGTTCTGGTCATACAGGAGGACATTTGGGGAAATCGCAATATTCTTTCCAAGGCAGGGCCGGGGCAGACCTTTGCCGCCGCGTTTGCCTGCGCGCCCGGCTCGGTGCTGAATGTGAGCGTCATCGCGGAAGCGCCCGTCACCGCGCTCTTTCTGAACGTCAAGCGCATCCTGACCGTCTGTCCCTCCGCCTGCGCGCACCACAGCCGCATCATCCGCAACCTGCTCGGCGAGCTCGCCGAAAAAAACCTGCGCTTTGGCGAAAAGCTCACGCACATGGGCCAGCGCACAACGCGGGCAAAGCTGATGTCCTATTTCTCCACCGAGGCGCAGAGGCGCGGCGCGGTAGAGTTCGACATCCCGTTTTCCCGCCAGCAGTTAGCGGACTTTCTCGGCGTCGAGCGCAGCGGACTGTCGCTCGAACTCGGGAAAATGAAACAGGACGGGCTGCTGGACTTTCACAAAAGTCACTTTGCCTTGAAGGTGTGACGCCGCGGCCGGCCGGCAACGGAAAAAGCCCCCTGTCTTTTATGAGATCTTCCTCATAAAATTCCCGCCGATGCGCACCCCCTCCTGCACGATGAAAAAGGCGTTCGGGTCAAGCTCGCGCACCGTCTCCTGAAGGTCCGCGACCTCAAATTTCGAAACGCAGACGCACAGCACGCGCATATCGCTCCCCGTATAGGCGCCCTTGCCCTGCCAGTACGTCACGCCGCGGCCGAGGCGGGACATGATGCTCTGCGGCAGCGCGGGGTCCTCGTCCCTCGTGAAGATGAGCACCTGCACGCTGATGTTCTGCTGGTGTCCCCTGTCGATGAAGAGCGAGCAGAAGACCGTATAGATGACCGAATAGATGGCCGTCTGAATGTCAAAGAGCAGCGCGCAGGCCGCATAGAGCAGCACGTTGAAGCTCATCGAAAAGCGCCCGACCGTAAAGTGGCTGCCGCGCTTGCTGAGGCAAAGGCCGATGATATCGAGCCCGCCGGTCGAGCAGCCGCAGGTGAGTGCAAGCCCCAGCGCAAAGCCGCACAGGATGCCGCCGACCACGCAGGCCGCCAGGCGCTCGTCGAGTATCGGCGAGGCGGGCGCGGGGATGACGCTCAGAAAGAGCGACGACGCACCCACGCAGATGAGCGTGCGGACGAGGAAGCCGCGCCCGAGCTCCCGCCAGCCGAGAAAGAGCATCGGCACATTCAAAAGAAAATAGAGGATACCGGCGATATCCACGCCCGCAGGCAGCGCTGCGCGCTGCGCGAGCACCGTTCGGAGGACCTGGCTCAGGCCCACCACGCCGCCGGAATACAGTCCGACCGGCACGATGAAAAGGTTGACGCCCACCGCGTAAAGGAAGGTCGCAAGGACCGCGATCGCAATGCGCGACCCCTCGTTTTGCATAGCCTTGTGCAGCATAGTGTTTTCCTCCTGTTTCGTCCCGCGGTCCGCCGTCCATGGCCTGTGCGGGGTCATTCGGTCTGCCGTTCGCTGATTCCGGGTATACTGGGATTATAAGCCATAGCGCAGGCACTTGTAAAGTCTTCTTCTCGCGCGCGAGAGCGTGCGCGAAACCGTGGACTTGTCCCGCCCGATGGCTTCGGCGATCTCGCTCACGGTCATGTTCTCCTCATAGCGCAGGCGCAGCAGCTCGCGCTGGCGTGCGGTGAGCTCCTCCTCGCGCGCAAGACGCAGATTGCGCTTGAGCCGCTTGAGGTCGCTCTCGTTGTCGCCCGCGTGCGCGGCGATCCATGCGGTCATATCGCCGTAGATCTCATTGTTGCGTATCTTATAGGGTGTACCTTTCATTGCGATAATAACCCCTTTCATAGTAATGTCTCGTCAGGTCCGCCAGCTCGCGCGACTGGCGCAGGAGCTGCTGCAGCTCCAAAATGCGCCGCTTCAGGCGCAGTTTGTCCTCTCCCTCCGCGGTCCTGGCCTGCTCGCGCAGAACAGTGATGCGCATCCGGAAGCGCAGCGCGTCCTCGCGGTAGACATAGGACATCTGATAAAGCGTCATGGCACGCTCTCCTCTCCAAATATGTATTCAAACGGTCTGAGCTCCTCGCGCGCAAACGGCACAAAGCAGTCCGCGCAGACGGTCTGTCCGTTCCGGCACCACGCCCGCTCGCCGGGGAATATCTCCTGCGCGCAGAGCGAGCAGACCGCACGCGGCGACGCAGCGGAGCGCGCCGCACGCCGCCTTTTTTTCGGATACAAGAATTTTCCTCCTTTTTTTCAAAACTTCGTCTTGACAAACAGGATAAAGTCTGCTAAGATACAACCTGTTCGTTGCTGAGATGCTGGTATAGCTCAGCTGGTAGAGCAACTGATTTGTAATCAGTAGGTCGGGGGTTCGAATCCGTCTACCAGCTCCACCAACAAACAGCAAAATTGCATATGGGGGAATTCCCGAGTGGCCAAAGGGGGCAGACTGTAAATCTGTTGTCAGTGACTTCGGTGGTTCGAATCCACCTTCCCCCACCAAGGAAAACCGTTGCACCGTCAGGTGTGACGGTTTTTCTTTTCGTCCGGTGGATTCGAAGGGGAGCGGAAGTGAATGATGCGCCGGCGGCGCATCAGAGCCGCGGAACGGCCTGCCCGCAGGCAGGCGAATCCACCTTCCCCCACCAAGAACGAGCTGGTGAAAATCAGCTCGTTCTTTTTTATCCCACCACGCAAGAATATCGAGCAGGCGCTTGCGCGCCGACCCGATATCGTCTTTCTCTCTATTTTTTCGTGCGTCCGTCTCCCTTGCGGGGGCGGCGCATTTTCTTTTTTCTCGCGTAGGTCATGGCCGCTGCGCTGGGGCAGACGGCCATCGCCGCGGACAAGCGGACGGAGGAGGGAGCGGGGCAGCTTTCCGCGGCGCGCTGCAAAGCATAAAGTTTTTGTCAGCAAAATCAAGTTATCACAAGTTTCTTGTTATGTCAAGAATATTTTTACAAGAATCTTGTTAAACTTGATTGACAGATACAAGCTTCTGCGCTAAAATGTGCACGATAAAGTCGAAGTTTGTCCATTTGGGAGGTATCCTGATGAGTATTGGCAAACAAATGCGACTGCGCCGCGAAGAGCTCGGGCTCTCCCGTGCAGAGCTGGCAAAGGAGCTGGGCGTCTCCCCCTCCGCGATCAGCAACTATGAAAACGGCGTCAGCTCGCCGAAGGAGGACATTCTCCTCAAGCTGTTCAACGCACTTCGCATCGACCCGAACTATCTCTACCGGGATTTCTTCCGCGTCGAGGCGCCGGACTTCTCGCACGAGGAGCACGAGCTCATCGCGCAGTACCGCGCCCTCCCGCCGCGGGGCCGCGAAGCGGCGCGCACGCTCATCGCCTCGCTCCGCGCCCTGTGCGGAGAAGCAACGCAGGGACCGCCGTCCGCGCCGCGCCGCCTGCCGCTCTATCACTCGCTCGCCGCCGTGGGTGAGGCCGCGCCCGTGCAGGGCGTCGATTTCGACTACATCTCCGACGACGGCACCGTGCCGCACGGCGCGGAGTTCGCCGTGCAGACAGCGGAGAACGCAGCGCCGCCGCTTCCCCGCGGCAGCCGCATCTTTGCCGACCACGCGCCGCTCGCAGCAGGAGATATTGGCCTTTTCTTCGTGGACGGCAGGGTGCTCTGCCGGCAGTACTGCCGCGATCTCTCCGGCGCCGTCCGCCTGCTTTCCCTTGACCGGACGCAGAGCGCCGCGGACCTCATTTTCCCGCCCGGGGACGCTCACCGCTTCGTGTGCATGGGCCGCGTGCTGCCCGATCAACACACCGCCGGCGGAAATGCAGGCAAAACTGGCGATCTTCGCGGTTAAAGGACTTGAAACGTTCACAAATTCCGCTTATAATACAGGTTTGGAAATCAATAAAGAAGAAGGAAGCGTATTTCTTATGACAAAAATTGATATTTTCTCCGGCTTTCTGGGCGCCGGCAAGACCACGCTCATCAAAAAGCTGATCGCCGAGGCCTACAGCGGCGAAAAGCTCGTGCTGATTGAAAACGAATTCGGCGAGATCAACATCGACGGCGGCTTTCTGAAGGAGTCCGGCATCGAGATCTCCGAGATGTCCGCCGGCTGCATCTGCTGCTCCCTCGTCGGCGACTTCAATAAGGCGCTCAAAGAGGTCGTGGCGCAGTTCCATCCCGACCGCGTGCTCATCGAGCCGAGCGGCGTGGGCAAGCTCTCCGACGTCATCGTCGCCGTGCAGCGCACGGTGGACGAGTGCCCGGGCGAGCTCACGCTCAACAGCTATGTCACCGTGGCCGACGCCAGCAAGGTCAAGGTCTATATGAAGAACTTCGGCGAGTTCTACAACAACCAGATCGAGGCCGCCGGCACGATCATCCTCTCCCGCACGCAGAAGCTCTCGCAGGAGAAGCTCGAGGCCGCCGCCGCGATGCTGCACGAAAAGAATCCCGACGCCGCCATCCTGACGACGCCGTGGGACGAGCTGGACGGCAAGACCATCCTCTCCGCCGTCGAAAAGGTATCCCTCAGCGACGAGTTGCTGGAAAAGATGCGCCGCGAGCACGAGATCGAAGAGGCCGAGCACGAGCATGAGCATCACCATCATCACGATGAGCATGACGAGCACGACCATGATCACGAGCATCCTCACCATGACCACGATGAGGATGAGCATGACCACGAGCATCATCATGACCACGAGCACGATGAGCATGATCACGACGAGCACGAGCATCATCACCATCACCATGACGGCGAGGAGTGCGACAATCCCGAGTGCGAGTGCCACCATCACCATCATCACCACGCCGACGACGTCTTCTCCTCCTGGGGCAAGGAGACGCCGAAGAAGTTCAGCCGCGAAGCGCTCGAGGAGATGCTCCGCAAGCTGGACAGCGGCGACTACGGCCACATCCTGCGCGCCAAGGGTATCGTGAACGGCGAGGACGGCTGGCTCGAATTTGACTACGTGCCCGAAGAGCATGAGGTCCGCGCGGGCCATCCCGACTACACGGGCCGCCTGTGCGTCATCGGCGCGGAGCTCAAAGAGCACGAGCTTGCAGAACTGTTTGGAGTGTAAGGCATGGATATTCCTGTTTATCTGGTCGCCGGATTCCTCGATTCCGGCAAAACGAGCTTTATCAACGGCATTTTAGAAGACGGCTTCGCCCGCGAGGACAGGACGCTTCTGATCTGCTGCGAAGAGGGCGACGAAGAATACGAGAAGAAGGCGCTCGACAACGTCACCGTTGTCACGGTGGACGATGAGGACGACTTGACGCTCGACTTCTGCAAGGAGCTTGAAAAAAAGTACCGCCCCAAGCAGGTGCTCATCGAGTACAACGGGATGTGGCAGATGGAAAAGCTCTACCGCGAGGTGCTGCCCGCCAACTGGGTGCTCTATCAGATCATGACGTTCGTGCAGGCGCCGACCTTTGAGCTGTTCGTCAAGAACATGGGGCAGCTCATGATGGAAAAGATCACGAACGCGGACATGATCGTCTTCAACCGCTGCGACGACAAGCTCAAAGAGAGCCTGCGCGCGCGCAATCTGCGCATGGTCAACCGCCGCGCGGACATCTACCTTGAGGACAACGACGGCAACAGCGAGGATTACCTGACCGGCGACGAGTGCCCGTTCGACATGACGCCCGACCTCATCGACATTCCCGACGACGACTACGGCGTCTGGTACGTCGACGCGATGGACCATCCCGACCGCTGGGATGGCAAAAAGGTCCACATGAAGCTCATCATGTGCCACTCGAAGAAGTTCCCGGGCATCCACTGCCCCGGCCGCTTCGTGATGACCTGCTGCGAAAATGACATCCAGTTCGTCGGCATCGTCGCCAAGGGCGACAGCCTGAAGGCCTACAAGAATCGCGACTGGGTCGATATCACTGCCACGGTCAAAAAGGAGCATCTCGACGCCTATGAGGGCGAGGGCCCCGTGCTCTACGTCGAGCGCATCACCACCACGTCGAAGCCGGCGCAGGAGGTCGTGTCGTTCTGAGTTCACCAAAAATCGCACAAAAGGCCATTGACCGCTTGCAAGCGGTCAATGGCCTTTTTCTATATGAGCTGCCGTCGGCGCTTATCCGTTCAGCGCCCTTTCCCAATCCGCCTCCCGGAAGCCGGCGAGCGCGAAGCCGTCGCCGATGAGCAGCGGGCGCTTGACGAGCATTCCGTCGGTTGCGAGGAGTGCAAGCTGCTCCTCTTCGGACAGGGCGGGGAGCTTGTCCTTCAGCCCGAGGTCCTTGTAGATCAGGCCGCTGGTGTTGAAGAACTTTTTCAGCGGCAGGCCGCTCATCTTGTACCACGCGCGCAGCTCGTCCGCGGTGGGCTTCTGCTCCTTGATGTTTCTCAGCTCATAGGCGACGCCCCTGGTGTCGAGCCATTTCTGCGCTTTCTGGCAGGTGGAGCACTTGGGATAGCAAATAAACAGCATAGGGAACTCTCCTTTGTGTCTGATCTGTTCTGAATCAACGCAGCGCGCCGCGTTCCTGTCCATCGTATCGGAAATAGGCGAAAAAAGCAAGCGCCGGTTTATCCTCCCCCCTCCGGGCCCCGATCGAAGACCGCTCCGCGTGATGCAGCGGCGCCTGCGGCGGCATTGCCGCGAGGCGCTTTCCTCTTGCCATTTTTTCTCTCCTGCGGCTAAAATAGAAGCAAATTTTGATTCATTGCTCCTTCGCCGCTCCTGCATACACTCCAAGGCCGGCGAATGGAAAAGGAGGCGCAGCGTGAGCGTTACGGTATCGGATCTATTGAAGCTCCCCTCTCTGCGGCAGGCGAAGGTCCTGGGCGGGGCAGGCGGATTGCAGAAGGTCGTTTCATCGATCTCCGTGCTGGAATCCACAGACCCCTCGGTGCTCATCAGCGAGGTGTTCCCGCGCGACAAATACTCCGGCAGCGAGATCGTCATCACAGGCTTTCTGAACTGCATCAACGACGTCGACCGCCAGTGCTCAAACCTCATGCGGCTCATCGACGGCGGCGAGGTCGGGCTCGTGCTGTACTATGTCGGCGTTTATCTTCCCCGCGTGGACCAACGGCTCATCGACATTGCCGACGCGCACGACTTTGTGCTCATCTGTATGCCGGAAGGACAGCGGCATCTGCGCTACAGTGACCTCATCACCGATGTGACCGAGTGCATTTACCGCGACCGCTCGGCCGCGGGCTCGCTCGTGTCCGACATTCTCGCGCGCATTTCGTCCGCGCCGCACCGCCAGCAGTCGGTCGGCACGGCGCTGCAAATGCTCTGCACCGAGCTCGGCTGCTCGGCGGTGCTGAGCACGCACGAGGGCAACATCCTGAATCTTGCCACATGGCCCAGCGGCATGGACGACACCATCCGCGAGGGCATTGAGCGCTGCCTGCCGCTGCCCGAGGGACAGACGCATCTGCCGTGCCCGTTCCTGCCGGACGCGGAGCTATCCTCCGTCCCCATCCAGTCGGACCTTGCCCAGCCGCTCCAGCTCACGCTCATCAAGGTCGGCGCGCCGCTGGAGGAGCGCGCCATCGATCAGGCGGCCGACACCGTGCGTATCTGCATCAACATCTGGGGCAAGCAGCACGGCGCGGTCGCCATCCACGAGCTGCTGCGCGCCATTTTGCAGGATGAGCCGCTGAAGATGCGCCGTCTTGCCGACATTTTCCATGTTGACGTTGCCGCCATGCACGAGCTCTGGATGCTCTGCGGCGCGGACGCCGACGAGGTTGAGCGCCGCTTGGAGCAGGACCTTGCGCTCGTGCGCGAATGCGCGGATACCGTTGTCGGCGGCATCTACGAGGGCCAGCCCGTCATGTTCCTGAGCACGCCCCACTCCCTGCGCGAGGCGGAGAGCGTGCTGCGCGAGCTTCTTGCCTCTGCGCTTGAAAGCAGCCCGGACGCCGCGATCGTCCGATGCAGCGGATTGGCCAATACAACAAGCTGTCGCCGCGCATATTTGTTGACACTCGACAATTTGGAGGATGCAAAACGCATTTTCCCCCACAAAAATGTATTCCTGCAGGGCGAGCTGGAGCTCGCTGCCTCGTGCCGCAAGCGCATCAGCGAGGGGGAGGCCGCCGCCACAAAGCGCATCCTGCCGCTCGCCGTGCTGCAATCCGACCAGGAGTATCAGGACCTGCTGCACACGGCCTGCGTCTACCTTTTAGACTGCGACAGCAGCGTCACCCGCACGGCGGAGCTGCTGTTCCTGCACAAGAACACCATCAAATACCGCCTGCAGCGCATCTCCGATCTTCTGGGCTACCGCATCGGCAAGATGCCGGAGACCATCGACCTCTACCGCGGCGCGGCCATCTACCGCCTGCTTCATGATGTGCATTGATATTCAGTATAACCTCGAGTGTTCCCATTGTCCTTTCGGACAACGGGAACACTCCTTTTTTCTGCCTATGTGACAATATTCATTTCCGTTTTCCGGTGATATACTTGCGCCATTCTTCATTTTCCCCGCAAAATATCCCAAAAAGAGGTGCTTTTCCCATGAGTGAAAACAACAACGGATTCAAGGTAGAAGAGTCGCAGCGCCAAAGCTGGCTGTCCATTGCGGCAGTCTGGGCGGGCGGCATGATCTGCGTTCCCTGCCTGATGATCGGCGGCGTGCTGGCCGGCGGCGGACTGAGCATGGGCGAGATCGTCGCGTCCATCCTGATCGGCTATGGCCTCATCTGCGCTTACATGATCTGCATCGGTATGCAGGCATGCGATACGGGCCTTCCGGTCTCCGTAATGGCTTCCGGTGCGCTGGGCGAGAAAGGTGCGCGCTACATCATCAGTACACTCCTCGCCATTGCCTGCGTCGGCTGGTTCGGCATCCAGTCCGCCACCTGCGGCAGCGCCTTTGCCAACATGGTCGCTAACATGATGGGAAGCGAAGCCTCTCCCGCATTTGTCACCATCAGCTCCATCATCTGGGGCATCATCATGCTGCTGACGGCCTGCGTGGGCTTCAAGGGCCTAAAGTGGCTCAACTATATCGCCGTTCCGCTGCTGGTCATCGTCTGCCTGTACGGTCTGATCGCCGGCATCACCACCAACGACGGCGGCAGCGCCATCGCAAACTACGCGCCCGAGGCTTCCTCCGGCCTGGTGTTCGGCATCTCCATGGTCGTCGCCTCCTTCGCCCTCGGCGGCGTCATCTCCGCCGACTACTGCCGCTTTGCCAAGAGCCGCGGTGACGTGGTGAAGTCCTCCATCGTCGGCGTCATCCCCGCCGGTCTCTTCATGCTGATGACCGGCGCGCTGATGAGCATTGTCACCGGCCAGTATGACATCTCCGCCATCCTCGCCTCTCTCGGCGTTCCCTTCATCGGCCTTGTCGCCCTCGTGCTCGCCACCTGGACGACCAACGTGACCAACGCCTACTCCGGCGGTCTTGCCCTGAGCAACCTTCTCGGCTTTGATGAAAGCAAGTTCAAGATCACGACTGGCGTTGCCGGCGGCATCGGCACGCTGCTCGCCGCTTTCGGTCTGCTCAACGCCTTCCAGAGCTTTTTATCCCTTATGTCCGCCCTCATCCCGCCGCTCGCCGGCGTGCTGATCGCGTCCTACTGGATCGTCGGCAATGGCAAGAAGGAGAACTTCGCCATCCGCTCCGGCTTCTCCGCCATCGGCGTTGTCTCCTTTGCCGTGGGCGCCATCTTTGCCTGCATCACCGGCAGCACGTTCGCGAGCTTCCCCGGCCTTGTCGAGGCTCTGCCGTTCCTGAACCGGCCGTTCTTTGTCGGCCCGGTCAACGGCATCGTCGTCTCGCTCGTGCTGTATGTCATCCTTGCAAAGGTCTTCCCCGAAAAGAAAACCGCGTAAATCCCCTCTCCCGCAGGAGGAGCGAGCAGCCGCCCACTTCTCCTTGCATTGTAATAATAATGAAAGAAGGAAAAGGTCATGCGAAAAATCGGTATCCCTGAGATCGAAGATATTGCCACCGGCGCGGCCCTACTGGGCGCGGGCGGCGGCGGCGACCCCTATGTCGGCAAGCTCGTCGCCATCGGCGCGGTGCAGGAGTGCGGCCCTGTCACACTGCTTGAGCCCGAGGAGGTGCCCGACGACGCCCTCGTCGTCCCCATCGCCATGATGGGCGCGCCCACCGTCCTTGCTGAAAAAGGCATCGGCGGCACGGAGTACAAAAAGCTCTTTGACATGGTCTCGAAGTTCTTCGGCCAGAAGATCTACGCCTTCATGCCCATCGAGGCAGGCGGCGTCAACTCCATGCTGCCCATCGCGGCGGCGGCGCGCCTCGGTATGCCCATGGTGGATGTGGACGGCATGGGCCGTGCGTTCCCCGAACTGCAGATGGTCACCTTTACCATCGGCGGCATGAAGGCTACCCCCATGGCGCTTGTGGATGAGAAGGGCAACAGCTGCATCTTCGAGACCATCACCAACAAATGGACGGAAGAGCTCGCCCGCGCGGTCACGATGAGCTGCGGCGCCTCCTGCTCCGTCTCCCTCTACCCCATGAGCGGCAAGCAGATGAAGGAATTCGGCGTGCACGGCATCGTCAGCCGCAGTGAGCAGCTTGGCCGCGCCATCCGCACCATCAAGGACTGCGGCGACAAAACGCCCGAGGAGCACTTCCTCGAAATGTCCGAGGGCTTCAAGCTCTTCAAGGGCAAGATCGCGGATGTGCTGCGCGAGACGCGCGCGGGCTTCAACTTCGGCAAGGTCGTGCTCGAGGGCATCGGCGAGTGCAAGGGCCATAGCGCCTATGTCGAGTTCCAGAACGAGAATCTGACCGCCACGGTGGACGGCGAGATCCTTGCCACCACGCCCGACCTCATCTCGCTGGTGGACACGGAGACGTTCCTCCCTGTCACGACCGACGCGCTCAAGTATGGCAAGCGCGTCATGGTGGTGGGTCTCAAGTGCTTCCATCTCTGGCGCACGGAAAAGGGCATCGAACTCGTCGGCCCGCGCTATTTCGGCGTAGACACTGATTACATTCCGCTCGAAGAGCGCTGCAAAGGAGGTTACTAACGATGTACAAACTCGGAATTGACGTGGGCGGCACCAACACGGACGCCGTCCTGATCGACGAAAACCGTGCGGTGGTCGCAGATATCAAGTATCCCACCTCCGCAGACATTTATGACGGCATTCTGGGCGCGATGCGTACCGTGCTCGAGGTCTCCGGCGTGGACCCCAAGCAGATCCATCAGGCCATGCTCGGCACGACGCAGTGCACCAACGCCATTGTAGAGCGCAAGAATCTCGCCCCCATCGGCATCCTGCGCATCGGCGCGCCTGCCACCACCGGCATCCGCCCCATGGTCGACTGGGCCGAGGATATTCAGAAGGTCGCCGTCGGCAGCGCCATCATCGGCGGCGGCTTTGAGTACGACGGCAAGCAGCTCGCCTCCTTCGACGCCGAAGCTGCCAAGACCTTCTTCACCGATATGAAGGCCAAGGGCGTCAAGTCCATCGCCATCTCCTGCGTGTTCTCCACTGTCCGCAACGACCACGAGCTCGAGGCCGCAAAGCTCTGCCGCGAGGTCATGGGTGAGGATGTCCATATCTCCGTCTCGAGCGAGATCGGCTCCATGGGCCTCATCGAGCGTGAAAACGCCACCATCCTGAACGCCGCGCTCTGGCAGGTGGCCGAGCGCTTTACAGAAGGCTTTGCCAAGAGCCTGCGGGATGAAGGCATCATCAACGCTGACGTCTACCTCAGCCAGAACGACGGCACCCTCAGGACCATAGAGCACGCCCGCCGCTACCCTATCCTGACGGTTGCCTGCGGCCCGACGAACTCCATCCGCGGCGCAAGCTATCTCTCCCAGCTCAAGGATGCCATTGTCGTTGACGTCGGCGGCACGACGACCGACCTCGGCGTCATCCAGAACGGCTTCCCGCGCGAATCGAGCGTCGCCGTCACCATCGGCGGCGTGCGCACGAACTTCCGTATGCCGGACGTCATCTCCATCGGTCTCGGCGGCGGCTCCATCGTGCGCGTCAGGGATGACGGCAGCGTGACCGTCGGCCCCGACAGCGTGGGCTACGAGATCACGAAAAAGGCGCTCGTCTTCGGCGGCGACACGATGACGGCGACCGACATTGCCGTGCGCCTCGGCATGGTGGAGCTCGGCGACAAGAGCAAGGTCGCGGATATCCCGCAGGAGACGGCGGACAAGGCCATGGCCGTCATCCGCGCCCTCGTCGAGGACAGCGTGGACGCGATGAAGGTCTCCAACGCGGACGTCGATCTCATTCTCGTCGGCGGCGGCTCCATCATCCTGCCCGAGACTATCGGCGGCGCGGCGTCTGTTCTGAAGCCGGAGCACTTCGGCTGCGCCAACGCCATCGGCTCGGCCATCTCCAAGGTCAGCGGCATGTACGAAAAGCTGATGAATTATGACGAGCTGCCGCGCGAGCAGTCGCTGGAAAAGGCCAAGAAGGAAGCCATCGAGCTCGCGGTCGCGGCCGGCGCCGTGCGCAAGACGGTCGAGATCATCGAGATGGAAGATGTTCCTCTCGCCTACTACCCCGGCAACACCAACCGCGTCAAGATCAAGGCCGCCGGCGACCTGAGCTGAGACGCCGGAAAACGTCGGATATCCTTCGCTGAATTGCAGCAAAAAACATGGCAGGCGCAAAGGTGCCTGCCATGTTTTTTCATAGATACCGATAGCGGTGCAGGGTTCCCGCCCTTTCCCGGTCTGTTTTTGTTCTTATCTGTTCTCCTCCAGCCAGCGGATGGCGCAGTGCGTCAGGCAGCTCACACCGATGGGGCAGACCTCCTCGTTGAAGCGCACCTTGGGGTTGTGCGCGGGCGCGTCGCCGCGCTCGTCGAGGAAACCCGCGGAGAGGTACAGGAACGCGGAGGGCACGCGCTCGGCAACCGAGGCAAAGTCTTCCGACGCGTTGGCCGAAACGCCGGGATACGGCACGAGTCCGGGGATAGGCAGCTCCTGCATATAGCCCACGATCTGTTTGGTAAGCGCGCTGTCGCAGATCAGCGGCGGGACCTCGGAGATCATCTCCACGCTCGCTGTGCCGCCATAGACCTCAGCCGTCTTCTCGGCGGTCTCCTTCATGCGGCGCACCAGCAGCGCGCGGCTGTCGCGGTCATTCGTGCGGATCGTGCCCTGCAGAATGGCGGTATCGGGGATGATATTGGCCGCAGCGCCGGCAGTGAACTGTCCGACGGTCATCACACAGGTCTTGTTGGGGTTGGCCTCGCGCGCGAGAAGCGCCTCGAGCGCCAGATAGATGTGCACGCCGATGTTGATCGGGTCGATCGAGTTCTGCGGGTACGCGCCGTGCGAGCCCTTGCCGTATACGGTGATCCGAAAGCCGTCGACCGAGTTCATCATCGTGCCGCTGTCGTTGTACATAAAGATGCCGACCGGCATACGGCCGGTGCTGACGTGATAGGCAAGCGCCGCGTCCACGCCGTCCAGAATGCCGTTTGCGATCATATCCTTCGCGCCCTCGAAAGTCTCCTCCGCGGGCTGGAACATAAAGCGGACCCTGCCCGCAAGTTTCTCCTCCGACTCCTTGAGCAGCTTTGCCGCCGACAGCAGCATCGCTGTGTGAAAATCATGGCCGCAGGCGTGCGCCTCGGTGCCGGTCGGACAGGCGAAAGGCTCGCCGCTCTCCTCCTTCATCGGCAGCGCGTCCATATCCGCGCGCAGCAGCAGCGTCCTGCCGCCCTTCTTCCCCAGCTCCGCCACAACGCCGTGGCCGCAGGGCCGCGGCTCCAGCCCAGCACGCTTGAGCTGCTCTATCACATAGGCCTGCGCCTTCGGCATCTCCAAGCCGACCTCAGCATGGGTGTGCATCCAGCGGCGGTGCGCGACCGTTTCGTCCCGCAGCGCCAGGGCGCGTTCATAATCATTCATCTTATCGCTCCTTCTTTTGATCCGCGGCGGCTGTCCGCCTTTGTTTATGGGGTATGTTTGAGATCCGCCCGCTCTGTCCGGTGCCGGCCGATAAGCCGGGCCTATATCTCCCCTTCCGGCCGGCCCAGAGAACGCTTCGCTTCAAATCCATCCGGGTATCTTTTCTTCAGTTTGGCAATATTCGCTTGAAAAATGTCATCCAGCGACAGATCCAACGCCGCGGCAGCTTCCGCCAGATACCACGCAATATCGCCAAGCTCCTCCGCAAGGTGCCCCCTGTCCAGCTCATGGCCCTGCGCCATCCATTTTTTTACAATGTCGATGGCTTCGCCCGACTCGCCGCACAAGCCCATGACGCTATTGATCAATATGTCCCTTTTCGTCAGCTCCGGGTTTAATGTTGTCATGGCCAATTTCTGATATTCATTCGCTGTCATTCCGCACTTCCTCCTCGATCTGCAAATCGCCGTCCGCCGAGCCGGGCCGGGCACACCGCACCTTCCCGGTAAAAAAGGCGAGGCAAGGGCCGTTTTCTTCCATTTTACCGCTCTCTTCCTCACATCGCTATCCAAGCATACCGCAGAACGCAGCAAAAAGCAAGCACCGGCACGGCCGGTACCGGGCACACTCCTCCCGAGGCAGGCTTCTCCCCCTTCTTTCGCGCAGGCGGATACAAACTCTTCCAGTGCCGCGGCGGTGTCGGCGGTCACGCCGCCTGCCAGATCTGCCGCGGAGCTCACGAAGCAGGAGCCCACATACCCCGCGACGCTGCCGTCACACACGGTGGACGCTTCGACCTTCTCAATACTGTTCAGATTGCTGTAGCGCTCATCCGGCGCGTTCTTGGCAATGGAGGGAACTCCCTTGACGGAAGCCAGCGTATTGAGCTGATCCTCGCGCGCCATGAAGCGCAGGAACTCCAGCGCATAGTCGCTGTTGCTGCCATCCTTGTTCACGGCAAAGCCGTACCACGGCTCAAGGTACTCATAAACGCCGTTGTCGCCCATGGGCGCAAAGGTAAATTCATACTCGAAGGGATTGGCAGAGAAGGCTTCGGACTTGGATTCGCGCTTCTTCATACTGCTGACCTTTTCCGTGTCGCAGACCCAGAACGGAACGTCGCCCTCAAAGAAGGTCATGATCGCGCCATCATAGTTATCCTCGGGATATGTGCTTTTGTCCTCTCGGCTTCCCCGCCAAGGCCGGAGGCGCCTCTATCCATAAAACAGCACGCCGGCTCAGTGAGCCGGCGTGCTGTTTTATCACAATATCGCAGTCTTATTTACTTCTTTCTGCCGCCGAGGAACTCGGGCAGAGGCTTGCCGTCCTTGCGCCACTGGTGATACTCGGCCGTGGCAGCGAATTCCACGTCGCCCGCGGAGTTCAGCGCGGTTTCGACAGAGTCCTGAATGACGCCGATGATGAAGCCGACGCCGACGACCTGCATGGCAATATCGTTCGAAATGCCGAACAGCGAGCACGCCATCGGAATGAGCAGCAGCGAGCCGCCCGCCACGCCGGAGGCACCGCACGCGCCAAGGGCCGACATGATGGAAAGCAGGATGGCCGCAGGCAGCGAGACCTGCATCCCCAGCGTGTTGGCCGCAGCCAGCGTCATGATCGTGATGGTAATGGCCGCGCCGTCCATGTTGATGGTCGCGCCGAGGGGAATCGAGACGGAGTAGAAGTCCTTATCCAGGCCGAGCTTTTCGCACATGGCCATATTGACGGGGATATTCGCCGCGGAAGAACGGGTGAAAAACGCCGTCAGGCCGCTCTCGCGCAGGCAGCGGAATACCAGCGGGTAAGGGTTGCAGCGCAGATAGATGAAAATGATGATGGGGTTGATGATGAGCGCCATGAAGAGCATCGTGCCCACCAGCAGGAGCAGGAGCTTGCCGTACTGCGTGAAGATCGCAAGGCCGTTGCTCACAACATTGGTGAACACAAGGCCCATGATGCCGAACGGCGCAAGGTTGATGATCCAGCGCACGATGGCCGAAACCGCGTCGGACACATTGCTCAGGAAGACCTTTGTGGAGTCCGCGCCGAGCTTCTTCATCGCAACGCCGAAGAGACAGGCCCACATCAGAATGCCGATGTAATTGCCGTTCATAATGGCGGAAATGGGGTTCGAGACGATGTTAGCCAGCAGCGTGTGCATGACCTCGCCGAGGCCCTGCGGGATGACCTCCGCCTTGGCCGCCTCGGGAAACACCAGCGTCTGCGGGAAGATCGTGCTCGTCACAACGCTTAAAATGGCGGCGAGGAACGTCGTGAGCATATAGAGCCACACAACCGTACCAAAGCGGCGGTCGAGCTTGGACGTGCCCTGCGCCAGCGCGCTCGCCACGATGACGAACACCAGCACGGGAGCAATGCCCTTGAGCGCACCGACAAACAGGTTGCCAAGCTCCTGTAACCACGTCGCGCCGGGACAGACCAGCGCCAGGATCACGCCGACGACAAGGCCGATCGCGATGCGCAAAATCAGGCTGACGCCGTTATATGCGGCGGCAATTTTCTTGAGGGTTTTCATACAAACATCTTCTCTCTTTTCAAAATATACACCTCTGCAAAGTGATTTGTATTATACCCTCGGACGGCAGAAAATTCAATAGGCGGACAGATGTATTTCTGTCAAAAACACCTCAATAACGAAATTTCGTCATAATCGCCATGAAATTCGTCGCCTGTCGCCGTCTCGCAGCACAAAAACAAGTTTTCTGTCCGCGCGCTGTAAAATCTTCCAGCATCCGGTTTGGATAAATTGGCGGCTTTTCCAAAGACTAAGTGCAGTTTATCGAGTATAAAAGGAGTTTTGATAGATGAAAGCAACCGGAATTGTCAGACGGATCGACGACCTCGGCCGCGTCGTCATCCCCAAGGAGATCCGCCGCACCATGCGAATCCGCGAGGGCGACCCGTTGGAGATCTACACGAGCAAGGACGGAGAGGTGATCTTCAAGAAGTACTCCCTCATGGGCGGCGTGGATGAGTTTGCCGCGCAGCTTTGCGAAACGCTGAGCAAGTCCACCGGCACGACGGTCGCCGTGACGGACCGCGACAGCGTTATCGCCGCGGCGGGCAGCGCGCGCCGCGACCTCATCGGCAAGCGCATCAGTCCCCAGCTTGAGCAGATCATGGAGGACCGCGGCATCTACCGCGCCGTGCCGAACGAGCGCAGCGTGTTCGTCACCGAATCGCTCGACCGCTACTGCGCAGCCGTCGCCGCCCCCATCATCTCCGAGGGGGACGCGCTGGGGCTCGTCGTCTTCATCGGCACCGATGGCAGCGTCGGCGCGGGCGAGACGGAGTACAAGCTCGCGCAGGCGATCGCGGGCTTTCTCGGCAAGCACATGGAGAGCTGAAAAAAGAGGACGGTTTTCTAACCGTCCTCTTTTCTGTTTTTTCCTTCACAGCACAGCAAATCGCTTCGCGCCCCGCGTTTTGAGCCAGCGGTACATAAGTCCCGCCGCCGCGAGCGTCAGGGCGGCAAAAATCGCAAGGTAGGCAGCCGCGCCGAGTCTCCAGCCCGCAAGAAGGTAAAGCCCCGCCAGCGCGACAGCGTAAAGCCAGCCGCTAAACATGGCGATCATCACCGCCAGGCTCTGCTTGATGGGCATGAGCTCACTCGTCCAGGTAAAGCTCGCCCGCGTGACGCCAAGCGTCAGCCCCAGGCACGCGGAAAACGCGATGTACGCAAGCGCCGTGACCGCCGAGAGCGCCAGCGACGGCGTGAGCGGCAGAACGGCCGCCATACAGACAAGCGGCACGAGCGCAGGAAGTGCCGTAAGCGCAAGCTGTACCTTGAGCTTTGCGCGCAGTGCCTGCCACGGCGTGACCGGCAGCGACTGGGCGAGCCAGAGGGATTTTCCCTCCAGCGACACCGACGGTGTCGCCATGTCATTCATCGACGCAACAGCGCACACACCGGTGCAGAGCAGCACCTCTGCGCAGCCGCCGCGCGCGCCGAAGATGATATCCAGAAGCGACAGGATCTCCCCGCCCTTCCACAAGAGCAGGATGCCCGCGACCGGCAGCAGCAGGACACCCAGCCCGCAGTTGAGCATATAGTTCGGGCTCGCGGTGAAGCGCGCAAGCTCTTTGCGGAAGAGTGCCGCGTCCGCGCTCTGGCGCTTGACGGTCCTTTCGCGGTACACCGCCCTGCCCGACGCGCCCGTCGCGGTCGTGATCTGCAAAAAGCTGCGCGAGAGCACCGCCCACATCAGCGCGAACAATGCGAGGACGACCAGCGCGCTCAGCAGCATCGCAAGGCCGTCGCCTGTACCGGCCTGACCGAAGACGTAGAGCGGATGCGCCGCGCCCCTGATCTTCTCACCGTAGACCGCAGCGTTGGCGACGAGCTGCTCGATAGCCGTCTGTGCCTTGAAGACGAAGAAATAGTAAAGTCCCAAGCCTGCGAGCGAAACGATGACCGTGATGAAGCTCTTATGTCTGAGCTTTCGGCTGACCTTTGCGACGAGCCAGCCCAGCGCGCAAGAGAGCGTGAGCACGAAAATCGAGATCAGCACCGTCAGCAGTACGCCGCCGAGAATCGCCATCGGCGCGGCCGAGACCGTGACCCAATAGACGATGACCGCCGGCACGATGACGACCGCGGAGTACATCAGGCCCATGAGATAGACCGTCAGCAGGCGCGAGGCCATCAGCGTCCGCACCGGAATGGGCAGCGAGAGCATCAGGTCGTTGTCCTTGGCGAAGTACAGGGCAGAATAGGTATTGAACACGCTGCCGAACGCGCCGAGAAAGATGGCGAGCAGCGACATGAGCGCAAAGTAGAGCCAGCCCATCCCCGCCTGCGAAAGCGGCGCGCAGAGCATGAGAGACAGTCCCGTGAACATCCCGCCGAGCCCGCCGAGCATCAGCGCGGCAAAGAGCAGGATATAGGCAGCAGTTCCCGCCGCCGAGCGTTTTTTGTTGGTTTTCGCATTGTAGAAGTAGCTGCGGAAAATCTCCATCAGCTGCTTTTTGACGAGCGTTTTCAGCATGATTCGCCCTCCAGCTCAAGGAAGACCTCCTCAAGCGAATCGTCGCCCTTGACCTCCTCCATCGTGCCGGAGCGGATGAGTTTTCCACCCTTGATGATGGCGACCTTGTCGCAGAGCTTTTCGGCGACCTCGAGCACGTGGGTCGAGAAGAAGATCGCGCCGCCCGCGTCGCACACCTCGCGCATCATGCCCTTTAAGATATGCGAGGCCTTGGGGTCGAGGCCGACGAAGGGTTCGTCCATCAAAATGAGCTTCGGCTCGTGCAGCCAAGCGGAAATGATGGCAAGTTTCTGCTTCATGCCGTGCGAATAGGCGGCGATGGGCTGGGCGAGGTCGTCCGTCAGCGCGAAAAGCTCGGCATACTTGCGGATGCGCTCCTGCCGCTTTTCCGCGTCCACGCCGAAGATGTCGGCGATGAAGTTCAAATACTGGATGCCCGTCATAAATTCGTAGAGATCGGGGTTATCCGGAATGTAGGCCAGCATTTTCTTGCAGGCGATGGGGTCGTCCTGAATGGAATGGCCGCCGATGGTGATCGTCCCCGCGTCGAACTGCTGGATGCCGACGACGGATTTGAGCGTCGTGGTCTTGCCCGCACCGTTGTGTCCGATAAAGCCGTAGATCTCCCCCGGCGCGATGTGGAGCGACAGATCGTCCACCGCCTTCTTTTCGCCGAAGGTCTTGGTCAGGTGTTCAATATAGAGCATAAGGTTCTCCCTCTTTTCTTCTTGCAGACGTTTCGAGCATCTATTTGATATCGAAATAATATCATAACTTTCTCAGCTGTCAAGCTTCATTTCACAAATGTCAAGTTTGCTTTACTTTCAGCATAACACCATCCGCTCGTTTTGTCAAGCAGGCTTTACATTTTATCCTTATGATGCAGCACGAGCGACACGATCCCCATCACCGCCGCGTACAAAACGCCGCCGATCGCCCAGATAAACCAGCTGTTGCGCGGCTGCCCGTTGCCCATGGGACCGAACGTGTAGAAGAGGAAGATCGCCGTCACGCTCAGCCAGTAGATAAGTGTAAGCGTGCTCATTACGCCGCTGCGCGCCTTCTTTTTGCGCGTGTAGTCGCCCTCCTCCAAAAGCTGGTCCATCGCACCGGTGTATGTCCCGCTCCAAACGAGCACCCCCACACCGCACGCGACAAAAACCAGCAGCGCATCCACCGCCGCCGCAGCGTAAACGCCTGTCGGCGCGATGCGTGTGAGCAGCGCGCCAACACTGGAGGACGCAGCTCCGAGCCCGAGCATCAGCGGCACAACGGCGAGGATGCACAGCACCGCGCCGAGGATCGTGCAGCGCAAGGCGGTCGCCTCGTAGCTTCTGCGGCGTTCCCGCACCATACCGCTCACGCCGTATTCCGTTTCAAACGGCTCTTTTTCAAGGAAGGCAAACTCCTTCGTCTTCGCCCCGCAGGAGAGAAAGATCCCCACCGCGGCGGCGACCAGCACCAGCAGCACGCTCACGCCAAGGCCCGCGGCAAGGTTCTCTGAAATGCCGCCCCAGCCGGTGTCCGCCATGGCCGTGAGAAAAATCAGCGCAACAGGAGAAACGATGCACAAAACCACTGCCAGCGCTGTCTTCGGCGCACAGGCTCTGCGCAGCGCAAGATATTGCGCCGCCTGCTCCATCGTTACCCTCCGCAGCGGCGCTTCATCCGCCGCAGATTCGGCAAACTCCTCCTCTTCGAGCTCATCCTTCAATAAATAGTCGGTGCTCACGCCGAAAATGCGGCTCATCTGCACCACCTTGTCAAGGTCCGGCACGGACTGCGCGCCCTCCCACTTGCTGACCGACTGGCGCGTCACGCCGAGCTGACTTGCCAGCTCCTCCTGCGACCAGCCCGCCTTTTTGCGCAGCGTGATGATTTTATCCGCTAAGATCATATCGTCTTCCTCCTGAAATTTAAGGGCGCGCTTCCGCGCCGTTTGGATGGCGTTATCATAGCCCATTTTGCGGTTGCGGGAAAGAAAGCGCACTGTCAAATTTGTCAACCGGCAGTTGCAATCCTTGATTTTTCAAGGTTTTTTCGCCGTGCGCTCCTATTACCCTATGTATCTTCGTCATGATATCATACCGCGGCGCAGAAAAAAAGAGCGTCCCGTTCGGGACGCTCTTTTTAAGGTTTTTTCACACACTTACACCACGGCAAAGAACTTGACGAGGAACAGCGCGGAGATCACATAGGTCAGCACGCTGACCTCCTTGGCCTTGCCGGAGAGCACCTTGACGAAGGTGTAGGAGATGAGGCCGAGGCCGATGGCGTGGCCGATGGAGCCGGAGACCGGCATACCGATGAGCATGATCGCCACAGGCAGCATCTGGTCCATATCGCCAAAGTCCACATTCTTGAGGCCCTGGAGCATCAGCACGCCGACATAGATGAGTGCGGCAGAGGTCGCAGCGCCGGGGATGATGGCGGCGATGGGGGCAAGGAACATACAGGCGAGGAACAGGATGCCCGCGGTGAGCGCGGTCAGACCCGTGCGGCCGCCCGCTTCCACACCGGAGGCAGACTCGATGAACGTCGTGACGGTGGAGGTGCCGGTGCAGGCGCCCGCGACCGTACCGATGGCGTCGGAGAGCAGGGCTTCCTTCATGTTGGGCATGTTACCCTCTTCATCGACCATACCGGCGCGGGAGGCCGTGCCGACGAGGGTGCCGATGGTGTCGAACATATCGATCATGCAGAAGGTGATGACGAGCGTGACGGCGGTGAACCAGCCGATGTTCACAAAGCCCGCAAAGTCAAACTTGAAGAGCGTGGTGGAGACCATGTCGGCAAAGGGCGGGACAAAGCTCGCGGTGGCCAGACTCTCAAAGGGGTTCACGTGCAGGAAGATGGCGCTGCCCGCCCAGTAGATGACGGAGGAGAAGAGCATACCGAGCAGCACCGCCGCCTTCACGCCCTTCTTGGCAAGAACGACCATGACGAACACGCCGAGGAAGGCCGTCACAACGGTCAAAACCATCGTGTTGTAGCCTACGTCGCCCATGCCGTCCTTGATGATGCTGGGCGTGAGCGCGCCGAAGAAGTCGCGCATCATGTAGAAGGGGCTCGTAAAGCCGTTGCCCTCGGCATAAATGCCGACGTTGGAGCCAAGGCCCACGTTCATCAGCATCAGGCCGATGGCCGGCGCGATGCCGTAGCGCACGCCGAGAGGGATGGCCTCGACGATCTTCTCGCGCACCTTGAGCACGGTGAGCACGAGGAAAACGATGCCCTCGACCAGAATGATGACGAGCGCCGCCTGGAACGCGGACTCATACTCGCACTCGTTGATGACGGCGATGTTGGCCACAACGACGGCAAAGAAGCTGTTGAGGCCCATGCCCGGCGCCATGACGAACGGCTTGTTGGCAAAGAACGCCATGCAGATCGTACCGATGGCCGAGGCGATGCAGGTGGCGAGGAACACACCGTTCCACAGCGGCGTGCCCACGGCGAAGTTGGTGAGCAGATTCGGGTTGAGCGCGATGATGTAGGCCATGGTCATGAACGTGGTGAGGCCGGCAAGAAGCTCGGTGCGCACGGTGGTCCCGTTGGCCTTCAGCTTGAAAAGCTTTTCCATGATTTTCTCCCCTTTTTTGTTTTTCCGCCCCATTGCCTAACAAAAAATTAGGCAGCAAAACAGATTTTCTGTCAACATTATAAACATCCCGACAAGAAAATGCAAGCATTCTGTGCATTTTTACGATACTTTCTTGTTTCTCACCGAGAAGGCGCGCGGTTTCTGTTGTGTTTTTGGTCGCTTTGCGCTATACTGTAATTAGTAAAAATTTGCACTCTGGGAGGTGTATGCCGTGAAGCTGATGGTACTCGACGGCAACTCCATCATCAACCGCGCCTATTACGGCGTCCGTCCGCTCACCACGCGCGACGGCTTCTTCACCCATGCGATCTTCGGCTTTCTCACGATGCTCGGCCGCTTACTCGACGAGGAAAAGCCCGAGGCGCTGTGCGTCGCCTTCGACCGCCGCGAGCCGACGTTCCGCCACCTCGAGTACGAGGGCTACAAGGCCACGCGCCATGCCATGCCCGAGGAGCTCGCCATGCAGATGCCCGTGCTCAAGGATGTGCTCGACGCGATGAACATTCCCCGCTACGAGCTCTCGGGCTTTGAAGCGGACGACCTGATCGGCACGATCTCGCGCAAATGCGAACAAGAGGGCTGGGACTGCGTCGTCGCCACGGGGGACAAGGATTCTTTGCAGCTCGTGACCGAGCACACGACCGTCAAGCTCATCTCCACACGCATGGGCCAGACCACGACGAAGGACATGACGCCCGAAAGCTTTTTCGAGGTCTATGGCTTCGCCCCCATCCACATTGTCGACCTCAAGGCCCTGATGGGCGACGCGAGCGACAACATCCCCGGCGTACCGGGCGTTGGCGAAAAGACGGCGATGGCGCTCATCCAGAAATACCAGAGCATCGACGAAATTTACCGGCTGCTCCCCGATATCGAGGCCAAGCCGAACGTCATCAAAAAGCTCACCGAGGGAGAAGAGAGCGCCCGCAAGAGCTTTTACCTTGCAACCATCATCACCGACGCGCCGCTTGAATTTTCTCCGCAGGAAAACCTGCGAAAGGCCCCGTCCGAGGCGCTCTATCCGCTCTTTATGAAGCTCGAGTTCACAAAGCTCATCGAAAAATACGGTCTCAAGCCGCCCGCCGATGTGCCCGCCGCCGAGGAGCCGGTCGCCGTCACCGTAACTGCCGAGGCCGTGACCACGGCGGAAAAGGCCGAAGAGTCTCTCGCGCTCTTCCGTCAGGCGGCACACGTGACGCTTTTGGCGCTGCCTGACCTCTCCGGCGTGATCGTCGACTGCGAAAGCGGCGAGAATACCGCCGTTTCCGCCGAGTTCTTCTTCAGCCGTTACGAAGGCGACTGGAACGCGCTGCTGCGCGCCCTGTTCTCCTCCGACATCAAAAAAGTCAGCCACAACGTCAAGGACCTGCAGCGCACGCTGCTGGAAAATGGTCTCCCCATCGAGGGCTTTGTCTTCGACACCGCGCTTGCAGGATACCTGCTTGACGCGACGGCGGGCAAGTACGACATTGCGTCGCTTTTCGCCGCCTATTTCCACCAGTCGCTCACAGAGCCGAAGCATCTCGACCCCGAGGCCTTTTCGATGCTCGGCGACACGACCGCGGCGGAAACGGCATTCCACAGCTATACCGCCGCCGTCGATGCGCTGTACGAAGCGCTCGCCCCCATGATCGAAGAGCGCGAGCTGCACGAACTTTATTATGAGGTGGAGCTTCCCCTCTGCGCCGTGCTTGCGCGCATGGAGCATACGGGGATGCGCGTGGACGCAACCGCCCTCGCCGCCTTCGGCAGCGAGATGGAGGCGCAGCTCAAAACGCTCGAGCAGCACATCTATGAGGAGGCGGGCGGGCCGTTCAACATCAACTCTCCCAAGCAGCTCGGCGAGGTGCTCTTTGATAGATTGCAGCTGCCGCACGGCAAGAAGACGAAAACCGGCTGGTCAACGAATGCGGATGTGCTCGAAAAGCTGCGGTGGGAAAACCCCATCGTCGAAGAGGTCCTGCAATACCGCCAATACGCCAAATTCCGCTCGACCTACTGCGACGGACTCCTGAAGGTCATCGCACCCGACGGGCGCATCCACACGAGCTTCCAGATGACCGTCACGGCGACGGGACGGCTGAGCTCGACCGAGCCGAATTTGCAGAACATCCCCACGCGCACACAGCTCGGCAGCGAATTCCGGCGGATGTTCGTTCCCGCCGACGGCTGCGTGCTCGTCGACGCGGACTACAGCCAGATCGAGCTGCGTCTGCTCGCCCACATCGCGGACGATGACGCGATGAAGCAGGCGTTTCTGACCGGCGAGGACATTCACACCGTCACGGCCGCGCAGGTCTTCGGCGTGCCGGTCGACCAGGTCACCAAGCAGATGCGCTCGCACGCAAAGGCCGTCAACTTCGGCATCGTGTACGGCATTTCCGCTTTTTCCCTCGCGCAGGATATCGGCGTGCCGGTGTACGAGGCGAAGGAGTATATCGAGACCTACTTTGAGCGCTTTCCCGGCATCCGCCGCTACATGGATGAGGTCGTCGCGCAGGCGAAGGAGCGCGGCTACGTGGAAACGCTGATGCACCGCCGCCGCGCCCTGCCCGAGCTGACGGCGAGCAACTTCAACACAAGATCATTCGGCGAGCGCGTGGCGCGCAATATGCCCATTCAGGGCACAGCCGCGGATGTCATCAAGCTCGCCATGGTGCGCGTCGACGAGCGGCTGCGCAAGGAAAGCTTACAGGCAAAGCTCATTTTGCAGGTGCACGACGAGCTGATCGTCGAATGTCCCGAGGCGGAAAAGGAAACGGTCGCGCATCTTCTCACCGAGGAGATGGAGGGCGCGGTGCACCTCTCCGTCCCCCTGACCGCCGAGGCCCACTGGGGCAAAAACTGGCTGGAAGCCAAATGACCGGAGGATATCAATGGAACAGTTAAAGAAAAAGGTCCGCATCGTACCGATGACGAACGAATATCTGGAGGATGTATCCGACCTCGAGCGCGAGTGCTTCTCCAACCCCTGGTCGCGCAATATGCTGGCAGAGGAGCTTGAAAACGCGTGCTCGGCCTTTCTGGTCGCGCTGGACGCGGAGACGAACAGCGTCGTCGGCTACGCGGGACTGCTCGCCGTCGCGGACGAGGGCTGCATCACCAAGATGGCCGTCCGCCCCGACTGTCGCCGCGGCGGTGTGGCCGGGCAGCTTCTGGACGTGTTTGTCCGCTTTGCGGGCGGCAGCGGCCTCGCGTTTTTAACGCTGGAAGTGCGCGCGAGCAACTATGCTGCCATCGCGCTCTACGGCAGCCGCGGCTTCCGCAGCGAGGGCCGCCGCAAGAACTACTATGACCACCCGAAGGAGGACGCCATCATCATGACGAAGAACTTCCGCGCGGCAGAAGCGGAGGCGCAGCAATGAAGATCCTCGCTTTCGAGTCCTCCTGCGACGAGACTGCCGTTGCCGTCGTCGAAGATGGGCGCAAGGTCCTCTCCGACGCCATCCTCTCGCAGGCTGACCTGCACGCGCTCTACGGCGGCGTCGTGCCGGAGATCGCCTCGCGCAAGCACATCGAGGCCATCGCCGCGCTGACCGATCAGGCCCTCAGCGAAGCGGGTGTTCAAAAATCCGACATTGACGCCGTGGCCGCGACCTACGCCCCCGGTCTCATCGGCGCGGTGCTCGTGGGGCTGAACTTTGCCAAGTCCGCTGCCTACGCCCTCAGCGTGCCGCTCATCCCCGTGCACCACATCCGCGGCCATATCGCCGCGAACTACTTAGCCTTTCCCGAGCTCGAGCCGCCGTTTCTGGCGCTGTGTATGTCCGGCGGCAACACGCTCATCGTCGATGTGCGCGGCTATACGGACTTTGTCCTGCTCGGTGCGACGCGCGACGACGCGGCGGGCGAATGCTTCGATAAGGCCGCGCGCGTGCTCGGTCTCCCCTATCCCGGCGGCGCGGCGATGGATCGGCTCGCCCACGAAAGCGCGGGCGGCGTTTACGAGCTGCCGCGCGCCAAAATCGACGGCTGCCCGCTCGACATGAGCTTTTCGGGCCTCAAAACCGCCGTCGTAAATCTCGCCCACAACGCCGAGCAGTCCGGAAAGTCCCTCGACCGCGCGGCGCTCGCGCGCGACTTCACGCAGGCGGTCGTCGACGAGCTCGTGCCGCGCGCGATGCTCGCCATGGAGCAAAGCGGGCGCAAGGTGCTCGTCGCCGCAGGCGGCGTGGCCGCAAACTCGTTCATCCGCGCAGCATTGGAAAAGGAGTGCGAAACGCACGGCTACCGGCTCTATCTGCCGCCGCTGAAGCTCTGCGGCGACAACGGCGCGATGATCGGCGCGCAGGGATACTACGAATATCTCGCCGGCGCGCGGGCAGATTGGTCGCTCAACGCGTATGCGACGCGCGACATCGACGATCCCATCGTCTGACGCTTTGCGGCGCGTGAGCGCTGCAAGGCATCAATTCCCTGCGGCAGACAAAAGATAAGGATAAAACAGGACGGTCCTCTTTTTCAAAAGGGACCGCCCTGTTTTTCTGTATCCTCACGCAGCGCAGGACGGACAAGGTATCCCGACCCCGGCAGACTGCAAGGTCTTTGCGCCGTCTTGCAAAATTCGTCTGTTATGGTAACAAATCGAAAATCTGTTCTGCAATAAATTTCAAGTCAACAATATTATGTCAATTTCGACACGCGTCTGTTCCCACAGTGGGTTTTCCCCTTTTCAAAAAATCAAGCGCTCAAATTTCCCAAAAATAATGACATTTCAGGAACCCCTGTTGTGTGGAAAACTCTGTGGAAACTGTGGATAACTCACCGTAGAATCGTTTTATCGAAATGATTATGTTAATTTGTCTTTTTTTCGCTCAAGTGCGCTAAAGCGGTCGGACAGGGTGTAAAAACCGCGTGAGTTCCCGCATTTTGGCAACTTTCGCCGCGCAGCCCTCCGCAGCCTTCCTCATGTCCGGTCGTCATTTCCTGTCATTTTGTGCATTTGATCTGCAAGATTTCCGCGATAATACTCTTTGTATATCGGCAGAAACGGCTCTCGCCGAGGCGGGAGCCGTTTGCTCAGCAGGGAACGTCCAGCCCGTAGCAGCCACTCACGGGGTCGAGGAACAGCGGCAGATGCGGCGGGCGATACGTGCACCAGACGAATGCGAACAGCAGCAGCCACAGGACAACGAAGCCCGCAAGCTGCATCGCGCCGCCGCGCAGCCGCCCATCCGTCAGCATCCGGTAGCTGACGAAGTACAAAAGCGCGTCGGCAAGGAAGAAGATCGTGATATTCACCCAGTCGGGCAGCTTGCCGAATATTCCCGACAGCGTGTAGAAAAACACCGGGATGGCAAGAAGGCCCAGCAGAATGCTCGCCGCCTTGACCGCAAAGAAGTTTCGGAACGCCTCCGAAAACACGATAAACTCCACCACCGTGAAGACAAGGAACGGGATGAACAGCAGCTTCATGTGCTCCCAGGTCGACTCGTTCACGGCAGAAAATGCCGCGGCCACGCGGCTCCCGCCCGTCCATTCGTATACAAAATGCAGCAGCGTCCCAAAAAGTCCCGTCACCGCAAAGCCGATGAGCTCCCACCGGCGCAGCTCCCGTTTCATGCTCCGTCCTCCCTTTCCGCCCCGGTCAAGCCGGGCAAGCACTATATTCTACGCGGGAAGGACGCGCTTTATACAGCAAAAGCCGCCCCTGCGGGCGGCTTTTGCGTTTCTTTTCTTATTCGGCAAATTCAGGCACAACAACGCCCGCCGGCGCATCCTCAGTCAGCGCAAAGCTGTCGGTTTCGAGCCTATGGACGCTTGCCGCATCGTACAGCGGCAGGAATCCGTCCAGCGTGCCGATCTCTGGATAGCCGTGCGCGCCGAAGCGATAGTGCATTGGCACAACAACGCGCGGCGCGATCGCGTCCGCGACCTCTTCTGCCGTCCTTGCGTCGATGGTGTAGTATCCGCCGATGGGCAGCAGCAGCGCGTCGCAGCCCTTGACCGCCGCGAGCTGCTTCTCGCTCAGCTCATGGCCAAGGTCGCCGCAGTGCACGAGCGCCAGACCTTCGGCGCGCAGGATGTGGATGGTATTCTCTCCGCGCAGCGCACCGCCCCTGTCGTCGTGAAAGGTCGAAACAGTCTCGACCGCGAACGGGCTCCCCGTCTTACTGCGGCCCGAGAGCGTCACCGCCTCCAAAAAATTATGGTCGCGGTGGCCGTGAGAGCAGAGCACTTCATCTGCCTCGACGTGCAGCGCGGGATAGGTCTCCACATAGTAGGGGTCGAGCACGACGCGCCAGCCGCCGCTCTCGACGAGAAAGCAGGAATGGCCCAGCCAGGTGATGTTCATGGTTTATTCCTCCGGTTTTGTTTCGTTTGCCGCGTTTTTGTTTTTCTTTCTGCCGATCTTCGGCAGCTTCTTCCCTCGGCGCAGGCGGCCGATGAGCTTCACGGCCGCAAACGCGACCGCCGCGAAAATCAGGATGCCGAGCCAGCTGTAGGCGAGCCAGATCGCAAAATCCTCCAGCCCTTCACGCACGGCGGCAAGCCCGTCCGTAAAGGCGTTGCCGAGCTTTTCACCAAAGCTCTTGGGTGCATCCTCCGTACCGGAGAGGCGGTAGACCTCGCTCAGCTCGAGCGTGACGGTCGCATAGTCCACGAGCGCGTCGTAGTGGCGCACTGTGCCGGAAAGCCGCTCGATCTCATACTCCGTTTCGGAGATGGCGGACTCGATGGTGATGATGTCCTCCATATTTTCCGCTTTTTTGAGAAGCTCCTGCAAGCGCGCAAGCTTGATCTGCGCCGTTTCCAAGCGCGACTGCGTGTCGTAATACTGCTCGCTGATGTCCTCTGCCGAGTCGCTCTGCCATGTCACATGGCAGAGCGTGCCGACCTGTGCGCAGAAGTCGGCGAACTGCTCCGCCGGCACGCGCACGGTGTAGCTTGCATGGCGATAGCCGTTTGAGTAGTTTGAAAAATTCTTCTGCTCGAAGTAGCCGCCGCTGCGCTCGACGAGCGCGGCAATGTCCTCCACCGCCTGCTCGTAGGAGAGCGTCTGCATCTCGATGCTCGCGCTGTAGACCATCTTGACGCCGCGCTCGGAAAGGCTCTTGTCTATGCCTGAGCCTACATGCCCATCGCCGTTCCACGCGCCCGCGTCTTCCGCTTCGTCATCTGTCGCGGTAAAGTCGTAGTCTTCTTTCGTCGAATCATAACCGTTGTAGCTGCCTGTCATGGTATCGGGGCCCGCAGACTTCGCGCCGCAGGCAGCAAGGGACAGCGCCAGCACCAGCGCGAGCAAAAGGGTCAAACATCTTTTCATCTTCTTCCACCTCACTTTGATTTTTTGGGGGTGCGAAGGTTTAGACGTTCATTTTGCGAAAAATGTTCCCAATTTCCTCGTTTTTCTTATTCGAGCTCATCGAGCGTCATGGAAAAGCTCTCCATACAGTGCTCCATAAAGTAGTCAAGCTCCGGCATTTTCATCTCATCGAGCGCGCGGCGCGTCTGCTCGGCAGCCTTTTTGAATTCTAGGTTACCTGCCTTGAGCTCCTCCACGCACTTGATGTAAGCCGACAGCTTGTCCGCCGCCTTGACGATGCGGTGCACCGTCTCGTCTTCGACCTTGATGATCGGCTCATAGTCCGCTCGCAGCGCTTCGGGCAGCATGGAGAGCAGCTTGTCGCCCGCCACGGCCTCGACCTTGCGGTAGGCGTCGCGGATCTCGGGGTTATAGTACTTGATGGGCGTCGGCATATCGCCGGTCAATATCTCGGTCGCGTCGTGGTAGAGCGCGGCGACCGCCACGGCGTTCGCGTCGGTCGGGATGCCATAAACGCGCGTGCGGATCAGCGCGAGCGCGTGCGCCAGCACCGCGACCATGTGGCTGTGCTCCTGAATGTTCTCCTCCTCGGTGTTGCGCATGAGCGCCCAGCGCTTCACGCAGCGCATCCGGGAGATATAGGCGTAAAAATGGTTCGCCATCGTTCATTCCTCCACTTCGCCGCGAAGTCCGCCGCTTTCGACCGCCGTGATCTTCACGTTCTTTACTTCATTGTGCAATCCCTCGCGCGCAACGGAGACCTCCATATAGTTCGGCGCGTGGCCCGCGCTGCCGCCCTTGCGGTCGCGCTCGAAGAGCACCGGGAAGGTCCTGCCCACGCAGCGCTCTAAGTAGGCTTCGTGCATCTCCTTTGCGACCGCCGCGGCGCGCGCGGCGCGCTCCTCGCGCACGGGCATATCGACCTGCCGCATCTCCGCCGCCTTTGTGCCGGGGCGGATGGAGTAGGGGAAGACGTGCATATCGGCAAAGCCGACGCGCGCGATGAAGGCAAGCGTCTCGGTGAACTCTTCCTCCGTCTCCTCGGGAAAGCCCGTGATGAGATCGGTCGTGATGGCGGGATCGTCAAAATACTGGCGCAGCAACTCGCAGGACTCCATAAAACGTGCCGTGTCGTATTTGCGGTTCATGCGCTTTAAGGTCGCGTCGCAGCCCGACTGCATCGAAAGGTGGAAGTGCGGGCAAAGATATGGGAGCTTCGCCGCCCGCTTGCAGAACTCCTCCGTGATCGTGCGCGGCTCGAGCGAGCCGAGGCGGATGCGCATCTCGCCGCCCTCGCGCGCGATGAGCTCCAAAAGGTCGATGAGCGAGGTGCCGTCCTTAAAGTCCGAGCCGTAGGACGAAATTTCGATGCCTGTGACCACGATCTCACGGTAGCCCTCTTCGCGCAGCGCACGCACCTGTTTTGCCGCCTCGTCCATCGGCAGCGAGCGCACGCGCCCGCGCGCATAGGGAATGAGACAGTAGGTGCAGAAATTCACGCACCCGTCCTCGACCTTGAGCATCGCGCGCGTGCGATTCACCATGCCGCCTGCGGGCAGCACCTCGAAGTCGCGCCGCTCCCACACGTCGTCCACGTCGACGATGGGCGTTTTCTCCCGCGCCGCGCGCTCTAAAAGGTCGATAAAATGCGCGCGGTCATTCGTGCCGGCGATGACGTCGAGCCCAAGCTTTTTCACGTCCTCGGGATGCGTCTGGGCATAGCAGCCGCAGGCGGCGATGACCGCGCTCGGATTGCGGCGCTGCGCCTGACGGAGCATCTGGCGCGACTTTTTGTCGCTCACCGCCGTGACTGAGCAGGTGTTGACAACGTAGGCATCCGCCGTCTGCTCAAAGTCCGCCAGCTCGTGCCCGCGGTGCAGAAGCTCCTGCTCGAGCGCCTGCGTTTCATATTGATTCACCTTGCACCCGAGGGTGCAGATCGCAACTTTCATGTATGTTTGTATCCTTTTCCGCGATTTAGGCGATAACACACCGCTTTTTCTGCGTTTCCCGACGTAAAGCGGTCCGCCGCCCTTGCTTTTTTATTTTTATATTGTATAATCATTTGAGCATTCTGACAAGTCCAAAGAAAGGATTTCCCCGATATGATCTATCTCGATCACGCGGCCACCACTCCCGTTCCCGAGGAAGTGGCAAAGGCCGTTTACGATACGCTGGTTTCTGGCTGGGGCAACCCCAGCTCGCAATACCCCATCGGAAAGAGTGCGCGCGATGCCGTCGCCGCGGCGCGCGAAACCATCGCCGCCGCCCTCGGCTGCAAGGCAGAGCAGCTCGTCTTCACCTCCTGCGGCTCAGAGAGCGACAACTGGGCCATCCGGCTCGCCCTGCACCAGAACCGTCACGTCGGCAAGCACATCATCACGACCGCCGTGGAGCACAGTGCCATCCTTGAGACCTGCAAGGCGCTCGAGCAGGAGGGCTATTCCGTCACCTACCTAAAGCCCGACAAAAACGGCGATATTGCCGTCTCTCAGGTTGAAAACGCGCTGCGTGAGGACACCGCGCTCGTCACGATGATGCTCGTCAACAACGAAACGGGCTGCATCTTCCCCATTGCCGAGGTCGCGCGGCTTTTGAAGGAGAAAAAGTCCCGCGCGCTGCTGCACACCGACGCGGTGCAGGCCTTTTTGAAGCTCCCGTTCCGCGCGGATACACTGGGTGCCGACCTCATCTCCGTCAGTGGGCATAAGCTCGGCGCGCCCAAGGGCATCGGCGGACTGTATTTGGGCGAGCGTATCCGCGCGCCGATGCCGCTGATCTTCGGCGGCGGGCAGGAGCGCGGCCTGCGCTCCGGCACCGAGGCCACGGGGCAGATCGCAGGCTTTGCCAAAGCGGTCGCGCTGCGCGTCGATCACCTGGAGGAAAAACTCGCCCACATCGCCGCCATCAAGTCCTATGCCGAGGAAAAGCTGCTCGCGCTCGACGGCGTCGTCCGTATCGGCGACGGGAAAGCGCCGCACATTCTCTCGATCTCGCTTGTCGGCTACCCGTCGGCGAACGTCGTCACGGAGCTCGGCGCGCAGGGCATCTGCATCTCGGCAGGCTCGGCGTGCCACCGCGGGCAGCTCAGCCACGTCTACCGCGCGATGGGGCTCGACAAAAAGACTGCCGCGGGCGTGCTGCGCGTCAGCTTCGGCCCCGAGACGACGGCAGAAGACATCGACGCGCTCGTCTCCGCGCTCAAAGCGCACCGCGATACGCGCTTCCCCATGCTGTAATTTCAACATCCGAGGTTTTTATGTTCTCCTATCTTCATCAGCCCAAGGGCTTTTACAAACGATTATTTCTGCTGGCGCTGCCGGTCATTTTGCAGAATCTGATCACCACGTCTCTCGGCTTTCTCGATACGTTCATGGTGGGTCTTCTCGGCAGCGACCAGATGTCCGCCGTCACGGTGGCAAACGTGCCGGTGTTCATCATCCAGCTCATCGTCTTCGGCCTGCAAAGCGGATCGAGCGTGCTCATCAGCCAATACTGGGGCCGCGGCGACCGCGAGAGCATCAACCGCGTCATGGGGATCGGCTTTATGATCGCAGGCGGGGTCAGCGTGCTGTTTGCGGTCATCCTGTGCGCGTTCCCCGCACAGGTGCTCTACCTCATCACCGATAACCTGACGCTCGTAGAGCTGGCCGAGCCGTACCTTCGCATCGTCGGCTTCTCCTACATTTTCAATTCACTCTCGTCCATCTACATCGGGATGCAGCGCAGCATCGAAAATCCGCGCTTCGGCATGATCGTCTTCGCCATCTCGATGCTCTGCAACACGCTTGGCAACTATGTGCTGATCTTCGGCAAGCTCGGCCTGCCCGCACTCGGCATCACGGGCGCGGCGGTGGCGACGCTTCTCTCCCGCGTGGTGGAATTTGTCATTGCCTTCTCCTACGCCTTCCGCTGCCGCACGATGCCGCTCATCAAGCACGCCATTCTCCGCCCCGGCATGGATATGCTGCGCAAATTCCTGCGCTACAGCGCGCCGGTGCTCATCAACGAGACGCTCTGGGGCACAGGCTTTTCGATGATCACGGTCATCATGGGCCACATGGCCGGAAGCTCCGACCTCATCGCCGCCTACACGCTTGCCGGCAATATCGACAAGCTCATGACGTCCGGCGTCTTCGGCATCGCGGCGGCAGTGTCCGTCATCGTCGGCAAGGAGATCGGCACGGGCAACCTGAAGGGCGTTTACAACATCGGCAGGGCGCTCTGCTTTACGGCGTTCGTGTTCGGTCTTGCGCTCGGCGTGCTCGAATATACGATGTTCGTCACGCTGATGCGGCCGTTCGTCATGCCGCTGTTCTCCCTCTCGGCGGTTGCCGAGCAGCTTTGCAGTGTAATGCTCATCTGCTACGCCTGCGCCATCCCGCTGCACAGCTTCTCGACCACGATGGTCGTGGGTGTGCTGCGCGGCGGCGGCGATGTGAACGCCTCGCTTTTCATCGACAATTTTCCCCTCTGGTGCGGCACACTGCCGATCATGTGCCTTCTGGGGCTTGTGCTCAAGGTACCGAACGAGGTCTTCTGCCTCTGCCTGATGATCGAATACCTCATCAAGTCGCCCATCGGTCTCTGGCGCCTGCGCTCCGGCAAGTGGATCCACGATATCACCCGCATCGACGACTGACAAAGAATATCCCCGAAAAGCCGACCGACTTTTCGGGGATATGTTTTCTTATTCCGGTTTCACCGCGCGCTCCCGCCGCATTTCGCGCAGGACCGGCACGCTGACGCACAGCGACGCCGCCACGAAAAACGCGATGCCGATCATGCGATTCACACTGATGTGCTCATGGTACACAATGACCGCCAGCGCCGTCGCCAGGATCGGCTTGATGAGATAAACGAACGACGCCTCCGTTGCGGAGGTATACTCCGTGATCTTTGCCGTGAGCAGAAATCCGATGGCCGCGCAGCCGATGCCGACATGACACAGCAGCAGCGCCGATCTGAGCGTAAAGCCCGCGAAAAACGGAATGCCCGCAAAAATATTCAGCCCAAGGCCGCGGTAGAGCGCGCCGATCGCCGGAAGCTCGCCGAGCAGCAGCAAAAGCAGGAGCTCCAGCCCGCCGGAAAGCATATTAAAGGTCGTGATCACGAGCGCGCCCAGCCGCGGCAGGCGCAGCTTGCACAGCGTGCCGTAGGTGGCAAAGAGCAGTGTCGCGGTGATGATCTCTAAAAAGCCGCGCAGACTGATCTCGAGCTTTGCGGGATTCAGGATGAACAAAATGCCGACGAGTTCCACGCCGATGGCCAGCAGATGATTCCTTTTGAGCGGCTCATGCAGGATGAAGTGCGCCAGCGCCACCGCAAACACGGGGTTGCCCGAATAGATGATCGACGTGGCAGAGGCGTCCATGTGCAGCACTGCCATCTGCAAAAGCGACATATGCAGCGTCACCGTCAGAAAGCCAAGCAGCGCAAAGTAGCCCCAGTCCGCCTTTGTGAGCCGGATATCACGCTTTTTGAGCTCCCTGAGAGCAAACGGCAGCAGCGCCGCAGCGCCGAGCAGCACGCGCTCCACCGTCACCTGCATGGGTGCGAACGCGCCGCCGAGCGCCTTGAGCGCGACCTCCGTGGTCGAATAGAGCATCGCGGCCAGCAGGATGTAGAGATAGCCCCGTTTCCGTTCTGTTTTCATCTTCTTCCTCCCGCGCCCGCCTTCGGCGGTCGCAGCATCATTGTATGCCCAGGTGCACGGAAACGCAACCAAAACTCCGCCTTTTCGCCAAAAAATGCCGCTCTGCAAAGCAGAGCGGCATTTTGACGATGCAGCGGGAAAATTACTTGGCAGTCTGCGCGGCCTTCTCGCTCTCCCATTTGCTCACGCACAGCGCGCAGGAGATATCGCCTGTGATGTTCAGGCAGGTACGGCCCATGTCGAAGAGACGGTCGATGCCGTAGATGATCATGATCATGTCGACGGGGATGTTCATCGCTTCGAGCACCATGGCGAGCATGATCATGCCGGCGCCCGGCGTACCGGCGGTGCCGATGGAGGCAAGCGTCGCGGTGACGACGATCGTGACCATCTGGCCAAGGGTCAGCGTCATGCCGCAGCAGGTGGCAAGGAAGATCGTGGCAACGCACTGGTAGATGGCGGTACCGTCCATGTTGATCGTCGCGCCGAGGGGGATGACGAAGGAGGACACGTCGTTCTCCGCGCCCAGCTCATCCGCGCACTCCTTGCTCAGGGGGATGGTGGCGGCGGAGGAGGTGGAGGTGAAGGCGAAGATCATCGCGGGAGAGGCCTTCTTGAAGAAGCGGAAGGGGCTGATGCCCGCAAATGCCTTGGCAGAGAAGGAATAGCAGAGGATCGCGTGGACGATGTAGCCGAGGTAGGCGCAGCCGAGCACCACCGCAAGAGAGCCGAGGATCTCAGGGCCCTGCGTGGCGACGACCCAGGTCATCATCGTAAATACGCCGATGGGACTCAGCGAGATGACGAACGCCATCACGCGCTCAATGACCGCATAGAGTGAGGAGACCATGTCCTTGGCAAGCTTGCCCTTCTCGCCCGCGGCAAGGATGCCTCCGCCGAACATCAGCGCGATGACGATGACCTGCAGCATATTGGCTTCCGTGAAGGACTTCCACATATTGCTCGGGAAGATGGCGACCAGGGTATCCATGAAGTTGGCGCTGGTGGCCTTATCCCAGACCGCGCCCTCTTCCAGCGCGAGCGTGGGGAACCAGCCGGCGTTGTTGAAGATGTTCGCAAAGAGAAGGCCGATGACGCAGGCCGCGGCCGTGGTGATGAGGAAGTAGGCGACCGTCTTCCAGCCGACGGAGCCGACCTTCTTCATATCGCCCATTGAGATGATACCGTCGATCATCGACAGCAGCACGACGGGCACGACGATGAACTTCAGGAGGTTGACGAAGATCGTGCCGAAGGGCTTTAAGTAGTTGGTGGTGAACTCGGGCTTACCGATAAAATAGAAGATAAGGCCGGCCGCAATACCAAGGGTGAGCGCAATAACGATCTGCACCGGCAGGCTGAGTTTTTTCTTTTCCATACTCCACACACACTTTCTAAATCAAGATTCCCCATTTATAGACAATATCAATAGGGGTTGTGCTTATTGTACTGCATCTTATTTCATTTGGCAAGGGGTTTTTGCAGGATATGCTGCGTTTTCTCGCCCGCAAATTGCGACAAAAAAGAAGGATATCCTTCACTTTTCTTGTGCAATATCCCACCTTGCAATTTTCCCTGCTTTCAGGTATTCTTTTTCAGACGAAAACAAACGAACAGGAGGAACGACTCATGATGCTCTGCACTGCGCCGAAAAAGAAAAACACCTCCCTCGGTATCGTTGTTTCCGTTTTTATTGATATTGTTTCTATTGACCGGTAATTTTTACCGGTCTTATTTTTTGTCCGCGCGGGGCACAAATGTGTTTATTCAAATGAGAATAAAAATATGAAGAAAGCAAAGAGGGAAAATCACATGAAGAAAGAACTCGGACACGAAGCCATCTACGACGCCCGACAGTTGGGCACCCCCAGGATGCTGGTGCTGGGACTTCAGCATATGTTCGCCATGTTCGGCGCAACGGTGCTCGTCCCCATTCTGGTGCAGGGCTACGGCCTGCCGCTCTCCATCCAGACGACGCTGCTGTTCGCGGGCTTAGGCACGCTGCTGTTCCACGTCTGCACCAAGTTTAAGGTCCCCGCGTTCCTCGGCTCCTCGTTCGCCTACCTCGGCGGCTTCTCCACGGTCGCATCGCTCCCCGCTTATGAGGGCATGGATCCTGAGCTCAAGCTCGCCTACGCGCTCGGCGGCATCGTGATCGCAGGCCTCCTCTACCTCGTGCTGGCGCTGCTCTTCAAGCTCCTCGGCGCGAAGAAGGTCATGCGTTACTTCCCGCCCATCGTCACCGGCCCCATGATCATCATGATCGGCCTGAACCTCGCCGGCACCGCCATCACCAACGCCCAGACCTGCTGGTGGCTCGCGCTCGTCGCCATGGCGATCATCGTGGTTGCCAACATCTGGGGCAAGGGCATGGTCAAGATCATTCCGATCCTGCTGGGTGTGGTGGGCAGCTACATTGTGGCGGTGATCGCCACTCTCTGCGGCGCCCAGCTGCCGGATGCCAGCGGCGTCATGCAGCCCCTTGTCAACTTCGTCTCTGTGGGTGAGGCCCACCTCATTGGCCTCCAGAAGTTCGTCATCGCAAAGTTCGACGTCTCCGCCATCCTCGTCATGGCGCCCATCGCCATCGCCGCCATGATGGAGCACATCGGCGATATCTCCGCCATCTCCTCCACCACCGGCAAGAACTTCATCGAAGACCCGGGCCTGCACCGCACGCTCGTCGGCGACGGTCTCGCCACCGCGTTCGCCGGTATGTTCGGCGGCCCTGCCAACACCACCTATGGTGAGAACACCGGCGTGCTCGCCCTCTCCAAGGTCTACGATCCCCGCGTCGTCCGCCTCGCCGCGCTCTACGCCATCATCCTGAGCTTCTCCCCCAAGTTTGACGCGCTCGTCAACTCCATCCCCGCGGCCATCGTCGGCGGCGTCAGCTTCATCCTCTACGGTATGATCTCCGCGGTCGGCGTGCGCAACATCGTGGAAAATCAGGTCGACCTCACCAAGTCCCGCAACCTCATCATCGCGGCGGTCATGTTCGTCAGCGGCCTCGGCTTCAGCTCGGTCGGCGGCATCACCTTCACCGTCGGCGGCGCGGCTGTCACGCTCTCCGGCCTTGCCATCGCGGCCCTCTGCGGCGTCATTCTGAACGCCATCCTGCCCGGCAACGACTATGTCTTCGGCGTCAGCGTCGAGGGCGACAAGTCCGCCGACCTCGGCAGCTACTAAGAATCGACCTAACACAGCAAAAAGGAAGCGGCACGCGCCGCTTCCTTTTTTTCTCTTCCCGTGCTATACTTTTTCAAACGATCAACAGGAGGGTTCTTTCATGGACGAGATCAAACCCGGGCGCTACCGCCACTTCAAGGGCAACGAATACGAGGTCATCGGCCTCGCCCGCCACTCCGAAACGCAGGAGGAGATGGTCGTCTACCGCGCGCTGTACGGCGACTTTGGCCTCTGGGTGCGCCCCGCGCAAATGTGGAATGAGACCGTCGAGCGCGACGGCAAGACCTTCCGCCGCTTCACCTATATCGGCCAATGACGGACTATACGCTCATCCGCGCAAAGCGCCGCACGATGTCCCTGCAATTGGACCGCGACGGCAATGCCGTCGTCCGCGCGCCCTACGGCGTGAAAAAAGAGTTCATCGACCGCTTTGTCGCCGCGCACGGGGACTGGCTCGCCCGCGCCCGCGCAAAGCAGCAATCGCGCCGCGCCGCCCATCCCGAGCCGACAGAAGCGGAGCGCGAGGCGCTCATCGCGCAGGCGAAGGAATACCTTCCCGCGCGCGTCGCTCACTGGAGCGCCGTCATGGGGCTGACGCCCACCGGCATAAGGATCACGTCCGCGCGCACACGCTTTGGCTCGTGCAGCGGGAAAAACAGCATTTGCTTTTCCTGGCGGCTGATGCTCTATCCGCCGGAGGCCATCGACTATGTCGTCGTCCACGAGCTGGCGCACATCCGCCACCATGATCACTCTCCCGCATTTTACGCGCTTGTCGAGCGCTATATGTCCGACTGGCGCGGGCGGATGAAGCTGCTGAAGGAATAGAAAAGCCCAAGGGAAGCACTTCCCTTGGGCTTTTTCCCGTTTTTTACTTGTTGAGCTTCAGGCGGAAGTCCTCGCCCTCGGCGGCGTACTCCACCTTGTAGCCCTGCTTTTCGGCAAAGCGGGTCACGTTCTCCACGCAGGTCATGCTGTCGACCAGCACCTCGAGAGACGCGGGCGCGTTCTTCTTCACCTCGTTCTGCACCATCACAACGGGCATGGGGCAGGAATATCCTCTTGCGTCGATCATGCGTTTGCTTCCTCCTTCTTGGGCATATTCAGCACGGCAACGACCAGCATCACGACAAGGCCGAGCACGACGGCGATCTTGCCGACATTGGAAATACCGCCGACGATCAGCTCGCCAGCCTCGCTCTTGGAGTCGGGATTACCGGCAAGGCCGAAGTTGTGTGCAAGCGCCGCGCCGACGATCATTCCAAACACGGTAACGGCACTGTCGCCGTTGCCCTGTGCAGCCAGAATGAGCTGGCGCAGCGGGCAGCCGCCGAGCAGCACGCTGCCCCAACCGACGAGCACCATGCCCAGCAGATTCCAGAGGTGCGCGCTGTGCGCGACCGGCTGGAGCGCGAAGCCGAGGTGGAAGTTGCCCATGATGAGGTTGCCGATCAGCGTGACGAAAAAGATGGCAACAAAACCGTACAGCAGGTGGAAGTCCTTGAGCATGAACGCATCACGCAGGCCGCCGACCATGCAGAGCCTGCTCTTCTGCGCGAGCGCGCCGACAACAAGCGCGATGGCGAGCGCGATCCAGAAGGGAGCGTGCTTGGAGCCGGGGCCCTCTTCGGAGAACTTGAACAGCGCGGGCACGGTGACGACCAGGATAAGCAGCACGGCCATCACAGTGGGCAGCACGCCGCCCTCGGCCACGTGCGCCTCATAAGAACGCTTGAGGGAGAAGCCCTTCTTCAGGCACGCAATGCCGATGAGAATGCCGACGATGAAACCGGCAAGGCCGACGAGCGCGTTGAGGTCGCCGCCGCCGAGACGGAGCACCATACGCAGCGGGCAGCCGAGGAAGGCCAGCGCACCGATGACGACGAACGCGCCGAGCACGAAGCGGACCGCGGGGGACGAGCCCGTGCGGGCCTTGAATTCCTTGCTCGCAACGCTCATAATGAACGCGCCGAGCACGAGACCGATGATCTCGGGGCGGACATACTGCACCTTTGCGGCGCTGTGCAGGCCGCAGGCGCCCGAAATATCGCGCAGAAAGCAGGCAATACAGAAGCCCATGTTCGCAGGGTTGCCGAGCGCCGTCAGAATGAGCGCAGCAAGGCCCACGGCGGCACCGGCAGCGATGACGCCCAGATGTACTTTTTTCATTTTCTCAATTCTCCTATTCCATTTTTTGATACACACTTGGCATTTGTTGAAATTCGCCGATAACAGTATATGGGTTCTTAACAGAAAGGGCAAATGGGAACTTATAATGAAACCGCACACATCATCGAAAAACCCGATAATGTGTGCGGTTTTAGGTTTTCTCTTTGCTCAGATCATCACTTCATAGAATCCGGCGGCCTCCAGCTTCTCCTGCCCGACCATGGCCTCGAGCGCGGGTCTGTCCTCCACGCCCGCGCGCCATGCCATACCGCAGTCTGCCGTCAGCTCGCGCGGCACGGGAATGAGCCGCCCGGGAAGGTCCTTCTCCCGGCAGAGCTTCTCCATCGCGATGGCCGCGGCCGTCGTGTGGAAGGTGATGATCAGATAGAGCTTTTTCTCTCTCATGTCGCTATCTCGCGGATGGCGCGCACCGCCTCGTCCGCTTCCTCTTCTGTATTGTACCAGCCGAAGCTGAAGCGCACCGCGCCCTGTTCCTCGGTCCCGAGCGCGCGGTGCAGCCGCGGCGCGCAGTGCGCGCCTGGGCGCGTCGCGATGCCGTAGTCCTCGGACAGAATGTCCGCGACCTCGCCCGAGTCCACGCCTGCGATGTTCAGCGCGGCGACCGCCGTGCGCTCGCGGTCAAAATCGCCGTAGAGCGTCACGCCCGCAACATCCCGCACGCCCGCGACAAAGCGGCGCAGCAGCGCCGTCTCATGCGCGTGGATGGTACCGATACCGGTCTCGCGCAAAAAGTCGAGCGCCGCATTCAGCCCCGCAATGCCGTGGCCGTTGAGCGTGCCGGCCTCGAGGCGTGTCGGCATCTGCTCGGGCTGAGACTGCGAATACGTCTGCACGCCCGTGCCGCCGACCTTCCAGGGTACAATGTCCACACCCTCGCGCACGCACAGTCCGCCCGTACCCTGCGGGCCCATGAGCGACTTGTGCCCCGTGAAGCACAGCACGTCGATGTGCATTTTCTCCATGTCGATGGGCAGTACGCCCGCGCTTTGTGAGGCGTCCACGAGGAACAACAGCCCGTGCGCGTGCGCAAACTGTCCAATGCGCGCAAGGTCGAGCACGTTTCCCGTCAGATTGGAGGCGTGCGTGCAGACGACGGCGCGGGTATTGGGCCGCAGGAGCCGCTCAAAGTCCGCGTAGTCGATGTTTCCCTGCCTGTCCGCGCCGACAAAGCTCAATTCGACGTTTTTTTCCGCCTCCAGCCGGTAGAGCGGGCGCAAAACGGAGTTGTGCTCAAGGTCCGTCGAGATCACATGGTCCCCGCTTCGGATGCAGCCGTGGATGGCGATGTTCAGCGCCTCGGTCGAGTTGCAGGCAAAGGCCACATGGTCGGGCCGCTTGCAGCCGAAGAGCGCGGCAAGCTTGCAGCGCGTATCGTAAATGACACGCGAGGCGGCAAGCGCCTCCTCGTGTGTGCCGCGCGCGCTGTTGCCAAAGCTCCCCATGGCCTGCACCACCGCGTCGATGACCTGCGGGGGCTTGCGCAGCGTGGTCGCCGCGTTGTCCAGATAGATCATTCTTACGGGCGCACCACGCGGTCCGCACCGCTCATCTTCTCGACGATAACGTACATATTCGTCACTTCGCCGACCGCCAGCTTCTCCTTCAGGTCATAGAAGTTCAGGCACGTGCCGCAGCTCAGGATCTCCACGCCGCGCGCGGCCATGCCCTTGAGGTCCTCCAGAGACTCCGAGCCCTCGCACGTCAGCTTCACACCGCCGTTGTAGCAGAGGATGGTGTCGGGCAGGGTCTCCTGCTGGCTCAGGGCGAAGACGAACGCCTTCATCAGCGCGCCGCCGAGCTCGTCGCTGCCGCTGCCCATTTTGTCGGAGGACAGCACCGCGACCGTCTTCGGCTTGCCGCAGGTATAGCACTCGCCGCTCTCTTCCTCCACGTTGGTGTTTTCGCCAACGGTGATGGTCACGCGGTACTCATGCTCGCCGAGCTTTTCGCTCTTGGAGGCGCAGCCCTTGCTCGCGGCCAGCTTGCCGAGGTTTTCCACCGCCGTCTCGTTGTCGACCAGCGTCTCAATAATGCCCGCGCCGCCGAGCTCCTTCATAGCCTTCTGCGTTTTTACAACAGGGATGGGGCAGACATCGCCCATCGCATTGACTTCGATCGTCATAGTGATCTCTCCTTTTTCCAAAGCGGGTGCTCCGCCGATTTTCGTTTCCAACTATAGCAGATATTTTCGCCTTTGGCACATCTTTTTTCGCGTTTGCGCCGCGCGGCTCATTCTTTTTCTGCATGAGTGCACTTTATTTATCGTTTTCCTCCATCACATTCCATCTTCTTTTCCAATTTGACAAATCCCCTGCAATTCTCTACAATAAGTATACTTTGCCTTTTGGCCTCGGGCGGCCCTCGCTGCCCGCTGCAACAGTGATTCAAGGGGGTGTGCCGCATGAAGGAAAAGCTGCGTCTCACGCAGATGACCACCGCCGCCGGGTGAGCGGCAAAATTGGGGCCGGGTGCCCTTACGGAAATTCTGCAAGATCTGCCGAATGTCAAGGACCGTGATCTTCTCGTCGGATACGACAGCAGCGACGATGCCGCCGTCTACCGCGTCTCCGATGATGTCGCCGTCATCGAAACGGTCGACTTCTTCACCCCCATCGTGGACGATCCCTATCTCTTCGGCCAGATCGCCGCGGCAAACGCGCTGAGCGACGTATACGCCATGGGCGGCGAGCCGCGGGTCGCAATGAATCTTCTCTGCGTGCCGAACTGCCTGCCCAAGGAGGACGTCCGCGCCATTCTGGAGGGCGGACATTCCAAGGCTGTCGAGGCAGGCTGCGTCATCGCCGGCGGCCACACCATACAGGATAACGAGCCGAAGTACGGGCTGTGCGTCACGGGCTTTGTCCATCCCGAACGCATCCTCAAAAATGTCGGTGCGCAGCCGGGCGATGTGCTCGTGCTGACCAAGCCCATCGGCAGCGGCGTGCTGACCACCGCGCTCAAGGCGGACCTCATCTCCGCTTCCTCGCGCGATGCGGTGTATGCGCACATGGCCACGCTCAACAAGGCTGCGGGAGACGCGGTCCGTCAGGTAAGCGATGTGCACGCCTGCACGGATATCACGGGCTTCGGTCTGCTCGGCCACAGCTTCGAGATGGCCGAGGGCAGCGGCGTGACCATCCGTCTGCACGGCAAGGCCATCCCCCTGATGGACGAGGCGCTCGACATGGCCGGGATGGGCATTATCCCCTCGGGCGCTTACCGCAACACGGACTATGTCAAGCCCCACCTCGCGGTCCTGCCCTCGGCACAGCAGGCGCTTCTGGACCTTGCGGCCGATCCGCAGACCTCTGGCGGTCTTCTCGTCGCCCTGCCGCGCGAGCAGGCGGAAAGGCTCCTTTCGCTGCTCCGCCCCTTTGCCCCGTGGAGCGCCATCGTCGGCGAGGTGAGCGCGCGCAAGGCAAGCGCGCTTGAATTCGATTAACCCTTCCCGCAAACCAAGGGTCCTTCAAAGCAATGCTTTGAAGGACCCTTTTGATGTTCTTCCTTATTCGCCGTGCGGCATTCTCGCCTTCACAGCTTCGCCCGTGGGCGTTGCGGCCAGACCGCCGAGCGCCGTCTCGCGGAACTCGACCGGCATGCGCCGTCCGACCTCGCCCATCGCGTCGATGACCTCGTCGACGGGAATGCGGCTCTCGATGCCCGCGAGCGCCATATCCGCCGCGGAGATGGCGTTCACCGCACCGATGACGTTGCGCTTGACGCACGGCACCTCGACAAGGCCGGCAACAGGGTCGCAGACAAGACCCATCAGATTCTTGAGCGCGATGGCCACCGCATGGCCGATCTGCTCGTTCGTGCCGCCGCGCAGCGTCACGAGCGCACCTGCCGCCATAGCCGACGCCGTGCCGATCTCCGCCTGGCAGCCGCCCGCCGCACCCGAGATGCCCGCGCGGTACGCAATGACCGCGCCGATGCCCGAGGCGACATACAGTGCCTCAAGCAGCTGGTGCTGCGTGTAATCCTCTTTTTCCCGCAGCGCCAGCAGCACCGCCGGAACAACACCGCAGGAGCCCGCCGTCGGCGCCGCCACGATGCGGCGCATACAGGCGTTGGACTCCGCCATCGAGATCGCCTGCGCGATGGCCTCGCCGACAAGGTCGCCGCCGATGCTGTCCCCGCGGCGCAGATACAGCCGCATCTTCAGCCCGTCGCCGCCGACAAGACCGCTCACGCTGCGCTGCGTGCCGGTATAGGAGTCCGCCGCGTCCTGAATGGCCTGCCAGGTCGAGAGCATCTTCGCCATCGAAGCCTGGCGGCTCACCTGCCGCAGGTCCATATCATAATGCAGGATGATCTCCCAGAACGGAAGGCCCTCCCGCTCCGAGCACTCAAAGATTTGCTTCATCGAATCCAGAACCATCCTCGTCGTCCTCCTTATCGTAATAGGTCACGGACAAAATGCCCGGCAGCTGTGCGAGAAACTCCACCTGATTGCGCTTGATGTGCTGGTCCGTCTCAATGACCATCAGCGCGTCACCGCCGCGGCGATGGCGGTTGACGCTCATATTCGCCACATTGATGCGAAGCTGACTCAGAATGGAGGTGATGGCCGCGACCGAGCCGGACTCATCCTGATTGCGCACGATGAGCGTATTGAATTCTCCCGTAAAGCTCACGTTGATGCCGTCGATCTTATTCACGACGATCGCGCCGCCGCCGACGGAGGAGGCCTGCAGGGTCATCTGCTTGCCGCTCTTGCCCGTCAGCTCCAGAAGAGCAGTGTTCGGGTGCGCGTCGCGCAGGTCGACGACGTGAAAGGAGTACTTCATTCCCGCGTTTTTCGCCTCCTGATAGGCGTTTGGGATGCGCAGGTCATCCGGCTTCATGCCAAGAAGCCCCGCCAGCAACGCGCGGTCGGTACCGTGGCCGAAGCCCGTTTCGGCAAACGAGCCGTGCAGACCGATCCTCGCCTCGGCCACATCCTCGCCGAGCAGCGTGCGCCCCATGCTGCCGATCCGTGCCGCGCCCGCCGTGTGCGAGCTGGACGGACCGACCATCACCGGCCCCATCATATCAAAAATATCGATCATGGATGATTTCCTTTCTCATTTGCAGCATTCGGTGTCAGCGTATCACACTTTCCCGCAAAAAGCGAGTAAAATCGCCGCTCAAATATTGCAATAATTGAATGATGGCCTTCGCATTCTTTCATTTTTGTTTTTGAGTGGAATTCCCGATGCTTCCGTTTTTTTCATCGTCTCTTCCGATGGTGCAGGAAAGAAGCCGCCTGTCGGCGGCTTCTTTCCATCGTGCTCTCCGGGCAGGCAGACCTGCTCTGTCGGCCCCCGGTACAGGCTTTTTGCTCCCTGCCGGCGCAAGAATGCAGCCGCAGTCCCATCACACCAGCAGCAGCCCGATGAAAAAGCAGAGCTGCGCAAGACCGTTGACGATCTGCTCCGTCCAGTTCACCCTGGGGTCGCTCGAATCCATTCGGAAGGCAAAGACGGTCATCAGGACCATGCCGAGCGCGCCCGCAAGGAAAAACAGGCAGGCCGGAAAAGCGGTCAGCCCCGCGAGCATCGCTTCTCCGTTCAGCCCGTCGCGGTCCGCGACCAGCGCCGCAAGCAGTGCAAGAAAGCCGATCGGCATCAGAATGCGCATCTGCACGAACATCGGCCAGATATTCTTCCCGGAGACCGCCGCAATGAGCTTCCACCCCACCTTCACAACGCCCGAAAGCAGGCAGATCAACGTCCCTGCCACGAACAGCGCGCTGTGAAAGAGGCTCCCCAGCCGCACGGCGGAAAGCCCGAAGAACACGACCGGCACCAGATCGACAAGCGCCATCGGGACGCTGAAGCCCTCCGGAACGGTATCCTTTGTCATGCGGTTTCTCGCTTTTCTGCTCATAACATTCTCCACAGCACAGCTTCTTCCTGCAATCTCGATCTTGTCCAAAAGCAGCAGGCGCGGCGAAACGCTCCGCCGCGCCTGTTTTTTTCAAAATTCTCGTTTACACGCGCTTCCACTTCGCGCCGCCGGGCATATCGGTCACTTCGACGCCCTGCGCCTTGAGCTCGTCGCGGATGCGGTCGGCCTCGGCAAAGTTCTTCGCCTTCTTAGCCTCCGCACGCTGACGGATGAGATTCTCGATGCCCTCGTCCGCCGTTCCGTCCTCGGAGATGACCGTGAAGCCGCCCGCGCTCTGCTGGGACGCGGCCTTCTCCTTCTTCTCGCGCTCGGCTTCGGCCTTTTTGAGAAGGTCTAAGCTCAGCACCGTATCGTAGTCGCCGATGATGGCGAGCTTCGTCGCGCCCGTGGTCTTGGCCTTGAGCACGTCGTAGAGCGCGGTCACGCCCATGGCGGTGTTGAGGTCGTTGTCCATCTCCTTCATGAACTTCGCGCGGTATTCGGCGCGGACGGCCTCGTCCACGCCGCCTTCATCCTTGATGCCCGCGATCTTCGCGATGAGCTTGTTGTACGCGGCCACCGCGTTATCAAGGTTCTCCCACGTGAAGACAAGGCTCTTGCGGTAGTGGCTCTGCAGGCAGAAGAAGCGGTATGCCAGCGGGTCGTAGCCCTTCTCCTCCAGCAGCGAGACCGTCAAAAATTCACCCTTGGATTTGGACATCTTGCCGTGCGAGGTGTTCAGGTGCGCCACATGGCACCACTGCAGGCACCAGGGATGGCCGAGATAGCTCTCGCTCTGCGCGATCTCGTTCGTGTGGTGCGGGAAGGCGTTGTCCACGCCGCCGCAGTGCAGGTCGAGATACTCGCCGTTGTATTTCATCGAAATGCCGGAGCACTCGATATGCCAGCCCGGATAGCCGACGCCCCAGGGAGAATCCCACTTGAGCGCCTGATCCTCGAACTTGGACTTTGTGAACCAGAGGACAAAGTCGTTCTTGTTCTTCTTGTTCTCGTCCTCCTCCACGCCTTCGCGCACGCCGACAGCGAGGTCCTCCTCGTTGTGGTCGTTGAAGATATAGTAGCGAGAAAGCTTGCTCGTGTCGAAATAGACGTTGCCGCCGGCGATGTAGGCATAGCCGGTATCGAGCAGCTTCGTGATGATTTTAATATAGTCGTCGATCAGGCCTGTCGCGGGCTGGACGACGTCAGGGCGCTTGATGTTGAGCTTTTGGCAGTCGGCAAAGAACGCGTCGGTGTAGAACTTGGCGATCTCCATGACGGTCTTGTGCTCGCGCTTGGCGCCCTTGACCATCTTGTCCTCGCCCTCGTCGGCGTCGCTCGTCAGGTGGCCGACGTCGGTGATATTCATGACGCGGTTCACGCTGTAGCCCGAAAAACGCAGGTACTTCTCCAGCACGTCCTCCATGATGTAGGAGCGCAGGTTGCCGATGTGGGCAAAGTGGTACACGGTCGGGCCGCAGGTGTACATCTCCACGTGATTCGGCGTATGGGTCTTGAATTCTTCCTTTTTATGGGTCGCGGAATTGTATAAATACATAATAGATCTCCTTTGAGAAGATGAAATAACGAAATCAGTCCGCCTCTTTGAAGACGTCGAGGTTCTTTGCGAAATACTCAATGCCGGAGTACACCGTCGTCGCTACGATGACCGTGATGCACACGATGTTCAAAAGGTTGCTCTCAAACACCAGCATCAGGCACAGGCACACCATGGTCGAGGCGGTCTTCACCTTGCCCGACCACGCGGCCGCAATAACGCGCCCCTGCTCCACGGCGACCAGGCGCATCCCGGAAACGGCAAATTCTCGCAGCAGCACGATGGCAAGGCACCAGCCGGGCATCTGGCCGCATTCGACAAAGTAGCACATTGCCGCCATGACGAGCATTTTGTCCGCCAGCGGGTCCATAAATTTGCCGAAATTTGTGATCTGATTGTAGTGGCGGGCGATATAGCCGTCGGCAAAGTCCGTCAGGCACGCGATGATGAAAATGCCAAGCGCCCACCATCTCGCGCCCGCGAAGTCCCAATACAGCACCACCAGAAATACAGGGATCAGCGCAATGCGCATGATCGTCAGCTTATTTGCAGTTGTCATATCTCTCTTTCCTCCTGCCTTGCAGGGCCTTTCTCCCGTTTTTATTCGAACGCTTCGCCGGTCAGCTCACCGTCCATCGTACCGGTCAGTCGGACGTTCACGAACTCGCCCGCCATGATCTCGCGGTACGAGGTGAAATAGATCTTGCCGTCGATATCCACGGACTCGGCATAGCTGCGGCCGACAAAGGACTGCGCTTCCTCGCTCCAGCCCTCGCACAGCACCTCGCGCACATCGCCGAGCACGGATTCGTTGTACTCGTCGATGATCCTGCTCTGCACGTCGACCAAAAGCTCCGTGCGGCGCTGTGCCTCCTCCATCGGCACGTGCTCCATTTTCGCGGCCTTCGTCCCCTCCTCGGGAGAGAACGGGAACACGCCCGCGCGCTCGATCTTTTCCTCGCGCAGGAAGTCGCAGAGCTCCTCGAACTCCTTCTCCCCCTCGCCGGGGAGTCCCGCGATGATCGACGTCCGCAGCACAAGGCCGGGAATGCGCTCGCGCAGGTCGCGGAAGACCTTGCGGATGCTCTCCTTCGTGTCGCGGCGGTTCATCGCCTTCAAAATGGCGTCATTGCAGTGCTGAATGGGGATATCGAGATAGGGCACGATCTTCCGCTCCCCGGCGATGGTATCGATCAGCTCGTCGGTGATATCGTCGGGGTAGAGATAGTGTAAGCGGATCCAGTGGAAATCAAGCTTGCACAGCTCGCGCAGGAGGGCAGCCAGCTGATGCTCCCCGTTCAGGTCCGTGCCGTAGCGCGTGATATCCTGCGCGATGACGATGAGCTCCTTCACGCCGGAGGAGGCGAGCTCGCTCGCTTCGTCCAAAAGCTCATTCATCGGGCGGCTGCGGTAGCGTCCGCGCAGGCGCGGGATGATGCAGTAGGCGCAGCAGTTGTCGCAGCCCTCGGCGATGCGCAGGTACGCATACCACGGCGGCGTGGACAAAATACGCTCGCCGCCCTGCGCGCAGTTCTGAATATCGCCCATGTAGCAGGGACGCAGGCCGCTGCCGCCCATCACCTCGTCGACCGCGAGGGCAATGTCGCCGTAGCTGCCGGTGCCGAGCACCGCGTCGACCTCGGGCAGCTCATGGAGCACATCGTCCTTGTAGCGCTGCGCCATGCAGCCGGTGACGATGATCTTTTTGAGCTTGCCCTCCTTTTTGAGCTCCGCCATCTCCAGAATGTTGTCGATGGCCTCTTCACAGGCCGAAGCTAAAAAGCCGCAGGTGTTGACCACCGCGACGTCTGCCCCCTCTGGTGCAAGCTGTACCTCGTGGCCGGCGGACCGGACCGTGGCCATCATCTGCTCGCAGTTGACCTGGTTTTTGGCGCAGCCCAGGGAAATAAAGGAAACCTTATAAGGCATAAAACCGCTCCTAATGTAAACTATTTGTAGAAATTTATCGAACAACTACTCTTCGTAATCGAATTCTGTCGTATCTTTGCTGATTTGGACGAGCGCCGCGCGCACATCGCGCCAGGCAAAGCCACGGCGCAGCAGCATGTCGGAAAGGCGCTTTCTGCCTTTCTCGTCGAGCGTGCGGCCCTTTGTCTTCTGCGCGATCACGCGCGCGATGGTCTCCTGCGGGTCGGGCGCCCCCGACAGGGCATCCTCCCACAGCTCGCGCGGCACGCCGCGCCGGTAGAGCTCGTCACGGATCTTCGCCTCGCCGTAGCCCATGCCGCCATAGTGACGCACAAGCATCGCGGCATACTCCGCATCGTTGAGCGCACCGAGCTCCTCGAGCCAGTCGCACGCCGATTCAGCGTCGGCCTCGGCCGCGCCCTTCTCCTTGAGCTTTTTCGTCAGCTCCCTGCGCGACAGCGGACGGGCGGAGATCATGTTCGCCGCGCGCACGCGCGTTTCACTCCGCGCGCCGGACTGCTGCAATTCTACCACAGTCCTATCATCAATGTCCAGCCCTATCGATAAACCGAAACGCAGAAGCTCGCTCTCGGTGACCCGGAGGAGGTCTCCCCCCTCCAGATACACGAGAACGCGCTCCTGCTTATGCTTCGATCGTTCGATCTTCTCAATCTTCATCCTTGAAATCGTCGGCGCTGACGTCCACGGCGCGGCCCGCAGCCTTCGCCGCCACGCGGGACTGGCCCGTCATCAGCTTGTCGAAGTTGCGGCGGATCTCCGCCTCCAGATTGTCGGCGATCTCGGGATTGCTTTTCAGATACTGCTTGGCCGCGTCGCGTCCCTGACCGATGCGCGTTTCGCCCATCGAGTACCACGAGCCGCTCTTCTGCACGAGGCCCAGCTTGACGCCGAGGTCGATGAGCTCACCGATGAGCGAGATGCCCTCGCCGTACATGATATCGAACTCCGCCTCGCGGAACGGAGGCGCCATCTTGTTCTTCACGACCTTGGCGCGCGTGCGGTTGCCGATGATCTCGCTGCCGTTTTTCAGCGCCTCGATGCGGCGCACATCGATGCGCACGCTCGAGTAGAACTTGAGCGCGCGGCCGCCGGTGGTGACCTCGGGGTTGCCGTACATGACGCCGACCTTTTCGCGCAGCTGGTTGATGAAAATGACGATGGTGTTCGTCTTGCCGACCGCGCCGGTGAGCTTGCGCAGCGCCTGGGACATAAGGCGCGCATGAAGGCCGACAAAGCTGTCGCCCATCTCGCCCTCGATCTCCGCGCGCGGCACAAGCGCCGCAACAGAGTCGACCACGATGACGTCGATCGCGCCGGAGCGCACGAGCGCCTCGGTGATCTCGAGCGCCTGCTCGCCGGTGTCCGGCTGAGAGACGAGCATATCCTCGACCTTCACGCCGAGGGCGCGGGCATAGGTGATGTCGAGCGCGTGCTCGGCATCGATGAACGCGACCTCGCCGCCCGCCTTCTGCGCCTGCGCCAGCACGTGCAGCGCCAGCGTCGTCTTACCGGAGGATTCAGGCCCGTAGATCTCGATGATACGGCCCTTGGGCAGGCCCCCGATGCCGAGCGCGAGGTCGAGCGCCAGCGAGCCCGTGGAGATGGCCTCCACATTGCTCACGGTGTTGTCGCCAAAGCGCATGATCGAGCCCTTGCCATAGGTACGCTCGATCTGCTGCATCGCGGTCTCGATCGCCCGCTTCTTATCGTCGGCCATCGCCGCGGCCGCCTTCGTCTGAGACTTTTCTGCCATGTTCGCGTTCCTCCCACTTCTTTATGTAAACTGATTTTGCTTTCAAATCGTTTCCACCCGCGTGCCGTACACCACGCGGGGAATGCTATTGAGGTCCTTGACGATCTGAATGTCGCCAAAGCCGTTCGAGCGCATGATGCGCAGCACCTGGTCCGCCTGTCCGATGCCGACCTCGAAAAAGAGCATCCCGCTTTCACACAGGGCGTCGCGCCATTTTTCGCAGATCGCGCGGTAAAAGTCAAGCCCGTCCTCGCCGCCGTCGAGCGCAAGGCGCGGCTCATGCTCACGCACGGAGGCGTCGAGCGTACCGATATCCGCGCTTGGGATATACGGCGGATTGCTCACAAGAAACTGGAACTCGCCGAGACTGCGCGTCGGCTTTTCGCGCGCGTCGAGCTTCATGCTCGTCACGCGGCCCGTCAGATTGCTGCGGCGGATGTTCTGCCGGCAGATCTTGAGCGCCTCCTCGTCGTATTCGCCAAGCAGCACGCGCGCGCCCGGCAGGTTTGCCGCCGCCGCAAGGCCGATGCAGCCGCTGCCCGCGCAGAGGTCCAGAATGCGGCAGGGCCCCGCGCTGCGCGCCGCGTCGATGAGCTTTGTCGCCAAAACCTCTGTATCGGGGCGCGGAATGAGCACCGCGGGCGAAATATCAAGCGGCAGGCCGTAGAATTCCCACTCGCCGATCAGATACGCCACCGGCTCGCCCGCAAGGTGGCGCTGCACGAGCCTGCGCGCGGCCCTCTCGACCTCCGGCGAGGCATAGAGCGAGCCGTCGCGCACGAACTCCTCGCGCGTTTTGCCCGCCGCCGAGCACACAAGCTCGCGCGCGGACTGCGTCGCCTCCTCGTCGCCCGCGCGCTTGAGCTCCGTGCGCAGGTCCAGATAAAGGTTATTGTATGTCGTTGCCATCTCTACCACGCATCCTTGCCTTTTTCTTCGGGAATGACCAGCTCGAGTGCGCGGATGGCGACCTCGAGCATACTGTCGTCGGGCTCGTTGGTGGTAAAATTCTGCAGCCACAGGCCCGGACGCGCGAGAAAGCGCGTCACCTTGTTGTCGTGCCCGCCGACATAGCGGTTGAACTCATAGGAAACGCCCACGATGGGAATGAGCAGCAGCAGGTGCAGCCCCATGCGCACCCAGATATTGCGCCACTCGACAAAGCTGAACACAACGCTCGAAACCAGGATGGAGACGACCACGACCACAAAGAGGAAGCTCGTGCCGCAGCGCGGATGGTGGCGCGGCTGGATGCGGCAGTTTTCCACCGTCAGCGGCAGGCCCGCCTCATAGCAGAAGATGGTCTTGTGCTCCGCCCCGTGGTACTGGAACACGCGGTAAATGTCCTTCTGCTTTGAGCACAGCAGCAGGTATGCGAAGAAGATGATGAGCTTGATGACCGATTCGATCAGGTTATGGACGGTCACGCTCTTGATGAACGGGTCGACAAGTCCCGCAAGGAACGTCGGCAGCAGGAAAAAGAGCAGGATCGTGAGGCCCAGCGATAAAATGACCGCGAGCGCCGTGATGAATTTCTGCATCTTTTCGTTGCCGAGCTTTTCCTCCAGCCACCGGTCGAACTTGCTCGGCTCGGCGAGGTCCTCATCGGGGAAATAGTCCGCCGAGAACATCAGCGCCTTGACACCCTTGACCATCGAGTCGACGAATGTCACCGCGCCGCGGATGACGGGAAGACCCAGAATGGGGTACTTGTCACGCACGAGCGTCAGCTCTTCGACCTTTTCCACAAGGCCCTCCGGCGAGCGGACGACGATGGCCTGCTTGCCCGGTCCGCGCATCAGAATGCCTTCGATCAATGCCTGGCCGCCGATGCTCGTGCGGAACTTCGGTGCGGGCACAGTTTCTTTTGCCATGAACGGTTCTCCTTTTTTCTATGCGATATCTTACCACAGGCGTTTCAAAAATGCAACACCCGTTCTATTTTCTTATGGGATCGGCAGTGCAATGGTCACGACCGCACCGCCGCCGTCAGCGTTCGCGATATCGAATGTACCGCCGTGCAGACGCACGATCTCATCACAAACGGCAAGGCCGATGCCGCTGCCGCGCGCCTTGGACGAGCCCTTGTAGAACTTTTGCTTCACAAACGGCAGCTCCGCCTCCGGAATACCGGGGCCGTAGTCGCGCACGCGGATGACAAAGCTGTTCCCCTCGCGTGCGGCGCTCACATCGATGCGCTTGCCGCTGCCGCCGTGCTTGGCGGCATTGTCCAGCACGTTGCAGAAGACCTGCTTCATGCGCTCGCTGTCCGCCACGACCGGCGGGATATCGTCGTCGGGGCCCGTGTAGCAGACCTCGATGCCCTCCTGCCGGAAAAGCTCGAAATACGTGTACACCGCGTCCTCCAGCTCGCCGGCAAGGTCCACGCTCTCCACGCGCAGCGTGAAGCGTCCGTCCTGCATCTTGGTGAATTCGAGCAGCTCCTCGACCATTGTCGTCAGGCGGCGCGATTCCTTCAGGATGATGCCGAGGCCGCGCTTGGTCTGGTCCAGATTGCTGCCGGGGTCCACGCTCAGCGTCTCCGCCCAGCCGCTGATGGCCGTGAGCGGCGTGCGCAGCTCGTGGGAGACCGAGGAGATGAACTCCTGCTGTATCTTTTCGGCCTGGCTGATCTTCATCGACATATCGTTGATGTTGTCGACCAGCTCGCCGAGCTCGTCGCGGTAACGATTCTCGATCATGATGCCGTAGCTGCCGCCCGAGATGCGACGCGCCGCGTCGCTCACAACGGCGACGGGCTCGACGACGTTGTTGATGAAAATGGCGTTCGACGCCGCGATGAGCACCATGCACACGAGCGCCGCCGCGGACGCGAGCAGCGAATCCATCAGCACCCGGTGCTGCGCCTCGCGCAGCGACGTCACATACCGCAGCACGCCCACCACGCGGGAGTTGAAGTACAGCGGGTAGGACACCGCAAGGATGTTTTCCCCCGTCTGCGGGTCGCGCCCCTGATAGGATGCCATCTCGCCGCCGACGGCCGCGTCGATATCGCTCGTGCCGGGCAGCGTGCCCGCCGTCAGCCCGTAGGACGAGACCTGCACGCGCCCGTTCGTATTGATGAATTGCAGCTCGATCGTATCCTTTTCCTCAAAGGTCTCGGCAGAGTAGGACGCAAGGCGGTAATACTCGCTGTAGCTCTTCACGCCGTAGCCCGAAAAGGTCTCCGCCGCAATGCGCGCGCGGCTCTCAAGGCCCGAGCGCATCGCGCTGTAGTAGTATTCCTGCACGCCGATGCTGAACAGCGCCACCGCCAGCACCAGCAGCAGCAGAATGGGCAGCGCCGCGCTGAAGAGCCAGCGCTCCCGAAGGCCGCGGATGTGCAGCGCCGAAACGAAGCCTTTTTTGTTCTCCGGCACGGCGCTCCCCTCCCTTTCGTCCTTCTTTTCGCTCACACGTTCCATTTGTAGCCAAAGCCCCACACGGTCGAGATGTACTTCGGCTCCTGCGCGTCGTCCTCGATCTTGAGGCGCAGGCGGCGCACATTCACGTCCACGATCTTCAGCTCGCCGAAATACCCTTTGCCCCATACCGCGTCAAGGATCTCCTCGCGCGCAAGGGCCTTGCCGCGGTTTTCCATAAAGAGCTTCATGATGGAGTATTCAAGCTGCGTCAGCTTCACGCGCTCGCCGTTTTTCTCCAGCGTCCGATTCGTCAGATTCAGCAGGAACGGCGGCTGATAGAGCTCGCCCGAGCGCGCGGCCGGCACGCTCTCGCCCGTGCGCCGCAGCAGCGCGTCCACGCGCGCCGTCAGCTCGGCGGGCGAAAAGGGCTTGGTCACATAGTCGTCCGCGCCGGTCATCAGCCCCGTCACCTTGTCCATCTCCTGCGCGCGCGCCGTCAGCATGATGATGCCGATCCGGGAGTTGGACATACGGATGCGGCGGCAGACCTCGAATCCGTCGATGTCGGGCAGCATGATGTCCAGCAGGCAGAGCCTTGTGTCGGGGTTATCCTGCAATTTTTGCAGCGCTTCCTCGCCGCACTCGGCCTCCACGACCTCGTAGCCCGCGCGCTGCAAATTGATGACGATAAAGCTGCGGATATTGGCTTCGTCTTCCAGTACCAGCACTTTTTTCATATCCTGCCTCCTCTTCTCAGTTATCGCCCATCGTCCACTCGGCCATGATGAGCGAGAAGCGCTCGCGCAGCGACTGCTCGGTGAGCTGCACGTTCCAGGTCTCGCCGATCTCCGCAGCGTACACCGCCTCGACCTGGCGCGTGAGCGTGAAGCGGTCGCCGATGCTCCCGAGTTCTTCCCTCATATCGCCCGTCAGACGGTAGATCGTCAGGAGCTTTTCCCTCGTACCGTCCGCGTCCACGCGGTAGAAGTCGACCGCCGTCTCCCCCGTACCGGCCACACGTTCGGCCGCAAGCTCTTCCTTGTTCCATTCCTCTGGCAGCGTCAGGCTCCAGCCATCCGAAACGTTGTGGAAGCAGCTCTGCACATCGTCCGCCGTGCCGTCCGCAGCGTACTGCCGCCAGACGATGTAATACTGTGGCTCGCTCTCATGGTCAAAGCTGCGCAGCGCACGCGCCTCCGGCACCTCGGTCACGCCGTCGTCGTTCTCATCGCGCGGGAAAAGACCCAAAAACGCCGAAAGCGAAGGCATCTGGCTGCCGTCTGCGCCGAGGGCAATATTCTGCAGCCGCTCACCGCGCAGCGCCAGCACATCCGTTACCGTCTGGTTTTCCGCCGTCACGCCCGTGACGAAAAGCGCGTTCTCCCCGCCCGTCAATGTTCCGGCGGTAAGGCGGCTCACCTCCGCCAGCGAGAGCGAGAGGCGCATCGAATAGCGCATGGCGAGCGTTCCGTCCGTCCAGTCATAATAGTCCACGCGCCCAACGCTCTCCGTGTCGCTGCAAAGGATGAGCAGCTCCTGCTTGTCGTCTCCGTTCATGTCGATATTCGCATAGCGAGAGTAGCCTGTGATGAGCAGCGCCTCGGGTGAACCCGCCGTCATCGGATAAATGGAGAGCCCCTGCACATCCGAGCTGCTGCGGTAGCCGACGAGGATCTCGCGCAGGCCGTCGCCGTCAAGGTCCGCGTAGTTCACGCTGTAGATGAGGCTCGACGTTCCCTCGATGCGCGCATACTGTTCATAGCTGTCGCCCTTGGCCTTGAAGATGTAGATCTTCATCGGCTTTTCATCGTTCGGAAAGCGGAAGAAGGCCACGGCCTCCTCCACGCCGTCGCCGTCGAGGTCGATCATCTGCACGCTTTGCAGGTTGCTGCCCGAGGTCGGCGCAGCATATTCCCCTCCGGTGGAGAGCAGCGCGTCGATCTGCGTTTCGAGCGATTCATACTCACCCGCAAGCTTCGGCAGGCGGTAAAGCGAGGCCTCCGGCGTTGTGAACATACAGCCCGAAAGCGCCAGCGCCAGTATCCCGGTCACCAGCGCCGCCACTGTTTTTTTCATTCCTTCGCCCCCCCTTCGCGCTTTGATGCCTATTCTAAGTTATCATATCACGCAGCATCCAAAAAAGGTAGCCCCTTTTTGCCGATTTTCCGCAAAAAAACGCCCCGACCGCGCCGCAGCATTTCATATCCACCGCACCTTTTCGCCGCATCGCCAATTTTCGCGTCCGCAAACTTTGCCGCCGCGCATGGCGGCAAATAAATTAAAATCATTTTTCTGACGACACGTGCGTCAGAAAAATCCCTCTCAGGGCGCAAGCGTGGAAACCGTCCACTGACGGCGGACGGTTTCTGCGCGCAGCGGCCTGCTTTCCCCTCTAAAACAAGGGAGAGCAGCTTTTGCTGCTCTCCCTTATTTTAGAACTTATACAGCACCGTCGCCACCTGCGCGCGCGTCATCGCCGCGTCGGGGCGGAAGGAGCCGTCGTCAAAGCCCGTGAGAATGCCCATCGTGCTGAGCGTGCTCACATACTCCGCCGACCACGACTGGATGGCGCTGCTGTCGGTGAATTTGAGCGCAGGCTGGGCGTAGCCCTTCTCGGTCAGGCGGCCGAGCATCGTCACCGCCTCCTGGCGGCTCACGCTGGCCGTGGGATTGAAGCAGAGCTTGCCCGAGCCGTCGGAGCTGCCCTTGATGATGCCGAGGGCATACATCGCCTTCGCGCCGTTCACCGCCCAGGATGCGATCTGATTCGTGTCGGCAAACGGAAGCTGCACGGAGGAATAATCCTTCGAATCGCCGAGGTAGCGCGAGAGCAGCACGGCGAATTCCTGGCGGCTGATGTTCGTATCGGGCAGGAAGTTGCCGTCCGAGCCGTTGGAAATGCCGCTGCGCTTGAGGTATGCCACCGCGCCGTTCGCCCAGTGCCCCGCCATGTCGTTGAAGGCCGGCGTCGTGCTCGCTGTGCCGGCGTCCACACCCGCGCGGCTCAGGTTGCCGCTCGCATCGCCCGCGACCACGTTCACGCGGTGCTGCGCGCCGTCAGCGGCCGGGAGCGTGATGCTCAGCGCGCCGCTCGACTGGCTGTAGGTGTAGGAGGTATAGCTCTTGCCGTCGTAGGTCACGCGAACGGTCGGGACGGCCGCGCCGTCGATATCGTCCTTCACCGTGCCCGTCACGGTGTTGCTGCCCGCGTCATATTTGAGCGACACGACCGGCGCAGTCGCATCGGTCAGGCCGCCGTAGGACAGCACAAGCTGGTCGAGGTAGATCGCGCTGATGAGGTCGGACGCGGACGAGACGGTCATGCCCGTCACGGCCGTCGCCGTGCCGAGCTTCGCCGTCAGCAGCTTCCAGCCGGAGAAACTCAGCGTGCCAAGGTCCACATAGCCGGCATCTGTCGTCAGCATGAGCTGCGCGCCGCTATTGTCGCCGTAGACCCAGAGGTTGAGCTGGTCGTAATTGGAGGGGATCGCGTAGCTGAGAGCGATCGAGGCATTGCCCTCGCTGCCGGTCGCGTAGTCAAGGCGCGCGGAGGCAAAGCCGTTGTGCACGTGCGTCATATCGGTATTGCGCGAGAGCATCGCGCGCGTGCCGGTCGTCGTGCTGAACTCGCTCTCAAAGCCGTCGAGCGTGCGCAGGGCGCGCGCCGTCACCGTCACCGGGATCGTGACCGACACCGTACCGAGGCTCACCGTCACGCTGCCGCTGCCGATGGCGCCGGACGCCGTGAAGACGCCGTTTTCGATCGTGCCGACATTGCCCTGCACGGTCCAGGCAAAGCCCTTGTTGTCGCCGAGCACCGGCAGGTGCCGATACATCGCCGAGGCGGTGAGCGTTGCCGTTTCGCCCGCGCTCAGCGTGATGGAGCTCACGGCCTTGCCGTTCTGCTTGACGCTGATGCTGTCGGGCTGCGTGACAACGTCGATCTTCGTCTGCGCGCTCGCGCCGTTCGCGTTCGCCGTCACCGTCACGGTGCCGGAGGCGGGTGCGGTCAGGATATTGCCGTCGATCGTCCCCTTATCCGCGCGCAGCGTCACGGTGGTGTTCGTCATGGGAATGTAGTTCGTGTCAAGCGCCGTCGCGGTGAGCTTCACCTGCGCGTTCGGCAGCACACGCGCGCTCTCGCTCTCCAAATACACGTGGCCCACCACGCTCGTCGGCCGGCTGTCCGCCACGAGGAAGACATGGTTCGTCACCGCGCGCTCGCTGCCGCCCGAGGGCTTGTCCACGAGCGTCGCCGTCGTGCTGTCGGGGCTCGTCGCGACCATCGCGGTCGAGCCGCCGCCGTCCAGACTCAGCGCCGTCACACAGCCGAGCTCGACCATGCGCTGGGCCACCTGCGTCAGCGTTGCGCCGATGGAATAGCCGCTCTGACGGCCGTCGATGGTGTAGAGCACGAGCGAGCCGTCGCGCTTGAGGCCGATGGCCGTGCGCGGGGCCGCGCCGTTCAAAAGGCCGGAGCAGACCTGACCGTTTTCAACGAGCTGATAGAGCGCGCCGATCATGTTCGTCACATTGTTCCAATCGCTGCCGCTCGCGCTCACGCTCACGGTAAGGCGCTCGCCGACCTGGAGCGCGCGCAGCTGGTCTGCATAGGCGCCGGCCTTCAGGTTGGAAGAGAGCACATACTGTCCCGCGCCGACGGGCGTATCCTTGCCGCCCTCGACGACCTGCTCGACCTGCAGCATCAGGCTGCCGCCGATGGAGAGCGAACCGCCGACGGCTGAGCAGATAACGTCTACGCCCGCTTCGCTCGTGCCGGTCGTGGCGCGGGCGTTGAAGGTCGAATCGTAGAGGTAAATGCCGAACGTGCTCTGGCGCACGTAGTTGAAGGCCGTGACCGTCAGGCTGTGCCCGAGCTCCGACTGCGCCGTGATGCGCAGCGAGGGCTTGCCCATCACCGTGCTGCCGTCATCGCGGAAGCCGATGGCGTAATATTCGCCCGAGGCGTTGCGCAGCACGCCCTCGGTCATCATGCTGCCGAGGGGGATGCCCGTCGCGGTGTCGTAATAGTCGCCGTTCATGCCCGCCACCACGCGGTAGCCGCGCGATTCGAGCTTCCTCGCGGCGGTCGAGACCGTCGTGAGCTGGGTCGTATACTCACCGCCCGTCACGATGGGCTTGACGCGCGTGTTGGGCGAATAGACCACATAATTCTCCTGGCGGAGATCGGAATAGGTATTGCTCCAGAAGGTACCGGCGTTGAGCTCGGTGCGCTCGTTCACCGTGGTGGACGATGCGGCCAGGTCGTCGCCGAGCGCCTCCGACGCAAGCGCCGTCAGCGGCGCCGCCGCGATCACGACCGCGAGCGACAGCGAGAGAAATTTACGGATGATGGATCTCACGATTTGCCTCCTTGTCAAAATGCTTTACAAATGATTTGGTAAACATAACACAGTATAGCAGACGCACTGCCATAAGTAAAGACGCAGAAATTTGGAAAAAGTTTCCAATATTTGTCGATTTTCTCACAGCGCGAGCGCCTCAAGCACGCGCACAATGACGGCGTTCGACACCAGAAAGCCCTGCGGCGTCAGGCGCCAGCGGCCGTTTCCCCCCTGCGCAAGCCCGTGGCGCGCGCACTCTTCGAGCACCGCCTCGGCCTCTCTCGTGTCCTCTCCGAGCGTCGACAGGTCGAGCCCCTGCGCGGTGCGCAGCGCGAGCATGACGCGCTCCTCCTCGCGTTCGCGCGGCGCGGGACACGCGCTTTCGGAAAGGTGCTCCTCTCCCCTGATATAAGCGCTCAGATCGCGCGCATACGCGAAGCGCCGCCCGCCGAAGTCCGAATGCGCGCCGGGGCCGAAGCCCAGATACTCCTGCATCGTCCAGTATTTCAGGTTGTGGCGCGATGCGCGCCCCGGCCGGGCGAAGTTGGAGATCTCGTACTGCCGGTAGCCCGCCTCTTCGAGCAGCCCGACTGCCGCAAGATATTCCTCCGCCTGCGCGTCGTCATCCGGGATGAAAAGCCCGTCCTTTTTGAAAAAGAGCGGCGTGCCCTCTTCGATCTTGAGCCCGTAGCAGGACAAATGCTCAGGCTGCAAAGCGATGGCCGCCCGCAGGTTTTCCCGCCAGCGCGCCGCCGTCTGCTCCGGCAGGCCGTAAATCAGGTCGAGGCTCAGGTTGTCAAAGCCCGCTGCGCGGGCGGCGCTCACGGCCTCGACCGTCTCGCGGTGCGTGTGGACGCGTCCGATCAGGCGCAGCTCGTCGTCGCTCGCCGACTGCATCCCGAGCGAAATGCGGTTGAAGCCCGCGCTCCTGAGCTGCCGCAGCGCCGCTGCATCGCGCGCGCTGTCGGGATTGGCCTCGGTCGTGATCTCGGCGGCTTTTTCCATGCGGTAATGGGCAAACACCGTCTCCAATATCCGGCAGAGGCGCTCCGCGCCCAGATAGCTCGGCGTGCCGCCGCCGAAGTAGACCGTGTCAACGGTATAGTCCTTCGCATCGGGCGCGCGCCGGATCAGATCGCGCCGCAGCGCCGCGGCGTAGGCGTCCATCCTTTCCTCCGAGTGCGGCAGTGAGTAAAAATCGCAGTAAATGCACTTGGCCTTGCAGAACGGAATGTGAAGGTAAAGTCCCAACGAATGCACGGCGTTCGCCTCCCTCCCCGTTTTTTCGCATTCTTCGCCCCATTGTAGCACAAACCGCGCCGCGCGCAAGATGGGAAAATTTCCCGCGCGGATATTCTCCCCGCTTTCGGCGCAGACTAACCGAAAAAAGGAGGAGCTCACCATCATGGATATGACGCCGCAGGAATATCAGGCCTATGTCAAGCGCCTTGCGCCCAGATCGCCCATCGGGAAGGACACCGCCTTCGCCTTCTGCGTCGGCGGCGCGATCTGCGCGCTCGGCCAGCTCATTCAGAACGGCTTTCTGTCCCTCGGCCTTGCAAGGGAGGACGCGGGCACCGCGACCTCGATCTGCCTCATCTTTCTCTCCGCACTGCTCACGGGGCTGAATCTCTATAATTCCGTCGCGCGCTTTGCCGGCGCAGGCACGCTCGTGCCGATCACGGGCTTTGCCAACTCCGTCGTCTCCCCCGCCATCGACTTCAAGAGCGAGGGCTTCATCACCGGCATGGCGTCGAAAATGTTCGTCGTGGCGGGGCCGGTCATCGTGTTTGGGACGCTCGCAAGCGCCCTGTACGGCGTGATCCTGATGCTGGCATAGAAAGAGGGAGAGGGGACGAGCGGTCCCTTCTCCCTCTTTTCAGTTTTGCAGCGCTCCCGGCGCGGTCATTTCAGGATCTCCGGCAGCTGCGCGCGCAGGGCGGCCACGCCCTCGGCAGAGCCGAGGTCATAGCGCTCCACCATATTCAAAACAGACTGCAAAGAGGTTTTCGGGTTGCACCACAGGTCCGGCTCATAGCCCTTGTAGTCAACGTTATCCATGCTGCCGTAAAAGCTGAGACTTACACCAAAGCACGCTGTTATTCCAGTGCGCGGAAGGCTATAGTCATAGACGTTGCCGCAGAGCTGATATCCTGCGGAATTGCTGCCAACAACGATGACATGATCCATCGTCTTGGCAAAGGTCAGTGCGCTTTCGCCGGAAGAGCCGCAGCGGGAATCCATCAGCACGATGACCGGAATGTCGTTCGCCAACCATTTGCCTTGATCAAAGCCACCATCGAACTCATCGGCAGATATCCAGTTGAAGCCGGCAGCACTGCCAAGCTTGCTGCCGCGATTTGCGGAAGCAACTTTAGGCTCTACCGCCTTGGCCCCGGTAAAATTCTTCGTCCATGTGCGGGCATAGGAGTCATCCCCGCCGCCGTTAGAACGCAGATCGTAGATAACGAGCTTGCAGTTCTTCGCCTTGCTGCCGGAGGCTGCATATTCCGGCAGCACCGTGTCTGCAAAGCGGCGATTGTCAAATAAGCGGATAGACAGATAAAGGATCCCGTTTTCTTCCAGATAGCGATAGCACGCAGAACTGCGATCCCATGTGTCATCGAGCAGCGACTCGTTTGCTTTCCAGACGATCTTGTCTGTGCGCGTCACTCCGTCACCATTCCTGAGCGTTATGGTATCGGAGCTTCCCGCTTTTCCGTGGCAAAGGAGTGTCGGCGCATAGCCGAGCGAGCCGTTCGCGCGAAGCACAGGAGACATTTCGGAACTCTTATTGCTCAATGAATCGACATACCATTTTTCTCCGTCGATCATCCGGTAATAGCCGCTGTCATCCTTGAAAAAGCTCTGTTCTGTGCCGATATAGCTGTACCACGCCTTCTGCTGCTTGACGTTTTCCGCTCCGGGTCGAATGGAAAAGTGCGCGTCCTGCACGAATTGCAGCGCAGTGTTGATCGTTTGACCGAGCTTTTCGACATTGACGGTCGTCTGCTTCTGCACCCAAGCCTTCACCTCGGCCTCAGCCGCATCAAACTTATCCTCGCCAAAGTAATAATACGCAGCGTAAGCATTGTGCAGCGCGCGGAAGAGCAGCTCAACATCGGCAAGCGCATCGTCCCGGCTGACGCTCTGACGTGTAGGATGATTTATAACCAATGCCTTGATCTCGTCATCTGACAAAAGGTCGACCGTGGACGGGTCTTTGACAATGTAGTCCTCAAACCCGTCAAAGGTCACTTCGCTTGCCATGTCGGTGCGGCGCTTTTCGTTCACGCTGTCAAGCAGCGTTTCAAAGGCGTTTTGGTAGGTCGCCTTGCTCCCCTTGCTCAGAACGATGGCGGTATTGGCATCCGCATCGAACGCAACGGTAAAGCCGAGCGCGCTGCCGAGGTCACGCAGCTTGAAGTAATTGTTCCCGCCGATGTTGTAAACGGAGATTCCTTCCACAGCCTCGCCGTTGATCAGGACGGACTGCTTGCTGGCGACTGCCGTTTTTGACAGGTCCCTTCCCCGCTCCAGCTCGCCGCCGACCGGCACATAGTCCCCTCCCGGAACGACGGTCACGGCGTTGCTCTCAGCGTCGAAGGCGACGGAAAAGCGGCTGTCCGACTTGCCCAAAAGATACGCAAGGTCGCGCAGCTTGAAATAGTTGCTGCCGTCGATGTTGTATTTGTCGCAGTCCACATCCGTCCCGTCGACCGACAGCTTCTGCGGCGAGGGCGTCACGTCCGCGGCGGACGCGCAGGGAAGCGCGAGGCAAAAGAGAAGCAGCGCCAAAAGGGTCGGAAGCAGCTTTTTCATGGGTAACTCTCCTTTTTTACAGATAATCCCCCCCAACCCATAGGGTTGTACGCTGTCAGCGTATCACACCGCGTTCCGTCCTGCAAGCGCAAAATGCTTTTTCTGTCCGAAAGACGCTTTCTTTGCCGCGGTCGGTCCAATGTTAAATTGACGAAAATCTCTTTTTCGTCTTCCGGCGCACGGAAAAAAAGGAAGCGTGTCCATTCATGGTTTATGCGCGGTTATTCTGTTGACATAACGATGTGGAAAACTCTGTGGAAACTGTGAATAACTTTGTGCTTGCAGGAGGTTTCGGCGGTTGACCCCGGATTATGCTTCGACGCGCTTCGACGCGGGCCGCGCCTGAATTCCCGCCCATTTCCGCATATTGGCATGAAAAATGAAATTTCCCGCCGCCCACTTGCTATTGTGGTCAAAAAATCGTATAATGTACCAAGTTTTGTGTTTGACAAGCAGAATCGTAAATTTCGGCGAAATGGAGAACGCGCAATGGCAGAAGCAAAAAAAGCGAATTACGGCAATGAGAGCATCTCGTCCCTCAAGGGCGCGGACCGTGTGCGCAAGCGCCCGGGCGTCATCTTCGGCTCGGACGGGCTGGACGGCTGCGAGCACGCCGTGTTCGAGATCCTTTCCAACTCCATCGACGAAGCGCGCGAGGGCCACGGCAGGCTCATCACCGTCACCCGCTACTTAGACCACAGCATCGAGGTAGAGGACATGGGCCGCGGCTGCCCCGTGGACTACAACACGAAGGAAAAGCGCTTCAACTGGGAGCTCGTCTACTGCGAGCTTTACGCCGGCGGCAAGTACAACAACTTAGACGGCGACAACTACGAATACTCCCTCGGTCTCAACGGTCTCGGCGCCTGTGCCACGCAGTATTCCTCGCGCTACATGGACGTGACCGTCTGGCGCGACGGGAACAAGTATTCCCTGCACTTTGAGCGCGGCGAGCCGACGGGCAAAAAGGGTCAGGAGCTGACGGTCGAGCCGACTGACCGCGGCAGAAAGACCGGCACGCGCACGCGCTGGCTGCCCGACCTCGACGTTTTTACCGACATTGACATCCCCGTTGATTACTATGTCGAGACCCTGCGCCGTCAGGCCGTCGTGAACGCCGGCATCACCTTCCGGCTCAAAAACGAGGTCCTTCCCGGCCGCTTTGAAACGCAGGACTTCCTCTATGAAAACGGCATCATCGACTATGTCAGCGAGATCGCGGGCGAGGACGCGCTCACAACGCCCGTCTTCTGGGAGACCGAGCGCCGCGGCCGCGACCGCGAGGATAAGCCCGAGTATAAAGTAAAGCTCTCCTGCGCGTGCTGCTTTTCCAACAAGGTGCAGCGCATCGAGCACTACCACAACTCCTCCTGGCTCGAGCACGGCGGCAGCCCCGAAAAGGCAGCGAAAAACGCCTTCGTCTACGCCATCGACAAGTACCTCAAGGACAACAACAAATATCAGAAGAGCGAGGGCCGCATCGCCTGGCAGGACATTGAGGACTGCATCATCTTAGTCTCGAACAACTTCTCCACGCAGACGAGCTACGAAAACCAGACGAAAAAGGCCATCACGAACAAGTTCGTGCAGGAGGCGATGACGGACTTTTTGAAGTCCCGCCTCGAGACCTACTTCATCGAAAACCGCGTCGACGCGCTCAAGATCGCCGAGCAGGTGCTCATCAACAAGCGAAGCCGCGAGAGCGCGGAAAAGCAGCGCCTGAACATCAAAAAGAAGCTCTCCGGCAGCATCGACATTTCAAACCGCGTGGAAAAATTCGTCGACTGCCGCACGCGCGACGTCTCGCGCCGCGAGATCTACATCGTCGAGGGCGACAGCGCCCTCGGCAGCGTCAAACTCTCGCGCGACGGCGAGTTCCAAGGCATCATGCCCGTGCGCGGCAAGATCTTAAACTGCCTGAAGGCCGACTACCCGCGCATTTTCAAAAGCGAGATCATCACCGACCTTTTGAAGGTGCTCGGCTGCGGCGTCGAGGTGCCGGGCAAGTTCGTCAAGGACCTGAACGCCTTCGACCTGAGCAATCTCCGCTGGAACAAGGTCATCCTCTGCACCGATGCCGACGTGGACGGCTACCAGATCCGCACGCTCATTTTGACGATGATCTACCGTCTCTGCCCCACGCTCATCCGCGAGGGCTATGTTTACATTGCCGAAACGCCGCTCTTTGAGATCACCTGCGGCGAAAAGACGTGGTTTGCCTACACGGACAAGGAGAAAAACGACATTGTCAAGGACCTTGAGGGCAAGCGCTACAAGGTCGACCGCTCGAAGGGTCTCGGCGAAAACGACCCTGAGATGATGTGGCTGACGACCATGAACCCCGAAACGCGCCGTCTCATCAAGGTCATGCCCGAGGATGCAGAGGCAACGGCGCGCTCGTTCGACCTGCTGCTCGGCGACAATTTGCAGGGGCGCAAGGATCACATTGCCGAAAACGGCTACAAATACCTCGAAATGATCGACGTATCGTAAATTTCATATACAGGAGGATATTATTATGGAAGGCATTTTACTTCACGTTCTCTATCGCGGCGAAAAGGCCGCAGACTTTGCAGCGGAGATGGAGCAAAGCGGCCTGCGCGCCGCCGTCCTCGACGAGGAGGGCTGTATGCAGTACGACTACTATCTCCCCCTCGCCGAGGAGAATTGCGTGCTGCTCATCGAGCATTGGCACGATCAGGCCGCGCTCGACAAGCACGCCGCCGGAGAGCCGATGGCAAAGCTCAAGGCGCTCAAGGCAAGCTACGACCTCGCAACGACCGTTGAGCGCTTTGAATGAGGATGAGCGCATCCGGGGCAAAAAATTGGGAATCTGCTAAGGAGTTTTGATAGCCATGAAAAAGATCGTTCTTAAAACTGTGATAGGGATTCTTCTCGTTTGCAGCGTACTTGTTGGTTTTCTTTATGTAAGTAACGACATTGGCATAGCATCGGGCAATCTGGAAACAGACATTCGTTCGTCGCAGAAGATCAAGGAGGATTGGGCGGTCGATGGAAGTGTTTCTGACACGATGGCTGCATATATTTCTTATCCGCAGGACATGAGCGACCACACTTTTTCCGTCTATGTCAATCGCCCGGGACTTTCCTTCGGATATTTCTTCCGCGCGGGTGGAAAACTCTCGGAGATCCAGGAAGGAATTGCAGAGTTCACCACAGAGGGTGCTAATGAGCGCGCATTGATTTCCATGAATCAGCAGCAGGTGCAGCAGCTTCAAATCGATGATGGCCGCGCCATTCAAGTGATCGATATCGACAGCGATCAGCCCTTTGCGATCGTCCTGCCGATCAATGCGGGCAGCATTACTTTTTATGATGTGAGCGGAAATACTGTAGAATATTGGAATCATCCTTTTTGACAGCTTCCGGTTTGCCGAACCGGCTTCATCCCTTCAAGAGAGAAGTTCCCTCGCATCTTTCGACCTCAAAAGTCTTTACACAGGTATGAAAACCCGACCGATGGAAAATCATCGGTCGGGTTTTCTGTTCTGATACACCTTTTTCACGCCTTCTGCGCGCCGGCGTCGCCGAGGGCGGCGGCCGCCGTTTCCTCGCGCCGGCGCACGCGGAGCGTGCCTCCCTCCGCCGCTAACACCGCCGTATCGCCGCGTGCGAGCGTGCCGTCGAGCAAAAGAGAGGCGAGCGCGTCCTCGACCTCCGCGCTGATGAGCCGCCGCAGCGGGCGCGCGCCGTAGGCGGGGTCGTTCCCGCGCCTTGCAAGCACCGCCGCGGCCGCATCGTCGAATGAAAACGTGATGCCGAGCGAGCGGACGCGGGCCGCCGTCTGCGCGAGCAGACGCCGTGCGATTTCCGCCATGTCCCGCTCGCCGAGCCGCCGGAATACGACCGTCTCGTCCACGCGGTTCAGAAATTCCGGCCGGAACGTCCGCTTCAGCTCTGCCGTCACAGCCTCCTTCACCGCGCGAAAGCGCGCCTCCTCATCCTGCCGCCCCTCTGAGGCAAAGCCGAGCGGCGTCCCTGCCGCCGTGATGCTCTTGGCACCCACGTTTGAGGTCATCAGGATCACGGTGCTGCGAAAGTCCACACGCCGCCCCTGCGAATCCGTCACCGCGCCGTCCTCAAGGATCTGCAGCAGAATGTTCCACACATCCTCATGCGCCTTTTCGATCTCATCGAAGAGCACGACGGAATACGGCTTGCGCCGCACCTTCTCCGTCAGCTGTCCGCCCTCGTCGTAACCGACGTAGCCC